>NZ_JACAIJ010000036.1:0-5553 GCF_030325485.1 Acinetobacter sp. R933-2
AAAACGAGCACCCGACCTTTTAGCATTTTCAAGACGTGAAGACCCAAAAAACCAGCAGAAAAATGAACCCAAAAAACAAGATCCTGACAATAATCCTGACTACATGCCTTGGTAACCCCATTTAAAAGCAAAAAAACGGGGTTTTTAGCGACTTTAACTAAAAATATAGGGAAACTATAGTTGATTAAAATAAAATTGCTTAGAACGCAAATGAAAGCATTTAGCGAGTGTCTACGAGCGTCACATTGAAAGTTCGCTTAATCCTCCTCTGATAAACCGTTTTTACTGAATTACAGTAGATTGTGCTTAGCGAGTGTCTACGAGCGTCACAATGAGGCTTTTGCTTTTCAAAAAGCATGAGCGAAGCGAATGCATTATTCATGCTTTTGCTTTTTGAATACTAGATAAGTTAAGAAAAAAACTGCCCCAACGAAGCGAGAGAAACGAGCTTCAATAGAGTACGAGCTTTAGCGAGTACCAAGGGCAGTTTTTATAGCCCAAATTTGAACAAAATTCCCTTTTATACTTTTAAAAAGCTTTTAAAAGCTTTTAGCCCCTCCTCTAGCCCATGTCTAGCAATGCTTTCAGACTTTAAAAAAGTACTTTTGGAGGACAACTAAGTACTTTTGGAGGACAAAATCAACTTTAAAAAGTACTTTTGGAGGACTTTAAAAGTACTTTTGGAGGACAACTAAGTACATTAAATAAATTGTACTTTATTGTTAAAAAAGTACAAAAATAATAGTCAAATAATAATCGAATTGCTATATTTAGGTACGCTATATTCA
Organism: Acinetobacter sp. R933-2; assembly: GCF_030325485.1. NCBI lineage: Bacteria > Pseudomonadati > Pseudomonadota > Gammaproteobacteria > Moraxellales > Moraxellaceae > Acinetobacter > Acinetobacter sp. R933-2. Next base: position 789 of record NZ_JACAIJ010000036.1, read on the forward strand.
AAGTACCTTAAATACACTGTAGTTAATTTATGAATGAACAAAATAAAAAAACATATCCACCATCTTGGGTAGTAATGCAGAACAGTATTCAAGAATGCTTTAAAAGTATGAGTATTGATGAGAAACGCATTTTAATTCTCGCAAGTCCAATAGCGAGAACAACAAATGCAACTGAGAAAGATGCAATAGTTATTACAGCAGAAAAATTTGCTCAAGAATGTAATATAAAAACTCATTCAGCATATAAATCGCTTATAGATGCAAGTAAGGCTCTTATTAAACGTTATTTCTGTTACTTAGATGAAAAAGGACGTAAAACATATTGTAATTGGGTTATTCGAGCTAGATATGAAGATGGTTGTGTGTCTATTTGTTTTCCAGATGAAGTTCTTTTAATGCTAAAAGAATTTGATAAGTTAAATCCCTATACTAAATATAAAAAAGATATTGTCCTCAGTCTAAAAAAAGACTATTCATTTGATTTTTATCATTTAGCAAAAAAACATCAAACAATTGGATATTTTGAGATGTCACTAGAGCATCTAAAAACAGAATTTGGATTACCAGAATCTTATCAAGATCTTAGCAATTTAAAAAAACGTGTAATTACCCCTTCATTGAATGAAATTACAGAAAATACTGATATCAATTTGACTTATGAAAATGTCAAAAAAGGGCGTTCCGTTGTCGGTTTTAAATTTACGGTAAAAGAGAAGCCTAAACCCAAATTAGTAGCACCTGAACGAGATCCAAAAACGGTAGATATGTTCTGTAATATGTCAGATGCTCAAGTTAATAAATACAGTACGGTTCTATCAAAACTTTCTGAACTTTCAGACCTAAGTAATTTCCCAGACTACCCTACTTTCGCCCTTTGGATTGGTGGCATCTTACGAGATCCTAAAAGCGTAAGAGAAGAAACAGCAAAGCGGATTTTTAAATCTCTGCATAGCAAAACGGATTTTAAACCATGAGAACTACAGCTGAATTAGCTTCAATGAGTTGTGAAGAACTCAAAGACTATGAGCAAAGTTTACTTGCACTCTGGACGCCAAGGATAGCTCTTGAAAATGACATTGAAAGGTTACGCACTCATCGCAGCGAATTATTGGAGATTTTTAAAAAATTAAAACATCCTGGCGTTCCTGAAAATGAACGTTTAAAAAACTCTATTTTATCTCTCAATAGTAAGATTGAAGATTTAGAAGATGAATTAGATGATCTTATTCAAGACGAACGCTTAAATCATACTGACTAAATTATTCAGTTTATTTAATTAAAACTGTGAAACATTGATTAAACATTAGGCGTGGAACATGAAAAATCATAAAAAAAGCCCGGTCATGGAAACTCGGGCTATCAACTAGGAACTACAGCGTTGAATTATAAGGATAATTATAAAGCATTTCGTATAAGGTGTATTATGTTAATTTTAGAAAATTTAAAAGTAAATTTATTGATACCATAAATTAATGCTCTCTCTTTCTTAGTGGAACCGGGGTTCAATCAGGTATTATTTTGTATCTCAATAAGTACTTGGATTAAGAATGAACTTTGATTTAGAAAAAGTAAAAGAGCAGTTAAAAAAGGCTAGATATAATTCTTCTGAAAGAGAACTTCTACAATTACTAAAAAAAAATAGCTTTCTTTTCTCTGAGCTATTCTCAAGACATTTTGGGATACAACCAATTTTTTCAGAAGTTAGTTTGGGTAATAATTTTAGATGTGATTTTTGTTGGCTAAATGATAATTCAGATGGTCCCGAGTGGGTGTTAGTTGAAATTGAAAAACCTCGGGCAAGACTCTTTAATCAAAATAATGAACCTAGTGCGGAGCTAAATCATGGAATTGAACAAGTAAAAAGTTGGCAAAGATATTTTGAGTTTCATCCTGCTGAAAAAAGAAGAATTTTTGGTGCGGTGAGTAAATTTAGATACATTCTAGTAATTGGTGAAAAAAACGATTGGGATACAAGAGAGGCCAGTTTATGGAGAGCTTTTGAAAATAAGAATAGTATCGAAATTAGATCTATGAATATTTTTGATAGAGCTATCGAAAATTATGAAAAATTTCCTGATCATTATTGGAGCTTTAAAGAAAATCCTTTTGTATTAAACGCTAGACAACTCCAAACCTATTGGGAGAAATATCCCTACTTAATGACATGGAGAGAGATGCTACCATAATAGCTCTAAATCAAATATGTAAAAAAGCCCAAAAGGATGTTCGGCTTTTTTATTCCTTTTTAAATAATTTCTTATATTTTCGTGGTGTGGCTGAGGATTCTTGTATCCCAGAGATAATCCGATTCAAAAGACTAATTGATACTTTTGCAGCTGGTCGATAAACACCAGTATTTACACATTTACAAACGTGTTCATGATCCATAATTTGGATTCTTTCATACAGGACATAACTTTGATGCTGAATAAATGAATGCTCACCAACCTCAATAATACAAGCAGGATCAATTTTCTTTTCACTAGTCACAGAAGTGAAGTTTACTGAGACAATGCACAATCTTTTGCCATACCCCTCACTTGAATAAGTATCGGGATCAAACAAGACGACAAATAAATGTTCTTTCGGACCGGCTTGGCAAAAAAATGCATCACCTGCTTCAGCTTTCCATTCAGACATTCAAAACATTCCTAGTGATTATTAACCATTTGAACAGATTGGTTGATATAAGCTTGTGATTCAAGCTGATCAATAATTTCATTAGACAATTCTTGAGAAAAATTGAGTGCCTTGAATAAATCCTTATATCCAATAGGGTACATTGACGAACCTGGATTACGCCATTCTGGACAAAAATCATGAGTATAATCTACTAAATCCCATTGATTTTTATCCCCGAACTCAAACCAGATTTGTTTGAGAACAGTGATATCATTGTCACTTAACTCTAGGAGATCATCATCAGACTGAATTGGTACATCTACTTTCAGTGCGAGATCATGATCCTTGCGATCTGAAATAAATTGATCCCAATACGTCTTTTTTTCACTACCATGATTAATTCTATCTAAAGTTAAAGATAGAACAGGACCATTCTTCATTGAAACTAGACTATCCCCAATGATTGGGGTGTGGAACATTTCAAAAGATTTACGTTCAGTTAGATACAATAATTTCATCAATTTCAATATATTGATGGTGTTATGTCTTGTTTGTAATAAAAAGAAAATTGTTGCTTCAGTCAATTTTTTTTCATTGAAAAGAAAAATATTATCCATTGCAAAACAATCTCAAATTTAGAAAACTTTTTAGCATTTTAAGGAATCTATTATTTAAAGTCTATGTATATTTAGTAGTTAAAGAATTTTCTATCTAAAAAAAATTATATTTAACAATATTTTAAAAACTTATTCTTTTTTAGCAGATGTTTTAAAATCTGCAAAGTGGTCTGAGAATAAAATTCCAATTCTTCCTGTTTTTTCATTAAACCCTAAATATGCTTTATCTAATAAGCTTTTTAGATTATCACTAACTTGAGGATCAAGTTTAGATAAAATATATTCAATAAAATTTTCAACAACTTTTAAATCTTGATAAATTGTATCTAGTTTGACGGATTGTATTAATATTCCAATCGACTTTTCCCAATGATCTTGATAAGTATCATATATTGCCATATCTTTATTAAAATAAACTTCACCAAATGATTGTTTTTTAACATGAATATTTCCATGTAACATATCATTTCGTTCATTCATTAAAGTATGAAAAGCTTTACATTCTTTTGAAGAATAATCTATAGGGGAAATAAAATAATTACAATTTAGATGTAAACTTTGAACCCTAATATCAATTTGTTGTCTTACAACAGCATCATATAATCTAGAAGACGATTTTATTTCAGACTTACATAAAATAAATATTAAGCAATTAATAAAAGATTCAGCCATAACTGGTAGCATTGAGCGAATACCATGGATAATGCCTATAGCAAAATAATATTTATTCGCTACCTCAGTCCATTTGTATTCATCTTCTAATTCAAAAATACTTGAAATTTTATCTTGTGAAAGATCAAGTTGTAATTTTTTCAATGTTGAAAAATTTTGACGGATAGTAGATTTAATAATAAAAAATGGATTTACGAATTCAGTCCACTTTTCTAATGACTTTTTAATATTTGATATTTCTTTTCCATAGTTTTTGAAATCAGATTTAATTTGTTCAATAAAATCATTAACTTTAAGGTGCTTAACTTCCATATCATGATTAACAAAAACTTCTGTTCGAAAATTATGTCCTTGTATGTGTAAAGTGCCTAAATCACTTTTTAGCATCCAATCCCACTGAATTATATTAGCTGAACCTAAATCCTTATTTCTCATCAGGGTTAAAAGTCCCTTTGGTGCCCCATATTTAGCATATAAATAACAATATAAATCTACAGGTTTAATTTCATTTTTAAGAATCCAATGCTCACTAAATCTAAATTTTTTATCACTTTCTTTAGATGTAAGTTTTTGAATTAAATCTTCTCGATTTAAAGGTTTTAAATTAGTAAAAAAGGAGTTCATCTATCTATAGATCTTTTCTAAATAATACATATTACTTTAATTTTCAAAGATTAAGTCTCCAAAAGAGATTTTTATTTAACATAAAATCTCATATGCGAAATTTAGGTCTTATCCCAAATAAATCCATTAAAAAGATCTTTATCTTTTTGCCTATTTTCTTCGGTCTTATTTTCCGTATTTAAAAATTGCTCAAAATCGGCTAATTGCTGCTTAAACGATTCATCATTTTT
>NZ_JACAIJ010000037.1:0-5544 GCF_030325485.1 Acinetobacter sp. R933-2
TGAGGGGGCTTTTAGATTTAAAAGCTGGCGATGACTTACTCTCACATGGGTAACCCCACACTACCATCAGCGCAAAGAGGTTTCACTTCTGAGTTCGGGAAGGGATCAGGTGGTTCACTCTTGCTATTGTCGCCAGCAAACTGTTTATGGATACTTGCTTTGGTCTTATTTCTTCACTTTTCAGTGTGTGCCAATGCTTTTTCCAAAAGAGTTATTAACAGGAATTTATTTGAGTTGGTATTGTAACTAGCTTTTTCACTAAATCAAGCATTTTGCATTGAATTTATCGAAACATACAACTGTTTGGGTGTTGTATAGTCAAGCCTCACGAGCAATTAGTATTGGTCAGCTTCATGCATCGCTGCACTTCCACATCCAACCTATCAACGTCGTAGTCTTCAACGGCTCTTTAGAGGAATAAATTCCTAGGGAAATCTTATCTTGAGGTAGGCTTCCCGCTTAGATGCTTTCAGCGGTTATCCCTTCCGAACATAGCTACCCGGCGATGCGACTGGCGTCACAACCGGTACACCAGAGGTTCGTCCACTCTGGTCCTCTCGTACTAGGAGCAGATCCTCTCAAATTTCCAGCGCCCACGGTAGATAGGGACCGAACTGTCTCACGACGTTCTAAACCCAGCTCGCGTACCTCTTTAAATGGCGAACAGCCATACCCTTGGGACCTGCTTCAGCCCCAGGATGAGATGAGCCGACATCGAGGTGCCAAACACCGCCGTCGATATGAACTCTTGGGCGGTATCAGCCTGTTATCCCCAGAGTACCTTTTATCCGTTGAGCGATGGCCCTTCCATACAGAACCACCGGATCACTAAGACCTACTTTCGTACCTGCTCGACTTGTTGGTCTCGCAGTTAAGCGCGCTTTTGCCTTTATACTCTACGCGTGATTTCCGACCACGCTGAGCGCACCTTCGTACTCCTCCGTTACTCTTTAGGAGGAGACCGCCCCAGTCAAACTACCCACCAGACATGGTCCTCGTCCCGGATCACGGGACAGAGTTAGAACCTCAATATTACCAGGGTGGTATTTCAAGGACGGCTCCATGACAACTAGCGTCGTCACTTCAAAGCCTCCCACCTATCCTACACAAGTAAGATCAAAGTTCAATGTCAAGCTGCAGTAAAGGTTCACGGGGTCTTTCCGTCTAGCCGCGGGTACACCGCATCTTCACGGCGATTTCGATTTCACTGAGCCTCTGCTGGAGACAGCGCCCCCATCATTATGCCATTCGTGCAGGTCGGAACTTACCCGACAAGGAATTTCGCTACCTTAGGACCGTTATAGTTACGGCCGCCGTTTACTGGGGCTTCGATCAAGAGCTTCGCTTACGCTAACCCCATCAATTAACCTTCCAGCACCGGGCAGGCATCACACCCTATACGTCCACTTTCGTGTTTGCAGAGTGCTATGTTTTTAATAAACAGTTGCAGGGGCCTAGTTTCTGTGGCTGCCAACAGCTCAAGAAGCAAGTTCTATCACCATCGGCAGCGTACCTTCTCCCGAAGTTACGGTACCATTTTGCCTAGTTCCTTCAGCAGAGTTCTCTCAAGCGCTTTGGTCTACTCGACCTGACCACCTGTGTCGGTTTCGGGTACGATTCCTGTGTAACTGAAGCTTAGAGACTTTTCTTGGAAGTATGGTATCAGCCACTTTACTGTACAAGTACAGCTTGCTATCAGTTCTCAGCATAGAGTACCCCGGATTTGCCTAAGATACATGCCTACAACCTTTCACCTGGACAACCAACGCCAGGCTGACTTAACCTTCTCCGTCCTCTCATCGCATTACATAGAAGTATTGGAATATTAACCAATTTCCCATCGACTACGCCTCTCGGCCTCGCCTTAGGGGTCGACTCACCCAGCCCCGATTAACGTTGGACTGGAACCCTTGGTCTTTCAGCGAACGGGTTTTTCACCCGTTTTGTCGTTACTCACGTCAGCATTCGCACTTCTGATACCTCCAGCAGACTTCTCAATCCACCTTCATCGGCTTACAGAACGCTCCCCTACCACGTATACAAAGTATACATCCGCAGCTTCGGTACTATATTTTAGCCCCGTTACATCTTCCGCGCAGGCCGACTCGACTAGTGAGCTATTACGCTTTCTTTAAAGGGTGGCTGCTTCTAAGCCAACCTCCTAGCTGTCTATGCCTTCCCACATCGTTTCCCACTTAATATAGATTTTGGGACCTTAGCTGGCGGTCTGGATTGTTTTCCTCTTGACTACGGACGTTAGCACCCGCAGTCTGTCTCCCGGATAGTACTCATTGGTATTCGGAGTTTGCATCGGTTTGGTAAGTCGGGATGACCCCCTAGCCGAAACAGTGCTCTACCCCCAATGGTATTCGTCCGAGGCGCTACCTAAATAGCTTTCGGGGAGAACCAGCTATCACCGAGTTTGATTAGCCTTTCACCCCTATCCACAAGTCATCCCCTGGCTTTTCAACGACAGTGGGTTCGGTCCTCCAGTTAGTGTTACCCAACCTTCAACCTGCTCATGGATAGATCACCCGGTTTCGGGTCTATACCCAGCAACTATACGCCCTATTAAGACTCGATTTCTCTACGGCTCCCCTATACGGTTAACCTTGCTACTGAATATAAGTCGCTGACCCATTATACAAAAGGTACGCAGTCACCGAACAAGTCGGCTCCCACTGCTTGTATGCATGCGGTTTCAGGATCTATTTCACTCCCCTCACAGGGGTTCTTTTCGCCTTTCCCTCACGGTACTGGTTCACTATCGGTCAGTCAGGAGTATTTAGCCTTGGAGGATGGTCCCCCCATATTCAGACAAGGTTTCACGTGCCTCGCCCTACTCGTCATCATTATATGTGCCCTTTCGTGTACGGGACTATCACCCTCTACGGTAGCACTTCCCAGAGCTTTCCGCTAAAACACATATAACTTAATGGGCTGATCCGCGTTCGCTCGCCGCTACTGACGGAATCTCAATTGATTTCTTTTCCTAAGGGTACTGAGATGTTTCACTTCCCCTCGTTCGCCTCGTATGACTATGTATTCATCATACGATACCTACCTTATGGTAAGTGGGTTTCCCCATTCAGAAATCTCCGGATCACAGGATATTTGCCGCCTCCCCGAAGCTTATCGCAGGCTATTACGTCTTTCATCGCCTCTGACTGCCAAGGCATCCACCACATGCACTTAATTACTTGACTATACAACCCCAAACAGTCGTTAATCCCTACAAGTAGGATAACAACAGATCATAATGACTAATCATCACTCTCATACAGTTCGAAGTACTGTGCACTTAAACACTGTACAGCTTCAATTTAATTCATATACCAAAACGCTTGATTCAGTTTAATCGCTAGTTTCTCATTTCTTTTATTCACTCTAATATGTCACTTACGTGTCACATTATTGTGTTTTATTAAAACGAGTATGAACAATTTATTTCAACTCAAATATATTCTGTTAATGATTGCTCTAGCCTTCGTCAGGTCTAGAAACTGTGATAAATCACAGAAGTTAATAAGCTTAAACTTACTAAATTCTATAATCTATGGTGGAGACTAGGAGAGTCGAACTCCTGACCTCCTGCGTGCAAAGCAGGCGCTCTACCAACTAAGCTAAGTCCCCAGCTTATCATTTAGATTCAATGTTCTGATTTTCTGTTTGCTTCAGTATTTTCATACTGCGTTCGTCAGAATGGTGGGTCTGACAAGACTTGAACTTGTGACCCCACGCTTATCAAGCGTGTGCTCTAACCAACTGAGCTACAGACCCTCAGATACATTCATGAAGAACAACTTGTTGTGGATTCTTACCGATCGTCAATCTTTCGTTAAGGAGGTGATCCAGCCGCAGGTTCCCCTACGGCTACCTTGTTACGACTTCACCCCAGTCGTCGGCCACACCGTGGTAAGCGTCCTCCTTACGGTTAGACTACCTACTTCTGGTGCAACAAACTCCCATGGTGTGACGGGCGGTGTGTACAAGGCCCGGGAACGTATTCACCGCGGCATTCTGATCCGCGATTACTAGCGATTCCGACTTCATGGAGTCGAGTTGCAGACTCCAATCCGGACTACGATCGGCTTTTTGAGATTAGCATCCTATCGCTAGGTAGCAACCCTTTGTACCGACCATTGTAGCACGTGTGTAGCCCTGGTCGTAAGGGCCATGATGACTTGACGTCGTCCCCGCCTTCCTCCAGTTTGTCACTGGCAGTATCCTTAAAGTTCCCACCCGAAGTGCTGGCAAATAAGGAAAAGGGTTGCGCTCGTTGCGGGACTTAACCCAACATCTCACGACACGAGCTGACGACAGCCATGCAGCACCTGTATGTAAGTTCCCGAAGGCACCAATCCATCTCTGGAAAGTTCTTACTATGTCAAGACCAGGTAAGGTTCTTCGCGTTGCATCGAATTAAACCACATGCTCCACCGCTTGTGCGGGCCCCCGTCAATTCATTTGAGTTTTAGTCTTGCGACCGTACTCCCCAGGCGGTCTACTTATCGCGTTAGCTGCGCCACTAAAGTCTCAAAGACCCCAACGGCTAGTAGACATCGTTTACGGCATGGACTACCAGGGTATCTAATCCTGTTTGCTCCCCATGCTTTCGTACCTCAGCGTCAGTATTAGGCCAGATGGCTGCCTTCGCCATCGGTATTCCTCCAGATCTCTACGCATTTCACCGCTACACCTGGAATTCTACCATCCTCTCCCATACTCTAGCTTCCCAGTATCGAATGCAATTCCTAAGTTAAGCTCAGGGATTTCACATCCGACTTAAAAAGCCGCCTACGTACGCTTTACGCCCAGTAAATCCGATTAACGCTCGCACCCTCTGTATTACCGCGGCTGCTGGCACAGAGTTAGCCGGTGCTTATTCTGCGAGTAACGTCCACTATCTCTGGGTATTAACCAAAGTAGCCTCCTCCTCGCTTAAAGTGCTTTACAACCATAAGGCCTTCTTCACACACGCGGCATGGCTGGATCAGGGTTCCCCCCATTGTCCAATATTCCCCACTGCTGCCTCCCGTAGGAGTCTGGGCCGTGTCTCAGTCCCAGTGTGGCGGATCATCCTCTCAGACCCGCTACAGATCGTCGCCTTGGTAGGCCTTTACCCCACCAACTAGCTAATCCGACTTAGGCTCATCTATTAGCGCAAGGTCCGAAGATCCCCTGCTTTCCCCCGTAGGGCGTATGCGGTATTAGCATCCCTTTCGAGATGTTGTCCCCCACTAATAGGCAGATTCCTAAGTATTACTCACCCGTCCGCCGCTAAATCCAGTAGCAAGCTACTTTCATCCGCTCGACTTGCATGTGTTAAGCCTGCCGCCAGCGTTCAATCTGAGCCATGATCAAACTCTTCAGTTTAAAATCAATAGTGCTTTATTCAAAACACCAAATCTTGGCTCATCAATTTTCTGACAAATATTTCTCAAATAAACTTCGAGTAATTTCTACCATCAATCAATGAAAATAATTTCGATCAATCAACCAGTAAAAATCCACACAAGTTGTTCTTCATAATCTCTTAATGAT
>NZ_JACAIJ010000038.1:0-5192 GCF_030325485.1 Acinetobacter sp. R933-2
ACCACTTACCCAAGTTACGCCTTAAATTTGGCTCAATTAGGGGCGCTTTGCATTTCAAATCTTTGTGCAACAAAGCCAATTTAAACTAATTCTAACTGTTCGGCTTCTTCTGTAACTTCAATATCTTCAGCAGCAGAATTTTCAAATTCATCATTTAACCAACGCTGTAATAAACTACGCATTCTTGAGCTTGGTACATAAATATTGATTGGGTTACCTTCACGAATAGCAGAACGCCATATCCATTGGACCATCTCAGATAGAGCGAATACATCTTCCTTAACAGGGAATCCCTTCATAGCTGAAGCTTTAACAACCATTGGATTTGGATATAGGTTCATCAAGTAAGCTAAGTTGGTTTTGTCTTTGTATTCGTTAGTTGCCTTTGTATTGAAGGCTAACCATTCTTCTTTATAGCGTGATCCAGCAATTGCTGAATGTGCTTCTTTAAATGAAGTCCAAAGTCTATCTGACTTTTTCGCTTTAACATGGTTACGGAAATAGTTATCAAGATTTTTTGACAACTGCTCACATAAAGCTTTCTTATTTGATTTGAATTGGCTTGAACTCAATGCTGTAGTTTTAGTACCAATCTCATTAATAAACTTGTTATCTGAAATAGTGACTAAATGCTTAATTTGAGAAGGCTTGTTACCAAAACGGATCAGTTCATACTCAACGCCATACGATTTCAAATACGCTGACATTTGAGAGCCTTCAAACATATAAGTAGCAATCCAGACTTCTTTAAAAGATCTCAGTGTGTCGATACTCAATTCCCAAACAATCAGCTTCTGGTCCACATACAAGAGCTGACCGAGATCACACATTGTTGCTAGGTTTTCATATTTCGTACCCGTCGGGTCACCACCGTTATCACCATACTTTTCACGGTTGAAACGAAGAGTGACAGCATCATCATCAACATGAATCCAACCTAAACGGAAAAGAGCTTCTAACTCTGTAGATGAATGCTCTGTATATACATCATAGACTTGAATTGTTTCGTCAATAATCAGTACATAGTCTTTCGCATCATCCAACATATTTGGTGTTAGGTTCATAAAAAGCTGATGTGTACTGACTACGTTTTCTTTGTTCTTTAACAGGTATTGCAAGCTTTCAGCTTTATTTCCACCCTTATAGCTTGGATGCTTGAAACGTCTTTCCTTCAAAGGAGCATCATCTAAATATGCGTAATGAACGCTTGTATCGTCTTCTGTGGTAATTAAAGGACGTTTTAATACATCTTCAGGATCGTATGTTGTACCTGAAATACGATGGCATTCATCAAGTAATGGAGTGATGTAAAGAAAGTTCTGGTCTTTTTCTGCTGTTCTAATGTTTTCTATAATTTGAGTAGTCTTACCGCTACCCATCATTGCATCATAAACTTTAAACACTGTGCTTATTTTTCCTATTTGCACGTTTTATTATCCTCATTGCATATTGTTGTAATGGAAGACTGTTCTCCCCTCTTGAGACAGATTATATTACATCAAGACAGATAATGTCAATAACTTGTCTTGTGGATCTATTTTTGTCTTGAATTGCTTTATTTGTCTAGCTAAACACTTGTTTTGTTTTTAAATTTAAAACTGTGGATAAGTAAGACAGATTTCGGTCTTAATTGATCTTAGGTTTTATACGGCTTTCGCTGCAATTCGATACTCAAATTACAGTGAATTTATAAAGGAAAATTTAAAGGCTGTAGACAAAACCTTGTCTTAGACATTTTATAACTACTTGTTTTTAAAAATGAAAAAAGCAAAAACCTTAAAACAAAAATGTACGGATTCTAGGTACACATAAGCGCACACAGACATAGCACCTAAAGCCTATTTACTGACCGCCCTCTGTTCCTTCCATTACTGTAGCTATTGCATACAGTCGGTTGGTTGCTCAAACATTTACTTCAGCATAGCTTCGTTGTTACTCGCTATACTTCGTAAAGTTTCGAGCTGAGGTCCATTCTTTTATAACTCAATGTTTTCAACTGATTTTGAAGGAAGCTTAAAAAGTCTTATAAAATAAGGCTAGACAAAACCTTGTCTTGGGACTATCAAAAAAGTCAATCTTTTAGGGCTTTTTTTAACTTGAATCTTAAAGAAGAAATTATAAAAAAATACAGATAACTAATTAATAAATATTTAATTAATTTTTCAAATAAAGAAAAAGAATAGAGCGATATATCGAACTCCTTTCAGTCGTTCTCATATCTTCTTATAGAAAAATAGTTGTTCAACCTATAACAAGCTTCTTATTCATTTCCTTAACAGTCAATGAATAACAACCTTTAACAGTCAGATAATCAATCTTTAATCTGTATCCGTACCTTAACAGGCACGTATCCATATCAAACATTGAACTGACTGCCTACTAATCTGTTTTGTATGCTGTTTATTTTTCAATACTAATCAAATAGAATGAAGCTACAACTTTACATATAACTGTTTAATATGAAAAAGATAGTTTTAACTTTACTGTTGGCTTGTACTGGTACTATGGCTCAAGCTATTGAAGTGGATCATAATTACAAATTTAGTCTTTGTGCTGTAGCGGAGGATATAGCCAAAAGTTCTGTCGAAATACAAAAATATGAAGACATAGGAAAAGAAGAATTTAAGGTAGGTTATTTCAATACTTTAGAAACACAGTTAAACAAGCATTCCTTTTATAAAAACTATTATAAGCAACTAATTAATGCAGTTGTAGATGAGTTCTGGAACGTAAGAGATGAACAGTTAGCAAGTGATGTAGCTTTCCTTACGTGTATGACACTTGTAGAGGGAACTGATTTTAAAGACTACAAATACGAATAGCCTATGCAGAATAGGTATTCTTATTCCTAAAAGTTATAAGGATTGACAGTATAATAAAAATATGTTATATATGTATCTGTTTTCTATAACTAAAAATTATAAGCAAACAGAAAAACAATAAGAATAAAAACAACTTCAAATAAAAAGAGATACAACCATGTATTCAGTATTCATCATCACCAATAAAAAGAAATTCGTATTAGCAACATATCAAGACTTCAGTCCTGAGCTATCAGATCAAACAAAGCTACAGCTTATTCTAAATGGACCTACTGTTCCTGTTTTACCTTATTGATATTAAGAAAAATAACAAAAATAATGAAGCATTTTGTTTTTTTCTATTTATTACCAAAGAGATGCTTAATGAAAAAAATATAACCATGATTTGTGAAGCAATTGAGGGGAAAAAAGGAACAAAAAAATGGTTCGATATTTGCAAGACTAACTTCAATCAAAAAAGAGCCATGAAGCACATGCATACTGACCAAGCTGATTGGGTTGCAAGTTTTAATAAAATTTTCAAAATATTAATAAAAAAGAAAAAATTATAAATAGAGAATTAAATTTACTAAAATATGCTTCGTATTTATTGAAGAATTACGAAGCAGCTTGTTTTAAAACTTCTACTTCAAAATGATCCATTAGCTTCTTTATTACTTCTTTTTAAATAGATAACTCATATAAAGAATAGTATGAAATATATCTAAAACTTCCAACAGGTTTCTCAATCAACCAATATTAATAAAGTTATTATAAAACAATAATTTAGCTGAACCGTACCGGGTTTGTCGGAGACTTTTTTATTTAAGTTAGGCCACCTGACCTAACGGGTTAATCTTATCATAGTACATTGCTTCAAACTCAAAAGGCGATACATAACCCAGTGCACTGTGTACACGCTTTTTATTGAACCAATCTACCCAGTTTAGTGTCGCAAGTTGTACATCTGCTAAACCTTGCCAATCTGCTTTTAGATATTCAATCACCTCTGTTTTGTATAAGCCATTCACCGTTTCAGCCAAAGCATTATCGTATGAATCACCAGTCGTACCGACTGATGCTCGTAAATTTGCTGCTTCTAAACGATTGGTATAGCGAATGGAAAGATATTGCACACCTCTGTCGGAATGATGAATCACATTCTTTGGCATGCCGCGATCATGCAATGCTTGCTCCAATGCATCGAGCACCATATCTGTATTCATCCGTGTAGATACTTTCCATCCAACAATTGCTCGTGAAAACACATCAATAATAAAGGCGGTATAGACCCAGCCTGAATGAGTTTGAATATACGTAAAGTCACCGACCCATAGTTGGTTTGGATGATCAGCACTAAAATTACGTTTCACTAAATCATCTGCCCGTTTTTGGTCATCCCGGCTACGGGTAGTTTGTTTATTCTTACCGCGCCAAACACCTTGTATACCTAGCTTCTGCATCAATCGAGCAACTGTACAACGTGCAATCACATAGCCTTCACGTTTCAGTTGTTGCCAGACCTTACGCACACCGTATCGACCTGAACTTTCTTTCCAAATTCGTTTAATCTCCTCAGCATGATGCAAGTCATGTAAATCTCGCTTTGCTCGATGTTCTGGATTTTCGCAGAGATCTAGAGTCCGGTAATAGGTTGAAGGTGCGATCGGTAAAATTCTACAAATCGCCTCGACTCCGTACAGCTCTTTATTATTATGGATAAAATCCACCATTATTTGTGTGGGCGGTCGAGCTCCGCCTGGGCGAAAAAAGCGGCTGCTTTACGTAGAATTTCATTGGCACGTTTTAATTCTTTAATTTCACGTTCCATTTGCTTCATTTTTTCTTGGTCAGATATCTGTTGTACTTTGGCAGGATTTAGTTGATCCATATGCTTTAAATACCAAACACGCAATGTTTCAGGAGTACAACCGATTTTAGGAGCAATTGCTGTGATCGCAGCCCAATTCGATGGATAATCTTTTTCGGATTCAATCAATAATTGAACCGCTCTATCTCTGATTTCAGGGGTGTATTTTACTTTTTTCATCGGGACATTCTCTCAAGAAAAGTGGTCTCCGACAAACCCGGTACGGTTCAAGCTTAACAAAATCAAGTGTTTATTATTAATAATAGTTTCAGCCAAATTAAAATTACTTCCCATTTAACAGTTTTCTCCACACAATCTCCACATAACATTAGCAATTCATAAACACTGCTATTTCAAAATAGTAGCATCTAAAACTCTCTCTGAAAAAACATGCAAACATGTCATCATTTAATAAGTTCAATACTTATTACAACTGTACTTTTGATGGCACTGTTGCAAATAGAGATTTGAGTCGATGATGTTCCCTTTAAAAAGTACTTAGAGACCGAAAACCCTGTTGA
>NZ_JACAIJ010000039.1:0-4764 GCF_030325485.1 Acinetobacter sp. R933-2
GGTGCTTTATCCGTGTTGATCACTTGTGGAATTTGCCACTTCTTCACATTATTTAAAATTTTTCCAAGAAAACAATAAGCTGAATGGGTATTTCGTCTAGCAGAAAGATAGAAATCAAGAGTATGGCCACGTTGGTCAACTGCACGGTATAGATATGCCCATTTGCCATTCACTTTTACGTAAGTTTCATCCAGATGCCATAAATGTCGATCTGTAGGATTACGCCAATACCAACGTAAACGTTTTTCCATTTCTGGAGCATAACGCTGAACCCAGCGATAAATTGTGGTGTGATCAACATTCACTCCACGTTCGGCCAGCATTTCCTGAAGTTCACGATAGCTGATGCCATATTTACAATACCAACGAACAGCCCAAAGAATGATTTCACCTTGAAAGTGCCGACCGTGGAAGGGATTCATCTGCTGTATCTCGAAATAAATAAGATATTTAGCTTATCATGTCAGCCTATTTGCAACAGTGCCGTTGATCTTCCGTCCTTCATGCATGAGGGCCACAGTGCCATCCGGGTACTCCAGAAATGAAATGTATTGCCCAACAAGCTTATGATTCAGCTCTGTCGGTTCAAGCAGATAAATACACTTGTCATAGGTGATGGTTAGGTTCTTCGTGACCTTACGCGGTTCCTGCCAAGTGAATATATCCTCCAGCTCAGCATCAGATTCCGTTAAAGATCGATGTAAATTCTTCGAGTTTCTCGCACACTTGGCAAACTTCTGATTGAAGTGCTCAATGAAGCAGGGTAGCCATGCATTGGCTTCGGCAATTGAACTGATGCCTTCCAGACGCATCTCCTTGATCAAACGGTCTTGAAGGGTTCTATTCGCGCGTTCTACGCGACCTTTAGCCTGTGGTGAGTTGGCAAAGATAATATCAATATTTAACTCGTTCAGAATCCGCCCAAATTGCGTGATCTGGCTGTCTTTCCTGGATTTCTGATTAACTCTGAATACCGAATGTTTGTCGCTATAAAAGGCCAGAGGTTTGCCGTATTGTTCAATGTAGGCTCGGGTTGAAAGCATATAGTCGAAGGTGGTTTCCGCCTCACAGAAGCGTAGATGCAACAGCTTTCCAGTGGCATCATCGATATACACCAATAAACAGCACTTAGCAGCGCGTCCTTCGAACCAGTCATGATATGAGCCATCAATCTGGATCAGCTCACCGAAGCAATCCCGGTTATAACGTGGCTGATATGGACGTTTAAGGCGCTTGGATCGCGGAATCCAGAGGTCATTGGCCATCATCCAGCGCCGAACCGTTTCTACCGGGATATTCAGGTCAAATATGCTGCTGAGCTTCTCATGCGCCAAGGTAGGTCCAAAGCCCAGCAGATGTTCAGAAATAATGGAAAGACATTTTGATTTTAATAACTCATCATGGCGATGATGGCCAGGTTGACCACGACTGGCATGTGCCAGACCTGAAACACCGTCTTGATTGAGTTTCTGCAATAACCGGGTAATTTGACGAGTGGAAAGATTCAGGATTTCAGCAGCACGGACCTGGGTAATACGATGATCTCGAACGTCTTGCAGAACTGCAAGACGTTGAATTTCCTTGTCAGACATAGTGATCAACATCTCTAATTTATATCCAGTCCATGATGGTAAAAACCATCATAAACTAGACATTTTTATTGGTGAGAATATAGACACTTTAAATGGTTTCTAACAAGGTTACTTCACATAAGAAATTTTATGTTAAATGATTGTTAGAAATGCCCCTTGATCGAGGCATTTTCTATAAAGAATACTAAAAACTAATTAAAGCCAACCAAGTTTCAAAACAAGGCAGTTCTCAGCAATCATATTTTTAAATTATATAACTCCCAACTGAGCTTTTGCTCCAACGATAAGGCTTTCATTTTGAGTTTCTAAGGCAAATAAACCATACATCAAAGGAGAGGCCGCTGCTCTTTCTAAAGTCTGTTCATATAGTTTATTCCAAACTTTACCCCCTAGTTTTTCATACTCGATGATTAGAGTTTTGAGGCTTTCTTCTCCAAACAAAGTTACATGCCCAGCAAAATCAATCGCTGGGTCATCTATATGGGCTGTTGACCAATCAATAACGCCTGAA
Organism: Acinetobacter sp. R933-2; assembly: GCF_030325485.1. Lineage (NCBI taxonomy): Bacteria > Pseudomonadati > Pseudomonadota > Gammaproteobacteria > Moraxellales > Moraxellaceae > Acinetobacter > Acinetobacter sp. R933-2. The sequence goes on from NZ_JACAIJ010000039.1 coordinate 2,104, forward strand.
ACAGCTCCATCCTTTGAAGCTAGTACATGCCCAGCATATAAATCGCCATGTATAAATTGGGTGAAATCTGCCCATAGAACATCATTATCCAACCATTTTCTGTAGCGGGTTTCCAATTGCTCACTTATACCAATTTCAGATTTTACTAACTGCAAATTGTTTGCTATTTCAGGTCTTAAATCTGAAGGTTTCATAATTTTCAAATCATTTTCCCGAACTTCTTTTTCAGGAATACTATGGATTTCAAATAAGGTTTTTGCCAAAGATGTTATGTATTTCGGGCTATCTTTGTCCATATTCCAAATTATTTCATAGGTTTCAGCATCCAAATTTAAAACAGGATTATCTTTAAGTATGGGATAAGCCACTAATTCTGTAGATGAAATTCTCCAATCAGGAACCTCTACAGAAAGATGTTTTTTTACCAATTCTAAAATGCGTTTTTCTTTCTTGATTTGTTCCCTCATGCCATCACGACGAGGAATACGCAGCAACCATTGTTGCCCCTTTGTATCAAGAGCAAAAACGACCTTAAAATCAATGCCCATTTCATTGAAATTCATTTTGTCCGTAAGCAACAAGCCGTGTGCTTCAGCAAGTGATTGAATATCTTGAATTGTCATTTTTAATTTCCTTTAAAGAGTTCAATAATTAATGTTCGGATTAGATTGGCTATCATTAACAATCTCTCTCAAAAGTCTTGATGATTTTGTGGTCTTTGATCTCGTAGATAATGTCAGCAATATTATCGACCAATTGCTTGTCATGAGATACGAAGATAATAGTTCCTGCATAGGACTTCATCATTGTTTCTAATGCGGCAATACTTTTTAGGTCAAGATAGTTTCCTGGTTCATCCATAAGCAAAATATTATATTTTCCTAAAAGCATTTTGGATAAAAGCAGTTTGATGATTTCACCTCCCGATAAGTCGGATAAGTTTTTTTGAATATCATTCGCTCCGATCCCCATTGAAGCCAATACTGCACGAATTTCCGCAACTGTGTACTCGCACTCTTCCTGCATAAAGGAGAGCACAGATTTATGCGTGTTAAATTTATATCCTGTTTGTGTAAAGTAGCCAATTTCAGCTTTTGGAGATATGGTTAATCCATCAGCACGTTCTGATATCATTTTTAACAAGGACGTTTTCCCTGTTCCATTCGATCCAGTTATAGCGACTTTAGCGCCAAGCGGTATTATAAAGTTAGCGTCATCAAAGATAGTACGGCTACCAAATTTTAAGCTCAGACCATCTGCCGTAATCGGGAACTTATTGTGCAGTTCTAGGGCTGAACTTTGACGAAAACGAATAGAACGCAAATGCTCTGGTGCTTGAATATCTTCTAATGCAGCCAAACGCTTTTCCATACTCTTAGCTGCCTGATACAGTTTTCTTTGCTTGGTGCCAGTCATTTTTGCATGCCCAAGTCGTCCAGCACTTTCGGTAGAGTTTTTGGATTTTTCTCCTTTTTTCTTATTGTCTAATCGATTAGCTTGCTGGCGTTTTTCTTGCACAGCAGATTCTAATCGCTCCCGTTCCTTCATCATCAGCTCATATTCTACGGCTTGGTGTTGTCGCTCTTCTTCTTTTTGACGCAAGTAATCCGAGTAACCACCCCAATATTCCGTAATTTTACCGTCTTTTAACTCCCATATCTTGTCTACAACCATATCAAGAAAATATCGGTCATGACTGATAACAAGTAATGCTCCATCAAATGCTTTAAGTTGACCAATAAGTAGATCTATTCCATTGAGATCAAGGTGGCTGGTTGGTTCATCCGCTAGAATGCCATGTACTTGTTGGGAAAATGCGGCAGCAATTTTTGCACGAGTTTCCTCTCCGCCACTCATTGTGTCGTTTTGTACATTGGAAACACCAAGGCGAGATAACATTGCCCGGTCTTCGACCGTTTCTATTTCGATTCCGCCCAGTTGGCTGATATGTGCAAAATCACCAAAACGCTGTAATGTCGCTTCGGCTAAAACAATTTCGCCATTAAGTACTTTGAGTAAACTACTCTTTCCTGCTCCGTTATCACCCACAAGACCAATACGGTCATAAGAGTGAATTTCCAATTCATCAATATCCAAAACATCACGCCCAGCATAATCCAAGCGTATGTTTCTCGCTTTAATAATTAAACTCATTTTTATTTACTCCTGTTTAGCTCTTGAAATTTTTTATGCAGCAAACAGGATTTAGGTGAAAACAAAAGCTAGCATCACAGTGTCCTCCCAAAAAAAAAGCTATTCATCCACAGGGTGGACAAATAGCTAGTCAATTAAGTTATAACTGGAAACTATGCACTAAAAGCATACTTATAAATTAAGCATACTTTTACTTTATATATCCGCATATATTCTTAAAGACACAACAAAAGCCCACCATTATAAAATAGTGTCACTATGCAAATAGTTGTGTCTTAACGAATGCGGATAGAATGCATAAACTTACCTAAAAAATAAAATTCAGTTTTATGATAACTTTACTGTTAAAAGAAGTCTAGACAACCTTGTTTTATGCTTGGATATAAGGCTTATTTTAAAATAATAGTAGTGAAGATTTTCTAAAATTAACCTCTGTACACGACAAATTTCACAGAACCCTTATCCTATCAGGATTCTGCTTTCTTAAAATTGCCAAAATTTCCTTAA
>NZ_JACAIJ010000003.1:0-292697 GCF_030325485.1 Acinetobacter sp. R933-2
TTTGTAATGGTTTTTCCACTTCCAGTGCTTGTCTAAATCTTAAGCCTGCAGACGTTTCTTGTGTCATATTCCTTTCCTTGATCATTTGTTCAATGTTTTAAAACCAAGTGTTTTGGCACTCTATTTTGAATCAACATTTTGCAAATAAAATACTCACTCAGTTTCCAATAAAACTGATCCATACATTTCACGTAAATCTTTCTTTAAAATCTTACCTGTGCCACCAATTGGAATTGCATCAACAAAAATCACTTTGTCTGGAATTTGCCATTTGGCTATTTTGTTATGGTAGTAGTCCAATAGATCTTGTTCTGTCACAACGCCATGAGCAGATTTTTTTGCAATCAATACAGGACGCTCATCCCATTTCAAATGCGTGGCAGCAATGACCGCGACCATGTCGATGTCAGGATGTGCAATTGCAATATTTTCAAGCTCGACCGATGAAATCCATTCGCCGCCCGATTTAATCAAGTCTTTGGAACGATCTGCAATATTCATATAACCATCTTGATCTAAAGTAGCGATGTCGCCTGTATCAAACCAACCATCTGTTGTAAGCGCAGATCTATCTTGACCAAAGTAGGTATCGACAATCCAATGCCCTTTAATCTGTAAATTACCTACACTACTTCCATCACGTGTGATTTCTGTCGTGCCATTTTCCTGTTCACAAATCCGTAATTGCACACCATAGGGCGGACGTCCCTGTGACAAGCGTACTTGATCTTGTGCGACATCATCCAATTGCGCATGTTTGGCTTTAAGCTGATTGATTACACCCATCGGGCTTGTTTCTGTCATGCCCCATGCATGAATGGTTACACATTGATATTTGTCTTTAAAGGTTTTAATCATTGAAGGTGGACATGCTGCACCGCCTACAACATTGCGTTTTAAACTGCTCAGTTGACTGCCCAATTGCTGTGCTGCATTGAGCAAACCTTGCCAAATGGTCGGCACACCTAAAGCAGTGGTCACCTGAAAATCATCAATCAGATTGACCAGACTTGCGCCATCGAGCATTGGACCCGGCAATACCAGACTTGCTCCAACCATTGCTGCGGCATAGGGTGTGCCCCATGCATTGACATGGAACATTGGCACGACAGGTAAAACACGATCATTTGCAGATAAGCAAAATGAATCAGGTAAGCAACTTGCATAACTGTGCAAAACAGTTGAGCGATGGCTATACAACACACCTTTAGGGTTCCCTGTTGTACCTGAGGTATAACATAATGAACTCGCTGAATTTTCGTCTAGTTTTGCCCATTCAAATTGTTCAGGTTGGGGCTGAATCAGATCATCATAGAACTGAATGTCAGGGAAAATTTGAGCAATCTCTGCATCATAAGCATCCAAGCAAATGAATTGTTTGACCTGTGGAATGCTGTCTTTAATTGACAAGACTAAATTGACAAAAGTCTTATCAAAAATCAGCACTTGGTCATCTGCATCATTGATAATAAAACTGAGTTGCTCAGGGAACAGGCGTGGGTTAATGGTGTGACAAATCAAGCCACTGCCTGACACCGCATACCAAGTTTCCAAATGACGATGGTTATTCCATGCAATCGTTGCCACCCGATCACTTGCAGCTAAATTCAGTGTTTTTAAATAATTGGCAAAGCGTTTTGAATTTTGGGCAATCTCACCCCAAGTTGTTTCAGTGATTGTGCCATTGGTATTTTTTGAAATAATGGCAGTATCTGCATGATAAGTTTGCGCATGTTCAATTAAGCCACTGATCAGCAAGGGCTGAAACATCATATTGCCATACATGGAAAATATCCTTATTTCCGAATTCGCAGAAATCAATTTTTTTAAATTTCAGTGTCAAAGCACTGTGAGTATGTTTTTTAAATTAGCTGATTTTTTCTTTTATTTTTTATCATTTGACGACTCGAATTTATCTTTTCGACACATTTCGGTGCTTTTTTAGGAGGTTTTTTGGTAATGTTCTAAAATCTATACTGATTTTTATCAATAAAGAAACCTGTAGAATATTATTTCGCACTGCCCCATTTATATTGCAAAATTCAAACTCATTTGCGTAGGCAACATCTTACTTTTTAAGGATGAGGAATATATTCCGCAAGGTAACAAAAATCCTTTGTTGGGCAAAAGGGATATCACCCTTGCCCAACGGCGACATCCATGTCGCCTGCGATAGCATCACTTCGTTAAGTTTAATTTTATGCATTGCATTAGAATTTAATGTAAAGCTTCATCAGTATACATTTGAAATACAAAAATATTTTTATAGCATAAAATCTTATAAATTAATTTTCCCACTAAACACAATGTATGCATTAGCCATAAAAATACCTTATTCTCTATTTAGAAAATAAGGCATCGAAAAATTAATCTAAGTATAAATGGTATAAATTTTAAAACTGCATTTTAAAGACCAAAGATGCAAAATCACGATCATCCAATACACTAAAATCGTTATTGCCAAAAAAGTTGGTATAGGAAAGTTCAGTCACATATTTCTTCTGATAAGTTGCAGAAACGCCTGCACTGAGCGCCATTTGCCCTTCCTGAAAGTTAGGACCATAGCCTTTGACATCGTGGCGGAACATCAGACTTGGTGAAACTGTGGTATCTGCAAGCAAGTCATTATAATTCAATGCACCACGTAAACGGTAACCTGCTGACCATTCCTCAAAAAAGCCCTTGTCATTACAATACTTGGCATTTAAATCACGGATTTCAGCATCTGACAGTTGCGCAGTTTTTGGCGAAATACAATAGGTTTCGACTTTGTCAGGATCATAAGCCGCTGTGGTTAAACCACTACGTCCAAATGCTCCACTACGTCCAAAATGGTATTGATCTGTATCGCCAATGTGATTAACACCCAATTCACCCACCAACGATAAAGCACTTGCGCCTAAAACATTCGGAATTGCTGTTGCAGCTCCCAAGGTAAACTGTGTAACGGGGACTTCTGCAAAACCATTAATTCGTTGCCCTAATTTTAAAGTTTCACCCGGTGCTGTGATCGGTGTGTCGTTATACAATGCCTGTGCATAGACCATATCAGTACTGTTAAAGTGCAATGGCATGTTTGGCTTATAATTTAACTCACTGAAAATAGACGTTTTCCCGAATTTTCCTGCGAAACTTAAACCATACATTTCAATGTCTTCAGGATAAACAGATAAAATGCGTGCTGTATGATAATTGGCGGCTCCCGGCTCAGACACCACCACGCCATCAAAATGCATCATTCGACTATGATAATTGGCATAATACGCTCCGATTTCAGCATTGTTTAAACTTGGAATCGTGTGTTTAATCGCAAGACCATATTGACCACTGTTCTTGGCATATTCACTTGGTAAACGTGCCACAGTAAAGTCTAAAGGTCCATTCATTGCCTGATCAGAAGTAAAGCCCGGACCACTGATGAGTAAAGGACCACAATTTTCTGCAAAGACATCGGAGACCTCAAAGAAAGTTCCACAGCCATCGACAACCGATGGTCGGAATTTGAACTGATAAAAACCTTCCACTTTGGTTTTATCGCTCAGACCTGCCACAAAAGAGAACATCTCTACAGGAATAATACGTTCTTTGACATCTCCACCCGGGCGGTTAAATGCAGCATAATCAAAGGCACTGACAGAGTTGATGCCATTATGAAAAAACTGAGATTTCCCCCAATTTAAAGCATGTTTACCTAACTTCAGGTCTAAACTGCGATCTTGATCAAATTTAAAATTTTTCCAAATATAAGCATCCCAAAGATCAATGCCTTTGAACTTCACCAAACGAGACCAAGCCGAATCATCAAAGCTTGTAAAATCGCCTTTACCTGTTTCATAAGCATGGTCATACCAATATTTGGCACTCAACACAGCGCCCTGATCTTTACCATTTAAGCGAAATTCAGTTAAACCTTTAATGACCTGTGAAATGGCATCTCCTTTTTCAAAGTTGGCACGTCCATTATCACCATTAATGTCAATACTTGAACCGTCTTTACCGATACTCATGGCATCAGGTTTATATAACAATGCTCCGTCAGGATCGGCTGTACTCCAACTTTGCCCAATACTTAGACTTGTATTGCTTTCGAGTTTCCAATCTTCATTTAAGTCAAAACTCACTGCTGAAGCCTGAGACATCAGACACGCCAAGCCCACGCTTGCACAAAGTTGAGTCAACTTAAAAACAGGCAATTGGATATTTTTACAGGTGAAAAAATGACGAACCATATCATCTCCCTATCGATATGATGTGTTTTAAATTATTTTGCTGTGATCGTCCTGATCATCAACAAAACCATAAATTGTTGTTGTATAAGTCTTTTTACTGCATGAATATTTAAATCAATACATCTTTGGCATCGGCTTAAAATGAATTAAACCGATGCAGTTTTAAAAATATTTAGGATGCTGAAACGACAGGCTGTTGCAGGCGATCCAACTCAGCAATAAACTGAGTCGCTGCTGACCAAGGTCCAAAACCTGAGGCAGGATTCATATGTCCGACTTGACCTAAATTGACCAACTGACTGCCCCATGTTTCAGCCATCGCTGTGACGGCTTGTAGACTTGCCAAATAATCATTGTCACTTGCAATTACAATGCTTGGAAATGGTAAAGCTTGTTGTGGCAAAGGCTCCCATCCTTCCTGACGCAAACTCTCAGGACTTGGATAATTGTCCGGCCAATCCTGATTTAAGTCGGGTGGTGTGACCAATAACGCGCCTTGAATCTGTGTCGATGTATGCTGAGCTGCCCAATGTACGGTCATGAGTACACCTGCGCTGTGTGCCACCAAAATCACAGGACCATCAATCTGATCAAGTTCTGCCTGAATGCGTGCCACACGATTGGCACAGCTCAACTTATCGGTTTCTGCGGGAGGGACTGAACGGACATGGCTCAATTGTTTGGCTAAATGAGTTTGCCAATGTTCTTCCACATGATCACGCAAACCGGGAATAATTAAAATGGTTGCCTTTGTGTCGATTTTTTCCATCTTTACACCTTGAGCATCATGCTCGTTGAGGACAATAATTGATCGCAAATCTTCATCCACAATAAAGGCTCGGTTTGTGCAAAAATGCACTTCAGGCGACAGTCATTTTTCATTTCATGACACATTGTATAAATCAATTAATTTCAATAAAGAAAACTGAAAATTTATATTTATATAAAAATCAATAAATACAGTCAGATGGTGTAACTAACGATGAATAGGGACTTTCAGAAACATGCTAATTTGGTTATAAATATACTGTTCATCAGGATGATGAAACCAAGAATAAGGAGATAATTAATGGTGCCTTTGGTGCATAGCACAGTTTTAAAAAATTATGTTGGCGTGATGCAACAATTAGAGCTGAACGCGTACCATTTATTATCCAATGTCGGTCTGAATCAAAATCAGCTCAGTGACAGTAAACAGCGTATTCCTGTAGAAAAAGCCATCGATTTATTGGAGCAATCTGCCCGTTTGAGTGGTTGTGATGTGTTTGGTCTGTATATGGCAGAACAACGTGAATTGTCTGACTTTGGTGAACTCAGTCTATTACTCAGTTATCAGCATAATTTACGTGATGCGCTGAACACGATTAATCGTTATCGTAATTTACTGAATAATTCGCTCGCACTTTATATTGAGGAAGTCGGTAATACGGTGATTATCCGAGAAGAAATTGTCACCATGAATTCGGGCTATAGCCGTCAATCCATTGAGCTTGCCTTGGGCATTACGCATCGTTTATGTGCTGCCTTACTTGCCAATAAATGGCGTCCACTCAGCATTCATTTTACCCACAACGCACCACAGGACTTGTCGGTACATCGTCGGATTTTTGGTTGCACGCTCGAATTTGGCAGTGAATTTAATGGCATTGTCTGCACCACACATGACTTGGATACGGCAAATCCTCAAGCCAATCTTGCCATGGCAAATCATGCTCAGCGTTATCTCGATATTTTGCCAAATAATGGTGAGTCTTCGATTATTTTTGATATTCGCAAAAGTATTTACCTGTTGTTGCCAATGGGACGTGCCACCATTGAGCAGGTTGCGATTACGCATGGGGTAAATGTACGTACCTTACAACGTCGTTTGGAAGCGGTTCAAACGAGTTTCAGCGATCTTGTGAATGATGTACGGCGTAACCTTGTTTTCCGCTATTTAAAAAATTCCAATTATTCATTGGGTCAAGTCTCTGATATTTTAGGTTATTCCATGCCGAGTTCATTTACCCGTTGGTTTATCAGTCAGTTTGGCATGGCGCCAATGACTTGGCGTAATATCAATAAAGCCATTTTGGAATAATCAATCTAACTATAAAAGTAAAAGGCTTTCAATCCATGTTGAAAGCCTTTTTTATTACATTTCAATGATATTTAATCCTCATCTTCTCCAAAAGAAGAAGGGATTGACCATACTCATTTCTCTATCAGATCAATTAGAACAACCAATGCATCAAGGTCAATACCAATAAAATCAAGAATACTGTTTCACCAATCATCAATAAAATCGGTTTCATTCCCACAGAAGCCAATTCTTTCAATTGGGTTTTCATGCCTAGCGCACTGATCGCAATCACCAGACACCAACGAGATAAATCATTTAAACCTGTTTGTACTATTGTTGGCACCCAACCCGTACTATTAATACACGCCAATACTAAAAAACCCACTGCAAAAAATGGCAATAAAGGCGGACGCTCTCCCGTGGAGTCATTGCCCTGCATACGGGTAATCATGGCTGCACAAAGAATCACAGGCAACAACATCGCAACACGCATCAGCTTTACCACCGTTGCAGTGTCACCCGTTTCAGTCGACATGCTATAACCTGCACCCACCACTTGTGCTACATCATGAATGGTTGCACCTAAAAATACACCTGCTTCAATTGGTGACAAATTTAACCATTTGGCAATCATGGGATAAACAATCATGGCGAGCGTGGACAGCGCAGAAACACCGATCACTGTAAATAAAGTCGCCTTTTCTTTTTGCGGATGATTTGGCAATGCAGCAGACAGTGCCAAAGCTGCCGAAGCGCCACAAATCGCTGTTGCACCACCTGTCAGCATGCCAAAAAACTTATTAAAACCAAGGGTTTTTGCCGCAATCACTGAGGCTGAAATGGTGATAGCAACCAAACTGATCACCAACACAATCGGTTGCCAACCAAGTGCGGTAATTTGCCCTAAAGTAATCCGCATGCCAAGTAAGGCAATCCCGATACGCAGCACCGTTCGAGCAGTAAATTCAATGCCTGCCTTGCACTTACCATCAGCAGAAAGGAAGTTCAGCCCCATTCCCAACAATAAGGCAAATAACATGACAGGAGCGCCATAATGTTCCGATAAAAAACAGGCTGCTGCTGCCACAACGGCACTGACAATAAAACCGGGTAAAAGTTCTTTACTACGTTGATGGGCATTCATGAGCGCATTAGCCATGTGCCTCTCCTGAATCCAAAACAATAAACACCTGACCCTCAACCTGTTCAACAGGATAGGAAGCGACTTTCATGTGCGTAGAATTGAGTAAATAACCACTTTCCAAATCAAAACGTAAACCATGCGCACAGCACTGAATCACCTGACCTTCAAGTTTTCCACCAAATAAAGAAGCGCCTTGATGCGGACAACTGTCATCAATCGCATAAAGTTTTTGATCGACATTAAACAGCGCAACAAACTTTTCCCCAAGCTGTAAAAAACTCCGTTGACCTATGGCGGGAACTTTTTCATGAGGTACCTGAAAACGTAAACTCATACACACTGTCCTTGTGTTTCAAGTGCATCCAACATGGCTTGATACAGCACCGCAGCAGGCTGTGCACCTGCCATGGCAGAACTGCCATCAAAAACAAAATATGGCACCCCTTTGCCGCCTGTATTGGCAGATACAAAGGAAATATCGGTTTGATTTAAAATCGGGCTGACTGTTTCTTCGGCAATGCCACAATACACCGCAATTTTCTGCAATGTCACAGGATCACTGATATTTTCTGAATGATGAAAATAAGCGGAAAATATACCTTCCAACAAACGATCCTGCTGTTCAGGACTCATACGTCGGGCAGCATTTTTAAAAAAATGATGTGCTTTTGCGGTATTCGGCATGCGTGGAATACGTTCAAAATCAATCTCCACCCCAACAGCCTGTGCTGCCTGACGCACTTGAGCCTGACGCATTTTGACCGCAGTGCTTGTACCCAGACGTTGCAAATAAAATGCTTTAAATGGAATACCTTCTTCCGCAATATGCGGCAATAACTGCACACCGCGCCAATGCAGATTCACCGTGACATCGGGATGACTCTGTTGTAATAAATAAATTGCTTTTTGCAATTGGCGCTTTCCAATCAGGCACCAAGGGCAAATAAACTCAAAAAAGACATCAATATTTAAATTACGCATATTTTTACGCATCCAATTTCTGTTGCTGTGTTGCAGTTGGAGGCAGTAAGCCTTGTTTCGTTAAACGCTGAAGATCATGGTGATAATGGCGTTTTGCATAGAAAAATACCGCAGCGGACAAGATACTCATGAGTGGCATCAGCTGAAATGCATCATGCAGACCCACATGATCCGATATTTTCCCAATCACCAAAGGACCTAAAGCCATACCCAATAGATTATTGGCAATGGTTAATGTGGCAAAAGCAGAACTATGCACTGAGGTATGTGTGAGGTTTGCCACCATCGCAGTGGATGGACCATTGGTTCCAATCACAATAAAAATGCCAAGACACAGTAAAATCAGTTGCAATGTTCCCGCAGGCAGAGCAAAAGCAAGAGAAAGCAACAGGCAACTGCCTAAACAAAAAGTAATTGCCAGACTGGTTTTTCGATCTGCACGTTCACGTCCCAGACGGTCACATAACATGCCGCAAATGATCGTACCTACTGCGCCACCAAGCACAATTAATGCCGCCAAAATACCTGCTTTATCGGTTGGCATAGCATAGTAACGATTGAGATAACTCGGCATCCAGACAATGATTGCACCTGCAACAAAGAGCTGTAAGCCACTGCCAATATAGGTTGCAACCACTGTTTTAGATGTGTACAGGGTTTTCAAGGCATTTTTAACTTTCAGCGGTTTTTGTTCAGTGTTGTAAGCTTGCCCTGTAGGGTTGATTTTTTTCTCTTTCACCACTATCGGGTACAAAATGGCAAGCACCAAACCAAAAATAGCCATGCCAGCAAATGCCCAGCGCCAGCCAAAATGTTCAGCCAATACGCCGCCCAATGCCATACCTAAGAATGAACCACACATACCGCCAGCCATAAAGGCACTGGCTAAGGTTGCACGCATTTCCCGTGGAAACGCTGCCATAACCACAGCAATACCCACACTACCATAGGCTGCTTCACCAACGCCCACCAAAAAACGGGCTACAAACATGTGATGATAACTTTCAGCCAAGGCACAACCCAAAGTTGCTAGGCTCCACAGCACAGCCATAAAGGTTAAACTTTTGATACGACCAAAACGATCTGCAAGAAAAGACAATGGCAGTGTCAATAATCCGACCATCAAAGCCACAATACCACTCAACCAACCCAGCTGGCTGTCCGTCAGTGCCCATTCAGCTTTTAATAGGGGAAAAACGGCATTCAGCACTTGTCTGGACATATAATCCGAAATCAGTAAACCAAATGTCAGTGCAAAAACAATCCATGCATAGCGACGTGAAACACCGACTGATGAATCAACAGCAGTGGCTTCAGCTGTATAATGATGCATACCCATGCAACCTCCTTGTGTATTGTTATAATTCTTTCACTTTAATCATCAAAGGATTACGCTTGAAAATCAAAACGTAATCCCCTAGTTTTTGCACAAAATCTGAGTTAAAAACTCCATTTAACTCAAAATTTGATTAACGCTGTGGTACGCCTTTTTGACCCGCTTTGCGGTTTGGCGCCATACCATTCGCCAATAAGGTTTCTTCAATGGTGTCGTACTGTACACCAATACGGTAAATTTCACGTGCTTCTTTACCATTTGCCACTTCACGACCTAACTCATGTGCAATACGCACCGTCTGCTTAATCTGCTCAACCGAAGAGAAACGCTCACCTTTATGATCAATAATCGTGTCTTCATTCCCCACACGGGCATGTAAACCCATTGCCATTGAGATGGTATTCAACGGTAAAACATTCTTCAGCAATGATTCAGAAGTTAAGGTACAACCATCTGGTACACGATGGACAAAATTGAAGAAGTTGAATGGATTTGGACCATCAAAACCACCACCAATTCCAATCCATGTCAGGTTCATTGGTCCTTTATATAAGCCCTTGCGTACAAGACGCTCCAGGGTTTCCAATCCGTGCATTCCTGTCAGCTGGAAATGTGGTTGAATACCATTGGCAGCCAGACGTTTTAAATGTTCAATCAGCCATTCAGGACCCGCAGGAACTGTCATTTCAGCATACGCTGCTTGAATGGCAGGATGTTCAAGTGAAGTACCTTTTAAATATTCTGGATATAACAGTTCCATAATATTCATTTGCGTGGTGTTGACCGCCACAGTGACCTGATCTGGCTTAGGATCAAGTTCTGCCAGTTTATGACGTGTGTCATCACTCAGCCACACTGCCGCTTCACCTTCAGTTTCTGGTGCAAAAGAAATCGAACCACCCACCTGAATAATCATGTCAGGCACTGCGGCACGAACACCTGCAATCAGTTCATTGAACTTAGACAAGCGTTTTGAACCTTTACCGTCCAACTCACGCACATGCAAATGCAGTACACTTGCACCGGCTTCATAGCAGTCGACAGCTTTCTGGATTTGCTCTTCCATCGTAACGGGAATGTCTTCAGGGAAATCTTCTGGCATCCACTCTGGACCATACGGCGCAACCGTAATAACCACTTTTTCCATGTTTTCTGGGTGCAAAGAATCATCAAAAAATTGCATGTGCATCTCCTATGCATTTTTAAACTAAAGGTAAATATTTGAATTTAATGGATGGACTGCAAGATCAATAAGTCGCATCACCAATAATGCCCGCGCGCTCCATTTTGCGATGACAGGCTGGATAATCCATCACGGCATAATGCTGAGTACTGCGGTTGTCCCAAATCGCAATACTGTTCGGCTCCCAGCTCCAACGCACCTGATATTCAGGGATGTTGGCTTGTGTAATTAAATAACGCAGCAGTTCGCCCGCACCTGGGTTGGCATCCTGACCAAAACGTACACGTTCCTTGGTGTGGTAATTACTGAAATGGGTTGCAAAAGCATTGACATACAGAATTTTTTCGCCTGTTTCAGGATGTGTACGCACCACTGGATGCTCTGCATCGGGATACTGTGCTTTGAGTGCCAAACGTTTTTCAATGGGCATGGCTGCACCAAAACTCGCCTCAATACTGTGATAGGCACGTAAATCTGCAATTTTGGTTTTAATTTCCTCAGGCAAATTTTCATAAGCCATCACCATATTGGTCCACATGGTATCACCACCGACAGTTGGGCATTCCACACAGCGCAGCACTGCCCCCATAGGTGGAATCTTGCGCCAGCTCGCGTCGCTGTGCCATGAGTTTTCATAGCGATCAATCGGGCTGTCTGGGCTTTTATAAATCTGTACCAAACCCGGATGATCAGGATGACTACCTACGGCTGGATGGTCTTCCAATTGTCCAAAACGCTCAGCAAAAGCCACATGTTCTGCACGAGTAATATCTTGATTTCTCAAAAATAGAACACGATGTTTCAGCAGATTTGAACGAATTTCAGAAAATAAAGCATCATCGTGAATGGCATCTGCCAAATTAACGCCATGTAGCTCTGCACCAATACTGCAGGTTAATTGTTCAACTTGCATAAGAAATCCTTTTCAACCACAAATTTAAATCACAAAAATAGACGAGCCAGTTGTTTTACGTGCTTCAAGGTCACGATGTGCCTGAACTGCATCCTTGAGTTCATAGCGTTGGTTAATTTCAATTTTGATACGACCACTTGCCACATGATCAAACAATTCATCTGCAAGCGCTTTTTTCTCAGCAGGATCAGCAATGTAATCTGCCAATGCAGGACGAGTAATAAATAAAGAACCTTTCATTGCCAGTAATACAGGATTAAACTCTGCAATCGGTCCTGAGGCTGTACCCACACATACCATCAGACCACGACGTTTCAATGAATCAAGCGATGACATGAAAGTATCTTTACCAACACTGTCAAATACGACATTGACCCCAACGCCATTGGTGAGTTCACGAACACGTTCTGCCACATTTTCATGACTATAATTAATGACATGATCACAACCATGCGCACGGGCAATCGCAGCTTTCTCTTCTGAAGAGGTCGTACCAATTACGGTTAGGCCCAATAATTTCGCCCATTGTGAAACGATAAGCCCTACACCACCTGCTGCGGCATGCAATAAAATGGTATCGCCAGCTTTAAAGTCATAAATACGACGCATTAAATAAGCTGAGGTTAAACCACGCATCGTCATTGCTGCGGCTGTTTCACAGGAAATACCTTCTGGTAATTTGATCAGGGCATTGGCAGGCACTAAGCGTTCTTCGCTATATGCGCCCAAAGTATTGATAAAACCGGTATAGGTCACACGATCACCCACGGCTAAATCTGTAACCCCCTCACCCAGTTCTTCAATAATTCCCGATGCTTCGACACCCATCCCATTTGGCAGTGGAATCGGATAAGTCCCATTACGGAAATAGGTATCTGCATAGTTCAGACCCACCGCCACATGACGCAGACGAACTTCTCCTGCTTTGGGTGTACCCACTTCAACCTGTTCAAGTGTTAAAACGTCTGGTGTTCCGATTTCATGAAAGCGTACTGCTTTGGTCAGTGTCATTGTCCTTTCCCTATTTTGCTTATTTTAAGTGCTCAGTGCATAGAGCAAAACTACAATACTCTGCCTGAATGCCCTTTACATTTCATGACACCTACTTGTCATTTTGCGACATTTAAATTTAAGTATTTCTGATGAGCTCATTGAAAAAAATGCTTTAGGAAAATGACGAAGCTTAAAAAAATGAAGTGTGTTATTTGTAAACCCATGCAGTTTGATTTTTGAAATGCATTTATGTTTAAAAAAAAAATACTTAGGCTATTTAAGTAAAATCATATAAAAGTCTTCACAATAAATCGTCTCTTTAGAGCTATTTATAAGATTTAATATCAGTTGAATTTTCTTTTAAAATAAACATGAAGATCGGACTACAATACAACACACATACTTTTTAAATGGCTTGAAATTTATTATGACACTCAAACAACTCAAAGCCTTTTTGGTGCTTGCCCGTGTTTTAAATTATGCCAATGCCGCTGATGAACTGTGCCTGAGTCAGTCCGCCTTGAGTTTGACCATTAAAGCTTTAGAAGAAGAATTGGGCGGAAAATTATTTAAACGTACCACTCGCCTGGTCAATCTGACCCCTGAGGGACAATCCTTAATTCCCTATGCCAAAAAATTGCTCGCCAATTGGGAAGACATGGAAAAAGATGTCAAACAACGATTTCAGTTGCATCGTGGCAACTTAAATATCGCCTCCATGCCTTTCGCCACGCATACCGTTTTACCTGCGATTTTGCATGAATTTTCCAGGCAACATCCGAATATTAATTTTTCCATTCATGATGTGCCCAATGAAAAAATTATTGAAAAAATTCAAGATGGTATATTTGAAATTGGGATTTGTTTTGAATCGCCATTTCATCATCAACTGGTGTTTGAACCTTTGTTTAAAGAAGACTTTGTCGCCGTTGTTCCCAAAGATCATCCTCTGGCACAACATCCATCCATCAGTATGGCAACGCTGTGTAGTTACCCATTTGTGACTTTACAAAAACCATCCATCATTCGTCATGTGATTGAAGAATGCTGCATACAAAACAACTTGGTTTTGAACTTGAAACTGGAATGCCATCAGATCAGTTCGCTGTCCCATTTTGTTGCCTATGGCATGGGCGTCAGTGCAATTCCACGACATTTTCAGCAATTTATTGATTTAAAAAATAATGTCATCGTTGAAATCACTGAAGGCAATGTACAGCTCGATTTAGGCTTGATGTATAAAAAAGATACGGAACTTTCACATATTTCTGCTCAGTTTATTGAAGTCATTACTGCATATTCATTTTAAAAAAACTGCATGCATTTACACACAGCTTAATCCATTTTGCTGATTAATGAGTTTTGCTCATTAATCCTTTAAATCTTTCAATTTCTCATGTGCTTGCTGCAATGCTAATAATAACTAAAAGGACATGGAGTCAACACAATGAATAAAATGGTTGCCAATGCACACGTTGCTTTAGCAGATTTGGTCAAAGATCAGCAAACAATTGCGGTTGGCGGTTTTGGCTTATGCGGTATTCCTGAGGTTTTAATTGACGCTCTGATGGAAACTGGTGTGACAGGCTTAACCTGTATTTCCAACAATGCAGGTACAGACGGCATAGGCTTAGGAAAATTACTCGCAAGCAAACAGATTAAAAAAATGATTTCATCTTATGTCGGTGAAAACAAAGAATTTGAACGTCAGTTTTTGCAAGGCGAACTTGAAGTTGAACTGACACCACAAGGCACATTAGCCGAAAAACTCCGTGCAGGGGGTGCAGGTATTCCTGCATTTTATACCCAGACAGGCGTTGGCACGCTGATAGCAGAAGGCAAAGAAGTCCGTGAATTTGATGGAAAACCTTATATTTTAGAACCATCACTCACCGCTGATCTTGCGTTGGTCAAAGCCTATAAAGCGGATAAAGCTGGCAATCTGGTGTTCCGTAAAACGGCACGAAATTTTAACCCTGACTGTGCTATGGCAGGAAAATTCACCATAGTCGAAGTGGAACAGATTGTGGAAATTGGTGAAATCGACCCTGATGATATTCATTTACCCGGTATTTATGTCAACCGAATCGTACTCAATACCAACCCTGAAAAGCGCATTGAACAAATGACCTTAAAAGCAGTGGAGGCTTAAGACATGGCTTGGACACGCAATGAAATGGCACAACGTGCCGCACTTGAACTTGAAGATGGTTTTTATGTCAACTTGGGTATTGGTCTGCCGACGTTGGTTGCCAATTATATTCCTGAAGGCATTAATGTGTGGTTACAGTCGGAAAATGGATTACTTGGTATTGATGAATTTCCAACGGCTGAAACAGTCGATGCAGACTTGATCAATGCAGGTAAACAAACTGTCACTGCTCGTCAGGGAGCTTCATTTTTCTCAAGCTCTGAATCTTTTGCCATGATCCGAGGTGGTCATATCAATATTGCGATTTTAGGCGCAATGGAAGTTTCTGAAACAGGTGACCTTGCCAACTGGATGATTCCCGGCAAAAAAGTCAAAGGCATGGGCGGTGCCATGGACTTGGTGGCAGGTGTTAAAAAGGTGGTCGTTCTGATGGAACACTGCGCCAAAGATGGCAGTCCAAAAATCGTGCCACAATGCACTTTACCTCTAACTGGACAAGCTGTGGTCAGTCGAATTATTTCTGACTTAGGCGTGATTGATATTACCCCACAAGGTTTGAAACTGATTGAACTTGCCAAAGACGTTAGTCTTGCTGAAATACAGGCTGCAACAGGTGCAAGTTTAAATATTGAAGATTTAAAAGTTGCATAACTTTTACAAATCATCCGATGTTTTACCGATCTTATCCCTCTTTTTTTTAAAGTAGGGATAAATCATATTTTGCTCAATAATTTTCATAACCTTAAAATAAAATGAATACCGCAATTTAAATTTCTGATATCGCATTTTGTCCAAGACGAATCACTTTTGCCTTTAAAAAAGTCAGCTCCTCATGCTGATGTGTTACATAAATCATGGGTAAATCAATCTCATCTTGTATCTTTTTTAAAAAAGGTAAAATTTGTTGTTTTAAATAAGTATCTAATCCTGTTAAAGGCTCATCCAATAATAACAACTCTGGCGATGACAATAACGCTCGACCAATCGAAACACGCTGCGCTTCCCCACCCGACAATTGATGTGCTTTACGAGTTAATAGTTTTTCAATTTCTAATAATTCTACAATCTGCTCAAAGCTAAATTTACGTTGCGATGCTGTTAAACATTTTTCTGCATAGACTAAATTTTGTTGTACATTCATATGGGGAAATAACAACGCATTTTGAAAAACCAATGCAATTTTTCGTTGATGCATTGCAATATTAATCTTCCTTTCACGGTCAAACAGCGTTTGACCATTAAATTGAATAAAACCCACACTTGGTTGCAATAAACCCACTAAACACTTTAGAAAGGTACTTTTTCCACTGCCTGAAGCACCGACAATACCCAGTAATTTTGTATGTTGTTCCATTTTAATTTTCAAGTGAAAATCAGCATATTGATATTCAAAATCACAACGCAACATAAACTTAGCCTTTTAGTTTTTGCTGATATTTTTGTAAAATAAAATAATTCGCAATCAAAGCACTCAATGCTAAAACTAACGACAAAACCACTAAACGGATCGCCATTTGTTCACCTTCCGCTTGTTGTAAAAAAGAATAAATCGCTATCGGAATGGTTCTGGTTTCATCAGGAATATTCCCCACAAAAGTAATGGTCGCACCAAACTCGCCTAAACTACGACTAAAACATAAAATGCTGCCAATCACGATACCGGGTAATGCTAAAGGTAAACTAATCGTTAAAAACACTCTTTTCGGACTTGCACCCAAACTGCCTGCAATCTGTTCAAACTGTTGATTAATCAATTGAAAAGATAAACGTATCGGTTGCACCATTAATGGAAAAGCCACTATCATTGAAGCTAGAACAGCACCTTTCCAATTAAAAGCAAGCTCAAAACCGATTTGATGTAAATAGCGCCCAATCCAACCATGTTGACCAAATAAAACCAATAATAAATAACCCAATACAACAGGTGGCAATACCATTGGCAACTGTAACAAAGCCTCAACGATAAACTTTAATTTAAAATCATAACGCGCTAAATACCATGCCAAAGCCACCGCAAAAGGCAAACAAAATAGCGTAGCAAATAAAGCAACTTTGGCAGAAAGATAAAGCGCGCTGAGTTCTTCTGAACTTAATATCATCATCATTTGCGCTATTTATTGGCTTAGGCTAAATCCATATTTCTTAAATATCATTTTTACTCGGATATTGGTTTTAACAAATTTTTCAAATTGGCGTGCTTCAACATTTTTTACACCTTGTTGTGTCAGCGCAAGAGGATAAATAATGGCATGATGTGAATCTTGCGGTAAAGTCCCAATAACTTTCACTTTAGAACTAATCAAAGCATCTGTTTTATAAACAATTCCCACATCACACTCACCTCGTTCAACAAAGGTTAATGCAGCACGCACATCGTCTGTTCCCACAATACGACCTTTTAAGCCGTCTAACCAATTTAGATAAATCAAACTTTGTTTGGCATATTTTCCTGCAGGTACAGACTCCATTTGTCCAGTACATAATTTCCCTTGAAATGATTGTGCAAAATTAAAATTTGCTTGTGGTTTAAACGTAATCTTTAAATTTTTTGGGCTAATCACGACCAATTGGTTATACAGCAAATCTTGTACATTATTTTCAGAAATGACATTTTTTTGAATTAAATACTTCATCCAATCCACATCTGCGGAAAAGAACAGATCACTTTTCGCTCCTGCTTCTTGCTGTTTTGCCAAAGTAGATGACGCGCCAAAGACAGTGATCACTTTAGATTGTGGATGAAGGCGCTCATAATTTTTTGCAATTTCAGTCATTGCATTGGTCAAACTTGCAGCCGCATAAACTCGCACAGTATCTGCTTGACTCAGCGAACTCAATGTAAATAAAAGTCCTGTCAGCAATAATTTTTTCATATGTATACTCATATTTATGATGATTGAGCATTTCAGCTCTAAATAAAAATACCTTGCACAATCTGCCCTGCTTTCGGTGTTTGCCCCGCAAGAATGCGAACTAAGCAATTGGCTTGCATTAAATTAGTCAACATATGTGACTGCTGTTTAGATAAACTATTTACTGTTAAAGTTGCTTGTTCAAACTGCGCTGTCATTCTTAAAAAACGATCTCTGGCATCTGCTTTTAAATCGTGCTTCAACACAGCATTAAACCATTTTAAATCATGGGCTTGACCTTGTAAGGCTTGAATGAGAGTAGCCGTATAAATCTGCATCCCCACATAAACCGCAGCAGGATTTCCCGGTAAACCTAACAGATAGCAAGGGGCTTTTTGCGGGCGTTCTTGTTTTGCAAAAAACATCGGCTTCCCCGGCTTTTGCTTTACTTTCCAGAAAATTTGCTCAAAACCTAAGTTTAATGTGACTGGACGAATAAAGTCATAATCACCAACTGACACGCCGCCTGTAGTCAAAATCACATCATGATCTTTTGCTAAATCTTGTAATAATGTTTTGACCGCATGTTCTGTATCAGCAACATGAAAAATTTCGACCTTTTGATGATGTTGTTGAAACCACGCTTGAATCAGTGGTGCATTGGCATCAAAAATTTTACCCGATTCTAAATCTTCAACATTGACAGCAACTTCATCACCTGTAATCACGACTGCAATTTTGGGATATTGAAAAACCCGAACTTGTTGTATACCCGCCATACTCAGCGCGGCAATTGCACCAATAGTCAGTTGCTGTCCTCGCTGTGCGAGGCATTGCCCGACTGCAATTTCTTCCCCTTGATCACGTGTATCTGCATGCAGTTTTAAAGTTTCTGTGAGTTCAATTTTTTGATTTTCAATGATTTTAATAATTTCTTGTCGTGCAATTGTTGTCGTACCTTCGGGTATTTGAGCACCTGTAAAAATACGTATTGCTTGACCTTGTTTTAACTGAAGCTCACTGCGTTGACCTGCTTTAATTTCACCTAAAAGTTCAAACTGACACCCTATTTCAACCGTACCATTTGAACAAAGTGCGTAACCATCTACTGCACTTTGCGCAAATAAAGGCAAATCTATACTTGAATAGAGATCTTCGGCTAAGTAACGATTCAGTGCTGAATGAAGCACTAATTGTTCTATTGCTAAAGCTTGAGTATGACTTGAAATCAATGCCAAAGCTTGCTCAATACTGATCAAACCTGACTCTGCACCACATGCTGACATTATTGATAACCTCCTGCATGTGGAATATTTTTTTGTACATCAAATAAATGCACCAAGGCAGGTAAAATTGCGGTCAATGACTCTTTCGCGCCCTGACGACTTCCCGGCAAGGTAATCACTAAACTTTGTTCAATATAACCTGCGACACCCCGACTTAAAGCAGCATAAGGCGTACGACGTTGCCCAAAACTACGTGAAGCTTCCATTAAACCCGGAATTTCACGTTTTAATAAAGGTTGTAAGGTTTCTACTGTCAAATCTTTAGGACCTAAGCCTGTGCCACCTACTGTTAAAATCAAAGGATATTGATTTTTTTGCTGTTCAATCAGTGCCAATAATTGTTCTGGTGAGTCTGGAATAACTTGATAATGAATCTGGCTAAAATTGGCTTCTTCTAAAATTTCTAAAACATTTTGCCCTGCTGTATCTGGTTTTTTCCCTGATGCGACAGTATCAGAAAGCACAATAATTGAAGCAGACAAAGACTCCTTCAATACACGAGTAAAATGCGATTTTCCACCTTTCTTTTTCTGTAATTTACATTGGTCTAAACATAAGTCTTCAGGTTCACAATGTGGTTTTAACATATCATACAGTGTCAAACCTGCCAAACTGACTGCGGTCAAAGCCTCCATCTCAACCCCTGTAGGACCGATCGTTTCAACTGTTGCAATAATTTCCACATGCTTTTCATGCAGTTCAAAATCGACATCAGCGCGATAAATCGGTAAAGGATGGCAAAGTGGAATCAGTTCATCTGTACGTTTTGCCGCAAGAATTCCTGCAATACGTGCTGTTTTTAAAGCATCGCCTTTTTCTGTATTTCCCTGTCTTAATAATTCAATACAATGCGGTGGTGCATGCAAAATCCCTGTTGCAATTGCGATGCGATAACTCTCAGCCTTCATACCCACATTTTTCATTTATTTATCCGTACTTTTATTTGCTTTACATATATGCTGTTTTTAGATTGTTGGTCTACATTCATCCATGTTCATGATGTGAATGTGCTTGATGTTGATGAGTTTGCTGTACATGCTGCTCATCATAGTCTTTGCGAATACAACAACCTGAAACAAACTGATGAGTACCATCTGTATAAAATTCTTCTTTCCATACAGGCACTTCGTGTTTAACACGCTCGACTGCTTCTTCACAAGCGGCAAAAGCTTCACGACGATGCGCCGCATAAGCAATCGCAATAATGGCTTTTTCTCCAATTGCCAAATACCCAACTCGATGAATTACCCTGACATATTCCACTTGATATTTAATTTGAATATCCAGTTCAATTTGTCGAATCATCTTCTCTGCAATCGGTGCATATGCCGTGTATTTTAAAGCCTCTACACTACGTCCTTCATGGTGATTTCGCACTGTCCCAATAAAAATACCGATTCCACCACAACGAGGAAATTGCTCAATCACTGCAAAATCATTCATATCTAGCGGTGTATTTTGAATACGAGCAAAAGTCATTTCATCCTCCTGCGACAGGTGACAACAGCACTAAAGTACAATCGCGCTCTAGCAAGGCTTGACGTGCGATTATCTCATCACCAATTGCACATGCACATTTTTGAATCGCTTGTTCAGCTTGAGGGTACTGGCGAATCACTTCTTCCAGTACCTGTTCTACTTGAAGTGATTGTTTCACATCCATGTCTATCATTAACGCGCTAGGTAAAAACTGAGTCACTGCACCATAAGCTTCGATTTGAACTTTGATCATCACTAATTTATCCCCCTAACATATGCATGGTAATTTTACGTGATTGTTGTTTTGCCTGAATTTCATGAAAACCTGCTGCTTTATGCCAAATATACTGTTGAATCTTTTGCGTTAATTCTGCTGTCGCCTGTATGGTTGGCTTATGTTGCCAAGTTGAAATTTCATCTTTTAATGACAAACCATGAGTTGCAAACAAACAATTATAAAGTTCACCATTTGCAGTCAAACGGATACGATCACAAGCACCACAAAATGAATGACTAATGGTTGAAATAATTCCAATGACATAATTTGAATCTAAATGATAATAACGTGCAGGTTCATGATTTTGAGGAATTGCATCTATTCGATATTTTTCAGCCACCACATTTAATATGTCTTGTTCTGTGACCACTTCATGGCGATGCCATTTTGCATCACCATCCAAAGGCATATATTCAATGAACCGTAGCATGATCTGTTTTTGCTGTGCCCATTCAATCAAGGGCAAAATTTGTGAGTCATTGATCCCTTTCATCAACACAGTATTGATTTTAACTTTTAGCCCAACGTCTAAAGCTTGCTCAATTCCTGCAAGTACAGGTGCTAAACGACTTTTCGTCATCTGCTGAAACTGTACTGCATCTAGACTATCTAGGCTGATATTAATATCATCCAAACCTGCATTTTTAAGTGCTTGTGCATATTTTTTAAGATAATGCGCATTACTTGTCATCGCAATACGTTTTAAACCTTGCAACTTTAACTGTTGTAATTGTTGAATAAAATGAACAATTCCTTGACGCATCAGCGGCTCGCCGCCTGTAATACGAATATGCTCTATTCCGCCTTGTACCATCAATTCACAAAACTGATATAAAGACTCAAAATCCAAAAGATGCTTTTTATTCATCCATTCAGGATGTTCAGGCATGCAATACTGACATTTAAAATTACAACGATCTGTGACTGAAATTCTCAGTTTTCTTTTTTCTCTTCCGAATTGGTCCACCCAAATGGAGTTCATCCTTTGCATGAGCAATTTCTCCAATCCTGATTTTCATAATGATTCGTATGTTCAACTCAGATTAAACGACGAAAGTTGTTGATATTGTTTCAATTCATCCATTGAATTGAGGCTATGTAGATAATTGTCAGCTTGTTCTATACAAAGTGCTTTGCCATTCAGCAACTTAAAACTATGCTTCAAACTACCTTGCTGTTGTTGCATTTGGTTTTTAAGTACCTGTAATGCCTCACGCTTCATTAAACAAAACGGATATAAAGCATCTTGATTAAACTGCACATACACCACAGCACTATTGCTAAACTGCTCAAGCCGTAAATGAAGTTTTTGCAAAATATCTGTTGGAATCTGTGTAATATCACACGGAATAAACAATACATAATCTGCTGTTGTATATTGCCAAGCACTTATCATGCCAATTAATGGACCTAAAAATCCTGTACTTTCATCTGTAAAACACGCAATATTTTTCTCAATTTTTTGATATTCCTCATCATCCCGATGACTATTGACCCAAATTTTGGCAACATCTTGCCGAAAATGCTGACAAATTTTCTTTAACTGGATTTGCCCATCAAAATTCATTAATAACTTATTTTTCCCTTGCATGCGTTGAGCTTGACCACCCGCCAAGATCACTAAATCGGTTTGAGGAAAATCAGTTTTCAACATTGATTTTATTTCATTATTAATGTTTTTTAACATTTAAAATCAACCCTCTACGGCTAAGTCAAATGAGGCAGTTGGGTATAGACTGAAAAACGCTGTTCACGACAAAAGCTTGCTAAAGTCAATCCAGCTTGCTGAGCTAAATCAATCGCTAAACTACTGGGTGCAGAAATGGTGGCAAGCATGGCAATATTGAATTGCACACATTTTCGAATTAATTCATAACTGGCACGGCTGCTCATCAGTACAAAACCTTGTGTAACATCAATCTCATGTTTTGCCATATAACCCAAAAGCTTATCTAAAGCGTTATGTCGTCCTACATCTTCGAATAATGCAATAACGATACCATCTTTAACCCATGCGGCAGCATGTGCTGCACCTGTTAAACTGCCAAGTACTTGTTTATCATTAAATTGATCAATTGCCGATTCAATTTCGCTGAGCCATTTTTCATTCAACTGAGTGCTCACAACAGGTAATCCAAGCTGTAATTGTTGTAAGCTTTCAATACCACATAAACCACAACCACTACGCCCAGTCATATTACGACGTTGCTGTTTTAATAAAGCGAAGGCTCGCGAAGAAATCGTCATTTCGATGCTAAAGCCTTCTTCATGCTGTTGTATTTCTATGGCATATAACGCGCTTAAGTCAGAAATAATTCCTTCTGACAAACTAAAACCAATTGCAAACTCTGTTAAATTTACTGCGGTCATCATCATCACAACATGACTAATTCCGTTATAAACCAAAGCGACTGCAACTTCTTGTAAAATATGTTCTTGTTTATAAAATATTTGTTGGTCACGATATTGCTCAACAGGATACAATCGTGCCCCTTTCAGTTGTTTTGACTGTTGCGATACAGCTTGCCCATGCATCTCATCACTCAATATCTGCATATCAACTCTCCAATGCAGCTGGCTCTAAATTAGTTGAATCCGTTGGTGCAGAAGTTGGATGCAAGATCACAGGAATATTTTTTGAAGCAGGGATTTTGGCACGTTGATCATGGCTACTCAAAGCGACCAGTGGGTTCGTTTCTGGATAATATGCACCCAAACAACCACGTGGAATATCATATGAAACTATTCTGAACTGGTGGACGATACGCTTTACACCATCAGAAAAAATACTCTCAATATCAACATATTGATCTGCAACCAATCCAGCCTCTGCAATATCCAGTTGATTCATAAATAGTACGCGTCGTAAACCAAACACACCACGATAACGATCATCAAGTCCATATAAAGTTGTGTTGTATTGATCATGAGAACGCATGGTCATGAGGGTATAGACTTTTTGTTGTTGATATTGCGCACTAAATTGATGCTCTGTATCTTCATACACTGCTTTTAATGGCGTGATCATAAATTGGGCTTTACCCGTTTGCGTACGCCAATGATGAATATTTGCAGGATGCTCCAAATGGAATCCACCAGGTTGATACACTCTTTGATTAAAATCTTTAAAATCATCAAAAACTTCTGCAATCGCATCACGTATACGATCATAACTTTCAATATACCAACGCCATTTTATGCTACTGTTCGCTAAGACTTTTTCAGCCAAACGCGCCACGATATCAGGTTCTGAAAGTAACATTTCTGAAGCAGGCTCATTACGCCCTGCGGATAAATGTACATTACTCATCGAATCTTCAACTGAAATCGATTGCTGCCCATGTACTTGTACATCTAATTCAGTTCTTCCCAGACATGGCAAAATTAATGCCTCTTGACCACAGGTTAAATGGCTTCGATTTAACTTTGTTGCTACATGTGCGGTCAATTCGCACTGCTTCAGTGCATAATGCGTAAAGTGTGTATCAGGCGTTGCTTCTGAAAAATTCCCTCCCATCGCAAAAAAGACTTTAATGCGTTTTTCTGCCATGGCTTTTATACTTTCTACCACGCCTAAACCATGTTTACGTGGAAATGGTGTTGCAAAAACCTGCTCTAATCGATCTAACAAAGCATCTGAAGGATGCTCATTAATCCCCATTGTACGATCGCCTTGCACATTACTATGACCACGTACAGGACACGCTCCAGCACCTTGACGCCCTATATGACCACAACTGAGTAGTAAATTACTTAACATATGGATATTGGCAACCCCATGACGATGCTGTGTCATCCCCATGCCCCAACAAAAGATAACGCGTTTGGCATCTTTAAACATCTGTGCAAGTTGCTGTAATTCTGGCTCAGTTAAACCTGTATGTGTATGAATATCTTGCCATGCAGTTGCAGCAACTTCTTGTAAGATTTCATCAAAATATGCAGTATTTTGGACAATAAAAGCTTCATCAAAAATCGTCGCTTGTCCCGATTTTTTTGCTTCTTGATCCCACTCATATAAATGCTTCAACATTCCCATTAAAACCGCATAATCCCCTCCAATTTTTGGTTGGAAATAATTACGACTAATCGGAGTGCTGCTATTGGTGATCATTTCCAATTTATTTTGCGGATCTTGAAAACGCTGTAATCCTCTTTCTTTCAAAGGATTAATTGAAATAATATTCACACCACGTTTATAAGCAGCACTCAAAGTGCTTAACATTCGTGGATGGTTCGTACCGGGATTTTGCCCAAAGATAAAAATTGCATCGGTATGTTCAAAATCTTCTAAAGTCACAGTGCCTTTACCTAGACCAATGGTATCGCCTAAACCAACACTGGTGGCTTCATGGCACATATTGGAGCAGTCTGGAAAATTATTGGTTCCAAAACTTCGCACAAAAAGCTGATATAAAAAAGCGGCTTCGTTACTGGTACGCCCTGATGTATAAAATGCGGCTTGGTCTGGATGCGCTAAAGCATTTAGTTTTTTTGCGACAAGTTTAAATGCAGCGTCCCAACTGATGGGTACATAATGGTCTGTCTGTGCGTCATAGTACATTGGCTCAGTCAAACGACCTTGTGATTCTAAAAAATAATCACTTTGTTGCTTTAACCATGACACTGAATGTTCAGCAAAAAACTGAGCGTCTACACGTTTACTGGTGGCTTCAAAAGCGATTGCTTTTGCACCATTTTCACAAAAATTAAACGTATGCGTATGTTTTTGCTCTGGCCACGCACACCCCGGACAATCAAATCCAGTAGGTTGGTTTGCATTAAGTAAAGTAATTGCACCTCTTGTGACCACTTCTTGTTTTTTTAAATTACGGGCAACGCTTAATAATGCACCCCAACCACCCGCAGCATGATGATAAGGTTCAATTTTAGAATAGACGCTAACTTTAGTACTTTCACTGATTTGCTCATCATGTTGCATCATAACTTTCCCTGTTTAATTTTGTTTTAACTGATGAATTTAACAACTACCTATTTTCTATGCAGACCATAACTCAATAAAAAATCATCTGAACTTTGCTTGATTCTATCCATAAATACTGAGCAAAATTTATCTGACTACAAAATACCCACTAAAAGCGATGATCATCAATGGTTAAAAATACCTTTCTGAGTTTTTTATGTGAAAAATTTATTATTTTTATAGTTTCATATACTTAAATAAAATCTAGGCTTTATAGTCAAATAAAGCCTAGACCATCGTCAAAGATTCATTTTCTATCAAATACTATTTTTCAGGTTGCCCAATACAATCACCATAAAAACAAATGCGTTGTGTGTAGTTATAGCGCGCAGGCGCTTCAACAACACCCACTCGTTTGGCATATTGTTGCCATTGTTTACTCATTTTCATCACTTGTTCAGGAAACTGTTGTGCCACATCAACTTTCATTGCAGGGTCAGTATCACGGTTAAAAAGCTGCCATGAGCCTGTTCCATAAGGTTTTGCTTGTTCAAGCAACACCCAGTTACGATCATGTATCACTTTACGGTTATTAAACTCCCAATTAAGTGTCCGATTTTTTAACTGCTTATTTTTAAAAATATTTGCAAATGAAACACCCTCAAATTTTAAACTTTTATCCTGTTGTACATGACGAATACCTGCATAATCTAGAACTGTAGGTACAAAATCCATAACATGCAGATTTTCATTTTTCATAATACCTGCTGGAATTTTCTTTGGATAACTCATAATCGCAGGGACATGAATTCCACCATCAGCTAGAAATCCTTTGGTATATGGATATGGTGTCGCTGCAACTTGTGCCCATTGTGGACCCAACGCGATATATGAACCTTTACGTCCCATATTTTCAAGTGAATTATCAAATGAAGAGTTTACCCATGCCATAAAACCGTCACTTTCATCCAGTCCTTGAATATCAGAAACTTCAGGTCCATTATCAGAAATAAACAATACAATTGTATTATCTAACTCATTCTTTTCTTTAAGATAGTTTAATATTTTTCCAATATTTGCATCCATATTATCAATCATGGCTGCATAGACTTGCATCGCTTTTGTTTCACGAGCTTGTTGCTCGGCTGTTAAGGCTTCCCAAGGCTTTAATTGTTGCTCAAAAGGATTATTAGCCTGAGTATTTTGAGGAATGATTCCCTGTTGTTTTAAACGTGCTAAACGATTTTGACGAATCGCTTCATAGCCATCTTTATATTGACCTTTATATTTTTCAATATATTGATCTGGAGCTTGTAGTGGCCAATGTGCAGAAGTTAATGCTAAATAGGCAAAAAATGGTTTTTCTTTATCACGTGATGTTTCCAAAAAATTCAACATTTTATTGGTATAATAATCTGTAGAATAAAAATCATTGGGCAAACTCACCTTTTTTCCATTTTCTAAATAAATCGGATCATAATTAAGTAAAAGTGGAGTTTCATCAAAATGCCCAGCGCCACCTTGTAATAAAACAAATGACTGATCAAAACCACGTGCAGACGGAATTAATTCTGGTTTTTTACCTAAATGCCATTTACCACTCATAAAAGATTGATAACCATTTTGATGTAAAATTTCTGCTAATGTTGCAGCTTTATGATTCAAAACTCCCTGATAACCTTCATTTCCCTCATGCTCAGGCTGCAAGAGTTCAGCCATTGTCCCCATTCCAACTTGATGATTATCTTGACCTGTCAGCAACATTGAACGTGTCACTGAACAAGTTGGACCAGAATAAAAGTTTGAAAGTGTTGCACCTTGTTGTGCTAATTTTTGCAAATTTGGGGTTTGAATCTCACTACCAAAAGGCTGAATATCAGAAAATCCAACATCATCCGCCACAATCAAGAGAACATTTGGTTTTTTTGCAAGGGCAAAAGGTGAGCACATCAAAACTGAGACCAATAGCGCACCATATTTTTTTACTTTCATTCATCATTCCTTTGAATATAAAACGATTTAAAACTTAAATTGCGTTGTCACACTTAAATAGTTATTGGTTTTTCCACCTGTTTCCTTTAATGCTTGCGCTGCATCAACATTAGAAAATAAAAGATTAAAATTCAGATTACGGTTATATTGATAATCCAGTTCTACCTCAGTAATGCCTGCAATATCTTTAGATTTAGTTTGATCATGTTCATTCCATGCAATACCAGAAGGTGCATGATAAATTGCATCATTATTTTTGTGTTTTTTCAGTACGCCATAAGACGTTTTCAAATTCATATTTGGCAAGAGATCCAAAGCAAATGTTGGCTTGATAAATATCGCATTCATTAAGCCAAATTCTGCTGCACCACTAAACAATGCAGTACGTGGAAATGGAGACTCGAAAGTCTTTAGGCGCTGATCTTGTAAGTCATTATCCCCACTAAACAGCATGCTTTGTAGAGATAAATGAGGATTGAGTTTTTGCTCAAAGTGATAGCCGACTTGAGAGAAAGCAGCATAGGCACGAATATTTTTATCGCCATAATCACCAAACTGGCGAATATACTCAAAATCATAATCAATATTTTCTTTTTGCCCAAATACACGAGCACCTATACTTTTTCGGTTCTGTACATCTGCACCATCAGTAAAAATACGCTGATCATGATGCATATCAAAATAGTACAGATCTAATTTTGCTTGGTTTGCAGGTTGCTCTAATATTTTACCATTAAAATAAATACCTTTTAACTCTCGACTCTGATCTGTTTTATCGTCAAAAGAACCTCTTTGAAATTTAACAGGCTTAACATCAAACACATCAATTTTTATCTGATCTCGATAGTTAAACCACGTTGCTAAACCATCATAATTATATTGAACATTACTGCCATCACGTGTGGAAACAAGAATTTTACTTCCTAATGGCATCACAAAACGTCCAGGTCTCAATGTCAATTGAAGATTTTCTGTGATTGGTAGTCTATAATCAACAAAAAATTGTTGAATATCAAAAGCATCATAATTTGCTGGTGTCGGTACTTCTGCATCAAATGCCCAATTATCACCCAGTTCTAAAAACATTCTAAAGTTTTGTTGTAGATGTAAATCACCAAATAATCGCAAACGTTGTGCGACTGATTCATTACGGTCTTGAGGCGTTAAATTTGCTGTAGCATGATTTAAATATTCATACATCCAGCGAGCTTCCCCACCCAATGTGATATAGTTTTCAGCATCATTTCCTAAAGGTATATAGTTCAAACGCTCATTCCAAGTGCCTTGTCTATTTTCACTTTTACTCAAATAAGAATAATCATTATTCCAAGCCAAAAAACGAGGACCACCTAAATCTTTTGGAATCTCAACACTTGGAATATGATCTTCAGCATAAACATGCGTAATACATGAAAATAAAGAAATCACTGCTAAAACTTTCATTTTCATTGTGACAACATCCTTGTCATTTTTCACTTTAATTAATATATTAACTAAAATCAAGTGCCTTATTTAAACGATTAAAATAAACAAGGCTCATCTATACAGATCAACCTTGTTTTAATGCCTATGATTTATCAATATTCATATTAATGTTGTGAAGGTGTTTTATGCTCTTCACTTTCTAATGTTGGCGTACTATCAAAGAAGTTCCACGGCTTTAACATGGTATAAACCCATTCTGTTGGCATAATTGGCCATTCTTCTGCACGTGCAACATGCGTCGTACCTGTGGTCATCCACACAACTAAGTCTTTGTTTTTAATATTGTCATTATTTGCAATAAACTGCCCTAAACCTGTATCACGATCTGAACGATTTGAGTATTTACCTTCAGGAAATTTCTCATTTTCATCACGTTTAGTGACCCAAATTTGTTTATCCATAAAACTTAAACGCTTAAATAGCCATTCATCCGCAGCAAAATTTGCCCCTTTCGCAATAGGATGCGTACCTCCTGCAAATGGAATAACTTGATAAGACACAGGATTACCCAGTTTATTTTCTTTGTTGGCATTGCTTAATAAGCGAATCGTAGATGGATCAAACTTTTGTACTGCTTCCTTTTCAGTATCAACTGTTCTCTCCTTAACTTCCATTGCACTAGTGCGTGGTCCACCACGCGTATTTTTTACGACCACTGGATCCATCTCGACAAAACTATTATTTTCGCCATCGACATCTAGATCTAAACGGAAGTTATAAATATGTTGATGCGTTGTCCCGACAATATTGTGATCAATTAACGTTCCATAACGTGTATCTTCTTTAGCAGTTGCGTCATGCATCGTTTTCGCTTGTACACCTTTTACTGCTTCAATACCTGTTGCACCTGCATTAATTCCAATAATCCCGTTATTATTAAAAACCCAATCAAAAATATAATCATAGTTTCCAACTGTACTAATCCAACGCACCACCAATTCACGGCGCTCAGCACTAATATTCGGCTGATTCATTTCTTGATGTTTAAATTCAGGACCAGCATAACGTTCAAAAATTGCAATGGCATTTGGAATAACACGCGGTTGACCTGTATAGTCAGCAATCACAGCATCTAACAGAACAGCATTATTGGGTGCATCCACACCCTTTTCAATCGATGACGTTAAAGTTCCCATGCCATACTCACCCGAATCTAAATAGGATTTAAAGTACCATCCCATATCAGGATCGCCATAAGGCACAACCATCCCACCTAAATTACCCTCATACATGACTTTACGTTTAACGCCTTTGTCCTTATAAGTTGCTGTTGAAATTTGCAAACCTACACGTGAGTCTAAACCTACATGAAAACACCACGGTCCCCAATGAATCGTTTGCCCAGTAATCGAGAAATTTTTACCATCAGGTTCTGTGACATTTAATGCTTTAAATTGTTTTTGGTTTTTAATGGCAATTGGATTTGGCTGCATAGGTACAGGAATAATCGAACCTTCCTCTAGCTTTACAATTTTCTTATTTTCTAAATCAACCACAGCCACTAAGTTTTCAATCGGATGCGCCCAATAGTTGCCATCACCCGTATCTAAATACGATACGACTTTTAAGACGTTTAACTCACGATCTAAACCATCTTTGCCACCAAAAAAACCCACCGTCAGCGGCGTCGTCACCACTTTGGAAACATCCTGAATTCCACGTTTTGCTAAGGCTTTTTTATAGGCTTCATCTTTAGTCACAATTTCTTGCACTGCAACCATGTCATCATATAAAACCATACCATGTGTATTTTCAAGCACATTCCATTGTGTGACTTGCTTTGTTTTTAAATCCACAGCACCTTCAATCACTTGTTTACCTTTAAGTAAGGTAAAAATAGCAACACGGTCTTCGTCATATGCTTTGTGATTTAAAAATGCATCCCAAACTTTTGATTTTTCAGGTTCTTTTAATTTAATTTCTGAAAATCGCATATTATTATATGCATATTTAGATTGTTTAATCGCTTCAAAGCTTTGTGAAATTTCTTGTGAAGTTAAACCATTTAATGGATGTGGCGCTGCCTCGACTTTAAATGTTTGATCTAAACCTGACTGAAAAATTTCTGTAGCAAACTCCTTACTGACAATCGGTTTACCTTCCTTGATCAGCAACGGAACACTCACTTTTAACGGTTTTCCATTGACTAAAACAATATCAGAATTCGGTTTTGCTCGAACAATTAAGGAGCCTTTAGAAATGGTATAACTATTTGTAAATTCATCTTTTTGTACATCGGCACCAAAATCTGTCATATTTTGATAAAGCGGTACCATTTCAGCAGCTTGTCCATGTGCTAAAACGTGTTGATTCATACTCAATAATGCTGTAGCAACAGCTAAATTTACACCTAACCATTTTTTTAATGATCGCGTGATTGCATTATATTGCATTGTCTTATATCCATTTAAACAAACTTATACAGTTAAATTAAATGAATCAAGCTGAGAATAAATCATCCTTGAGAATGATTTATCTCAAAAAATTACAGAGTAATTCTTGTCTACTTTTTACATTGGTTTTTTGATAAATATGTTGAATATGCGTTTTGACTGTCGCCAAACTACAGTTTAATTTTTCAGCAATCAAACCACTTTCTAAACCATTAAATAACTCTTCTAAAACGACAATCTCTTTTTTAGTTAAATTAAATTTTTCCATAAAAAAATGTTTATCGACTGTATCCATATGATGCTGAAAATATTTTTCAGATAAAAAATAGAAAGATTTCAATATTTTTTTATCTTGCTCTGTAAATTTTTTTTGATTATTTTCTCGCACAATACTTAAACCAGCGATTGGCTCACCATTACGCTTTCTAAAAAATATTTCTGCGGTATCTACAATATCCCAACGTTGCATAAAATCTAAATATTCTTCATTTGACTCATGCTCACCTAAAAACTCAACATGTGTATGATGGTCTGAATAAAAATGACGAAAACATACAGGGTCTTGTTGTATTTTTTTTCCGAGATATTCATCTAAAGAGTTTTTGGAAATATTAAATAAATGATAATTATGTGTGTGGTTAATATTATCAATTGAATATAATAAATAACCATCTATATCTAAAACACGTTGAACTTGTTCAACAAAGTTCTCACCAAACTGTGTTAAAAACTGCTGATTGAGCATAAATTTCCTTCCTTTTTAGAAAATTTATTAAGACCAATGGGGCGAAAAAAGCCTCTTGCATCCTGCAAAAGGCGATTTATTCTCGCTATTTTGTAATATGAATCGCTTGTTTTTTCGTGAACAATAATAACCCACTCAAACCAAATGAATAACCCAAACCTGATAATTTCCAACCACCAAATGGTGCAGCAGGTGATAAATCTGAATGGCTATTGATCCATACGGTTCCTGTTTCAAGTCGACTGGCAATCTGCTGCGCTTGCTCAAGATCTTTTGACCAAACTGAGCCACCTAAACCAAAAGATGTATGATTCGCTGCATAAATTGCATCTTCAACTTGGCTAAATTTCACAATTGGCAACACAGGACCAAACTGTTCTTCATCAACTAAGGCAACCCCTGCATTGACATTGGTCACTAAAGTTGGACGAATATAATAGCCTTTTTCAGTTTCTTGATTTTGTTGGGTAATAATTTCTCCACCTTGTGCCACAGCATCATCAATTAAAGATTTTACTTTTTGATATTGCATACGGTTTTGAATAGGTCCAAAAGTTGTATTTTCATCTAGACCATCACCCACGACTTGTGCATCTGCAAGTTCTGCCAATTTTTGGGTCAATTGATCATACACATCTTCATGTACATACAAACGTTTTAATGCAGCACACGTTTGTCCCATATTCAAAAATGCAGAACCAAAAATACGTGGTGCAATTTCATTCACATCCACATCATTTAATACAATACCAATATCATTTCCACCCAACTCAAGTACAACGCCTTTGAGCGATGCAACTGAATGACTTAGAATACTTTGTCCTGTTCGTGTTGAACCCGTAAATGTGACTTTTGCGACATCTGGATGCTCACTTAACGCCTGGCCAACGCCCCCTTGACCTAAGACAATATTACACACACCTTGTGGTAAATGACGATTCATGATCTCGATGAGTTTAATGGTACTCAGTGGCGTATATTCTGATGGTTTATTGACAATACAATTTTTCGCTTTTAACGCAGGAAATAAATGCCAAATCACAATCATAAAAGGCCAATTCCACGGTGTAATGGAGGCAATCACACCCAATGGTCGGTTAAATACTTGTATGGTTTTGCCACTTGGATCATCTATTGTTTCTACAGGAATATTCAAGCTTAAAATATATTCGATCCAGTTTGCACCTGCTTCTACTTCAAACTGTGCCAAAGCTAAAGGTTTACCTTGTTCCAAAGTAATTAAACGTGCAATTTCACTTTGTTCATGACGAATATCCGCCACAATTTTTGTGAAAATTGTATTTATTTCTTCATCTGAAATAAATTGCCATGTTTTAAATGCTTGAGCAGCTGCTTGAATTGCTTGGTTTACCTGTTCGACTGAAGCACTTGCCACTGTTGCAATAACCTGTTCATTTGCAGGATTTAATACTTCGAAAGTATCCGCAGCTCCTTGCACTTGTATCCCATTGATGAGCATATTTGTATTCATTACGATTCGTCCTTTGTCTTTTATCATTCATGATTTTATCGATGATATTTTTTGCACCAGTCATCCTTAAGGATGATTTTAAGCTAAAGATCTATTTATTTATCTCATAATATTTAATTTCATAACATAATCTCATAGCACTTCACTTAAGTACGTTGCATTAACAAATCAACGCCTTTTTCTGCAACAGCAATGGTCGGTGCATTGGTATTTCCACTTGGAATTGATGGAAATACAGAACAATCTATTACGCATAGATTTTCTATACCATGCACTTTTAACTGAAGATCAACCACAGAATAACGTTGATCAGTCCCCATGCGGCATGTTCCAACAGGATGATAAGTTGTTTTACATGTGCCACGAATGAACTCAATCAATGCTTGATCATTCTGATGAGAACTTTGAGGAGGTGAAAATACCTGATCCAACAAAGGTTCAAAAGATGGCATTTTTAGTAGCGCTAAACCAAATTTTGTTGCACGAAGCATACCTTGAATATCATCAGGATGACTCAGTAAATTTGCTTGAATTTTCACATTATCATGTGGATTTTTACTTTTTAAGAAAATTTCTCCACGAGATTTTGGACGTAAAAAACAATTTTTCAGGGTAATTCCATGTGTTTTTCCTTTTCCAAGTCCATCAGGATCATCCCATGTATCTAAGCCCGGCAAAAAATGAGCTTGTACATCTGGTCGACCTTCTTGATGAGTATCAATAAATGCACCTCCCTCCAGAATATTAGAAGATACAACACCTGTTCGTGTAAATACCCACTGCGCGCCATTTTTTATTTTTTTAAATCCTAAATTTTGCCCATAAAGTGAAATAGGTTGCTTCGTTTCGGCATTAATCGATACATGTAAATGATCATGATAATTTTGCCCGACAGGTAAGTCCTGAATGGTTGTGATTCCCACATCATTTAAATGATTTTTAGGACCAATTCCAGAAAGCATTAAAATCTTAGGCGTACCGATCGATCCTGCACTTAAAACAATCTGTTTACGCGCTTTAAAAATATGTTTTTTACCTGCAATTTCACATTCAATTGCACAGGCTTTTTGATTTTCCACAACGACTTGATGCACTAAAACATTTAATTTAAGCGTTAATTGGGGATGATTCTGTACTAATTTTAAATAGGTTTGCGAAACACTCGCTCTTTCACCATTTTGTGTAGTGGTTTGAAAAAACCCGACACCTTGCTGTTTATGCCCATTAAAATCATTAACATAAGGCAAACCTAACTCTTGACCTGCTTTAATAAAGACTTGAGTAAGCGGATGTCGATAGCGATTTTCACTTACAGACAGTGGTCCTGTCGTTCCATGATAAGGCTCAGATAAACTTTCATTTTTTTCTGCTTTTTTAAAGTAAGGTAATAGCGCATTAAAATCCCAACCTGCACATCCATCTTCTTGAGCCCACGAATCATAATCTTCTTGCTGCCCTCGAATATAAATCATGCCATTGACTGAGCTACTACCGCCTAATACTTTTCCTTGTGCGCAAGTCATACGACGTTGATGGGTATTTTTATCAGGTTCTGTCGTGTAATCCCATGTTTTTGTTGGAATCACTTCCGAAACACCCGCAGGCATTTTGATGAGAATATTATCATCACTACCACCTGCTTCAAGTAACAGTACACTTCCTTTATTTTCTTGTATTAGACGTGTTGCAACCACACACCCTGCTGAACCCGCACCACATACAATATAATCATATTCTTGCATACATACCATCCAATGTTTCGCTTATCATTTTTTCATTAAGGCACTGTTTATTCTGCTGTATTTGATCAATTTCCTCTGTCGTCATGGATTTTTATACAAAGGAAAAAGATCAATCATTCAGACAATTTATTGATTTAAAGGAATGACCATGCCATCTTTTCCAACGACAATTTCACCTTTATAAAATGCACCGACATCTTTTTTCCAAACAGCATCGGTTAATTCTGGATCACCTACAGGGACAATATGGCTCAGTACCAGTTTTTTCACTTGCGCTTGAGTTGCAGTTTTTCCAACATCTTGAGGCGTAATATGATGAGCAATCACAGCATCTCTAAAACTTTCACCATATCCCATACGTTTGGCTAAACGACCAATACCATCACCATGCGCAACTTCATGAACCAAAATATCGGCATTTTTTGCAAACTTGGCAAAAGGTGGGTAATAGTTAGTATCTCCTGAAAATACAAGGTTTTGTTTCTGAGCTGTTTCAAACTTAAAGGCAAATGCCTCACCCATTTTAAAAGGCTGATGTGGTACTCGTTTGGCTGTTACTTTGACATTTTCATCTTGATATACATCGCCTTCGTCAAACTCATGAACTTTTAAAAACTTATTTAATGGCTCTCGACCTTCATCCTCATAGCGTAACTGAATATCGACGTTATACGCTTTTAAAAGATTTTCTGTCATTTCTTTTGTCCCTTTTGGACCAAAGACTTGAATCTCATGATCTAGACTACTTAGCCAACTGTTCATTAACAAAGCAGGATAATCAAGAATATGATCACTGTGTAAATGCGTAATAAAAATAGCTTTAATATTTTTCAACGGCACTTTTGCTTCTAGTAAGCGATAACTTACACCATATCCTGCATCAATCACATAAACATCATTCTTTATTTGTATTGCACTTGACTGTGGTAATGACTGTGTTGAATAAAGTGAAGGTCCACCTTTAGTTCCTAACAAAATCAGTTGATCTTGGGCTATCGCCATAGAGCTGAGTAAAAAACCACCGAGTGTTAATGCGCTTAATATCGCATTTTTAACGTTCAACATATCCATGTCCTCATTCAACTATTTTCCATTTTTCAATCGAATGCTATTTATTTAAATATATTAAAAATTGATATGCCTGATTGATACCAAATTAGTTCACATATTTAATAACATTAATGTTAATATATTAACTAAATAATCAACTTTCAACCTTTATTTACATTTAAAGAGATTTAAATTGCCAAAAATATTCCAAAGTCTAAATTATCCTAATTTTAGAAATTACTTTATTGGGCATACTTTATCAACTTTAGGAACATGGATTCAGCAAGTTGCTTTGGCTTGGTTAGTTTATGAACTGACACATTCTGCTGTTCTTCTGGGTCTCATCACATTTTTTGCACTCGCACCGCAACTGGTGATCAGCCCCTTTGTTGGCGCAATGATTGATAAACTGAATAAAAGAAAAGCGCTGATTTTTGTACAGATTCTTTTTTTTATACAAGCATTTCTCTTGGCGATCTGTGCTTATTTTAAATGGCTTGATGCGATCAGTATTTTGGCACTTTCCATGTTTTTAGGTGTACTCAGTGCAATTGATACGCCATTACGCCAATCTTTTATCAGCGATTTAGTTGAAGATAAAAATTATATTGCAAATGCTTTGGCTTTAAATGCCATGATTTTTAATTCATGTCGTTTTATTGGTCCACCTATTGCAGGTTTATTGCTGGTCGTTGCTGATCCTATTTTGTGCTTTATTTTAAATGCCTTGTCTTATTTTTGCCTCATCATTGCTTTAATGTATATGAAAAATATTCAAGTTGTGAAAGCAAAAGGCTCTATTCAAAGTGTGCTCAAAGAAGGTTATATCTATGTTTTTCATCATGTTGAATATCGATGGATGATGTTATCAATCGCCATTTTAAATTTAACTGCATCAAGTTATGTGGCTATTTTGCCTATTTTTGCAAAAGATTATTTAAATGGCAATGAAACAACTTTGGGCTACTTATGGGGAGCGGCTGGTGTCGGCTCTCTGCTTTCAGCTCTGA
This sequence comes from Acinetobacter sp. R933-2, assembly GCF_030325485.1. NCBI lineage: Bacteria > Pseudomonadati > Pseudomonadota > Gammaproteobacteria > Moraxellales > Moraxellaceae > Acinetobacter > Acinetobacter sp. R933-2. The sequence goes on from NZ_JACAIJ010000003.1 coordinate 37,721, forward strand.
TCTTAGCCAATACACAAAATGAACAACAAATCAAAAATCGTATTTTTTATAACATGCTACTTTGTGTTTTAGGTCTTATTGCATTAGCACTGATAGATTTAACTTTCTTTTATTATTTTGCTATGTTTTGTTTAGGCTTTGGTATTTCCACCACCAATGTTTCAACAAATATTCTCATTCAACGCCATGCGCCCAGTGAGTTTCGTGGGCGTGTGGTTTCAATTTATACCTCTTTACGCTTTGGATTTGACGCTTTAGGTGGGTTATTGGCAGGCATCCTTGCCACCTATATTGGTGTGAAAAACACCATGTTGATTTTTGCTTTATTATTGGCATTGTTTATTCTTTTTAAATTTTTACACGATAAAAAACCCATGACGACATCATAAAATACCAATAAAATGACTTGATCTTAAAGTTTAATTTTTGACAAGTCATTCAACATGGTCATGAGTTGCTGCATTTTTTCTACCCCATATTGCTCTTGAATTTTTTTATAAGAAGCTTCCATTTTAACGGCTTGCTGCTCAAAGCATGCCTTCCCTTCATCAGTTAAGGTGATCAAATTAATACGCTGATCATTCACATCTTTACGTTTTAATATCAAATCTTGCTCAATCATACGGTTTAAAATCCCCGTTAAGCTTGGTTTTAAAATACATGCAAAATCAGCAAGTTGATTACTCTCCAACTCTTCATATTGATATAAAATACGGATCACTCGCCATTGTTGCTCAGTTAAACCTATTTCATTCAATGCAGGACGAAAATAGGTCATCGTTGCTTCGCGTGCTTGTAACAATGCCAAAGTTAAAGAGGGACGGATCGTTTTCATATCAAACCTAATCATTTATTTTAATAAACATATTAACTTAATTTTGGATCATATTTATATTTTCTTTTGTAGAAGAATGACCATTTTTAAAAAATTTATTCATGCTTCAAACAATTTCACATCATAAATAATGAACAAAATTTTTAATTTAATCTACAAAAAAGGGATGATTTTCCTTAAATTAAATCATCCACTTATTTCAGATTATGAGCTAACTCACAAGAATTAGAACTTTTTGCTATAGATTAAGAAAACACGATTTTCCTGAAAATCATTGCCATGATCTACATCATATTTAACATACATATATTGCACACCTAAACCTTTTAATTTTTCTTGCTGAAGATTATAACTTACAATTAAATCAAGCTCAGTTTCTTGGTTTTTACGTCCATCAACCATTTTAATATCATCACCATATGAATATTTAGCAATCGTATTTAAACCTGGAATGTGATCTTTAAAATTATAGGCATATACCAAGTGATAAGATTTTTCTTCTTGTTTGGCAAATCCAGTTACATTCCAGTTAATAAAATAAGGTTCAGGCAAAAAACCATCTAATAAAGGATAAGCATCGCCAATAATCTGTTGATAGCCTACACCTAAACTATGATTTTTATATTTTACGGTTTCCAATACGCCAATATTTTGCGTATCAATATGTACGGCTTTACCCGTATCTTGCGCATTAAAATATTTAATTTTAGAGTTTAATGCCAACTCATCAGCGAGTTTAAATGTATGGTCTAAACCAACATAATGTAAATTAAATAAATCAGATAAATTGCCGAAATAATATTCACCTTTTAAAGCATCATTAAACTTATAACGAACATCAAGATAATTCAAACCATCTGATTTGTGTTTAACACCTTGTTGCGTATAAGAAAACTTAACAAAGTCTTCCTCATTACGAGGTGAAACACGTGAAACATGACCGACCTCGATCCCAAGCTGATCATTAACTTTACTGTTAAAATTTACCCCCATATAAGAAGATAATAGCTGACGACTGCCATCAACTGATGTGAGTGGTGTATCTAACCATAACTCACCTGCACGTAAGACATTATCTTGATATTTAAATTTTAAAGTTCCACCATATTTTTTAAAATCATCGGCTTGGCTCTTAGACTGTGCATCAAAAGGTAAAATACTGTCTGAAACATGTTTGTCTGAACTTAATCGTGTTGCATATTGTGCTGATGCATCTAAACCAATTTCTAATTGATCAAAAGGTGTTTTTTGATAATCTGAAGTATAAAATAAAGAAACTCCTTGAGACCAACTACCCTGATCCTTAACTGCCTCAGGATCAAAATCACGATCAATATAAGCATTTTTCAGTGAAAGTTTCCAATTATCTTCAGCATAAACTGTATGACTAAATACCATGCCAACCAAAGTAGAATGAAGAAGAACAACACTCACTTGCCTCATGGCTATTTTTAAATTTTCCATAATTTTATCCTTTAAAATACGATCCTGTATTTTTATACTTTGTTCATAGTGAAAAATTACAACATAATTAACATATTAACTATATTTATTTAACATGTTAACTTAAAAGAAAATAAAACTCTAGCACTTAAATTCTAGAGTTTTATTATTTTTAAAAATCAGATTAAACTTGTTCTTGTTCAGCACGTTTCTTTAAATAAATTCGTGTAGCAACAGCAGGTGAATCACTTGCGACAGAAATTTCAAAATGATGTTGATCTCGATCATCAAGTACTTCTTCTAAAGCACCCAAGCCTTCTACATCTTCTTGAAAAGCAGCAAATAACTGTTCATGCATAAATGCTTCAATATGCTCATCATCTAATGCGAAGTCACGCCCATGAACAATAAAATAGTGCATCGTATTATTGGTTTCAGGTGTTAAAATATGTGCCGTATGAATTTTAAATGTTTGGCGAGTATTTTCATCGAGCGCCGAGTCATAAAATGAAACACTCACTTGATGCAAGCCGGGTGATAAAAATTCTGATGTTGCAATACGTGCAGCCGTTTCTTTCCCTGCAAGTCCTGTCGTTTCACCCCATACAGGTGATAAAGTCGTCGGTACAACTTCACGAATTAACTTATAGTGACCCTCTTTTAATTCAGTTTTATAAGGTGCGCTGGCATAATCTGGTGTACCAATCGTATTGGCATGTAAAAAAGTGAGATGCGTTAAATCCATAAGATTTTCATGCATACTGACATAATTTCCGGGATGGAAAAAATAACCTGAAGTAGATGCCCACTGTTCACTCTCCAACCACGGCAATTGGGGAATTTTAGACTCATCAGCAAGTTGTTGATCTCCCAACCAAATCCAAACTAAAGGACCTGTTTCAACCAACTTATATGTTTGAATACCAATACCATGTGGGCACTGTTTTTGTGATGGAATTTCGACTAAATCGCCTGAACTATTATATTTAAAACCATGATAACCACAGATAATATTATTGCCATCCAAATGACTTTTTGACAATGGAAATGAACGATGTGCGCAACGATCTTCAAGTGCAACGGCTTGCCCCTCTAAAGTACGATACATCACCACACGCTTATTTAAAATTTTACGTGCAAATAAATTTCTACCAATTTCACTTTTAAATGCCGCGACATACCATTCATTTAAAATTAATGGCGTATCTTTATTTGCCATTTTATCTGCGGCTTTACGACATGCTTCTATAATATTTACGGTTGGAATGGTCATACAATATCGTCCTGATGATGTCTGAATATTTTGAACTTAAAGATCAAGCTCAATCATTTGGCTTTTGGCTCTAGAAACACAAATCAGCATGCTTTTATTTTCAGCACGTTCTTCGTCACTTAAAATCATATCTTGGTGATCAGGTGTGCCTGAACACACCGTGGTTTCACAGCTTCTACAAATACCTGCACGGCATGAAAATGGCAGTTCAAAGCCCTCTTGTTCTAAGGCATCTAAAATCGACTGATCTGCCATAACCTGAATTTCTTTACCTGAGCGTTTGAGTTTTAAGGTAAATGAATCTGAGGTCTGTATCGCTGAATGCTCCAAAACAGGGGCACTAAACCATTCAAAATGTACACGCTCTGGCGCAAGATGCTGTGCTGCCTGTTGCACACTTTGCATCATTGCATTTGGACCACAACAATAAATATGTTCACTCGCATTTAGATTTTTAACAATTTCTTCTACATTTAAATGCTCTTGTGCATGTTCATCATTAAAATAAAATTGGATATTTTCAGGTGCTAATTGAATTAAATCCTCATAAAAACTCGCACGTTGCTTATGTCTTAAAGCATAAATTAATCGCCATTTTTTATGATTTTTGATACACCAATGAATCATGGATAAAATAGGTGTAATACCAATACCACCTGCAATAAAGCAGTACGCATCGGCATCAAGCAAAGGAAAATTATTACGAGGTGAGCTGACTTTTAAAGTATCACCCACACGAATTTTTTGATGAATATATTGTGAACCACCACGCCCATCCTGTGCTAGCCCAACTGCAATCACATAACGTTGTCTTTCACTTGAACAATTCAACAAGGAATAATGGCGAATCAAACCATTTTCAAGATAAACTTCTAGATGTGAACCTGCACTAAACTGTGGCAGGTCTTGCCGCTGCGGATGTTGCAACTCTAAAACAATTGTGTCTTTGGCTTCTGCCTGCACATGCGTAACAACCAACGCGAATAATGAACTTTCCATAGTGACTGACTCCCTTTCATATGACTCATATGAATAAGATTCAGTATAAATAGGCTTCAAATAAAGCCTGTCCCCCAAAAGGAGGACAAAATCTAAAATAATGTGATAAAGAGATGTAATGCGATAGCGTCACTTCGTTAAGTCTAATGTGATGGGTTGAATTTAGAATATTTTGCAATCACGATTCATTGCGTTTCACAGCACAGTAAAACCACTACAAAAACAAAGCAAAGAGTTGATTTTTAAAATTAATCCCTAATTTTTCAAATGCACGATTACGATAAGTTTTAATGGTAGATTCTTTTAAATTTAAATCAGCAGCAATGCCAATATAACTCATTCCTTTTAAAATACGGCTACATACTTCAACTTCTTGAGTTGTTAGTAAAGGCTGATACTTGAATAGTTGCTGTTTTAAGTCTTTTTGCTGACTTTTTTCTTGTAAAGCCAAATGACCTTGAATCAGTTTGACCAATGCAGGAATGATACGTTCAAAGTTTTCAATTTCATGATCTGAATAAAAACCTTGCTCCTTATGACGATACAAATTAAATAAAATTGGCGAATTATCATCGTCTCGATAAAGACCACATAGCCGCTGAATTAAACCATTTTTCTCATAAATTTCTTGCCGATAAGGTGAAAAAATAATTTCATCTGCACAAAGCTGTCCTGTTGTCGTTTGATGCTGCTCTATATTTTGCGTGGCTAAATTTTGATATAAATCATCATAGAGATGATAGCGTTTGACATAAGATTGCCCACAATGCCATGCAACATTTGGACGATCATGTTGTCGATCACACAATAATAATGCAGGAATATTATCTTTAACGCGCAAAATAGAAAAATGCTTCGATTGCACCCATGTATTTAAATAAAACAATAAGGATGAATCAAACTCTGGACGCCCCATGAGTGCCGCTAAATCAATGAAATTTGAAAAATTTTGACGATTATTCATCTTCTAAATCCATTTAGATGATGACTTATTAGTATATGAATCTGTGCGGCTTAGCAAGATTTATTATTGAAAAATGAAAAAGGAGTTTTCACTTTGTGATCTATATCATTCATTTTGTAAAAGTGAAGCATAACATCATCTAAAGACAACAATTCACTTCACTTTTACAGTATAAAATTAAATACCAATTAAGTCTTTTAACATCTTTTTAAATAGCTCACGATCTTCAGGCGCATATTGAGCAAAAACTTCCTCCTGATGACTTTCTGCAATTTTATAAAGCATATGAGCACATTCATTTCCTTGCGCTGTTAACTCATAAGAATGCCCAGTATCAAGCAATAAACCTTTTTGTGCCAAAATTTCTGTTGCTTGTTCGATTTCATGAATCGGCATTGCCACTTCACGTTGCAAATCACTTTTACTGGTTGCAGTTTTACTTTCTAAAACCAGAAGTAAACGTGCTTCACTGGTTCTAAAACCACTGGTGAGTTGCTTAGGTTGATAATCATTTTGATATGCACGTACAGCTTGAGTCAGCAAATAGTACATATTGTTATATAAACGTCCCGGAAATACGCTTTCTTCTGTACTTGCTTTGCTGTTTAAGCTCGGATGAGGTAAAACCGCAGAATAAGCACCTTGATGATATAACAAAGGTGAACGACCATGATCATGAAATTTAACAACTTTTCCGATAATAATCCAATGATCACCACCTTCAACAATATTAAATTTTTCACACTCAAAAACAGCCGAACAGTTTTTTAAAATAGGGCTAGATCCCGCCCCGATTTCATACTCAATTCCTGCAAATTTATCTTCAGCACGACGAGCAAATTTATTGGATAAATCAATTTGTGCTGCCGACAAAATGTTTACTGCAAAATGCGTCGCTTCTGAAAAAATACGGTAACTTGATGAGTTTTTATCAATACTCCATAAAATTAATGCAGGATCTAAAGAAACTGAATTAAAACTATTTGCAGTAACACCTACACGCTCACCTTGCGCATTTTGCGCTGTCATAATGGTGACACCTGTCGCAAAATTACCTAAGGCACGACGAAATGCTTTTGGATCTAGTGCTTGTATATTCATATTTTCGACCATGCTATTCATATCACAACTCCTTGTATTTGAATAATAATGAAATTAAACCATGCTTGGATCTGGTTCTAAGCCCATTAATTCACGACCTAAAATTTGCGCACAAACATCATAGTCGGTATAAGCATGCGCACCTGTCATATGTGCATCACGGAATAAACGTTGGAGTTCACTACTATCTAACCAACTGGTTGCCCCTGCACCTGCCATCAAACGATCTACAGCTTCGATACACATCTTGACTGCATAGGCTTGATTTGTACGCCAAAAAGCCAATGTCTCTTTATTTGGATAAAGATGATTAACGCCATGTAAACGATGGTCTTCCCAAGTTTTTTCTAACAATGCACGTGCAGCAGCAACTTGATGTGTTGATTCAGCTATGCGCATTAAAGCAGGTGTTGCAACACCGACATTTACACCTGTATAAGCACGAATACGATTGCGCTGCTTATCTTTAAATGCCTCAATCATCCGTTCTGCCACACCTAAACTCACTGCGGAAAAACCACTGGCAAAATATGGACGATAAGGTGAATAGAAGATTTCTGACTGAGGATATAAACCAAATCCTGTCGATTTACCTTCCATCATGTCTTTGGCTTTAGAAATACGATATTCAGGAATGAATACATCGACTAATTTTAATTGTTTTGAACCACTGCTCTTAATGGCTTGTGCATACCAGTTATCCACAATTTCATAATCTTGACGAGGAATCACACCAAAACTATAGATTTTATGACCTTCTGCATCAAAACGGTTAAAACCAACAATGGCATATTCAGCATGATCACATCCACTGCTCCAGCCATATTCACCATTTAAAATAATGCCACCATCAACCTCTTGTACTTTGCCAAAAGGTGCGATTGAGCTGCTTGCTGTTGCATCAACATTATTCAGCCAGATTTCATCTTGTAGCTGTTTGCTAAACATCGCAATTTGATGGCTATGCGTACATAACAAACTAAAAGCCCATGCAGTTCCTGCACATGCACCTGCTAAAGTGACAATACAATTGGCAAAATCAGGCAAACTCATTTCCAACCCACCATATACTTTAGGTTGGAATGCACGATGAAAATTAATTTCTTTTAGCAAAGCAATATTTTCATCAGGCACACGGCGCAGTTGTTCTGCTTCTTCAGCACGTGCCGCAATTTTTGGTAAAATTTCCTTAATTTTTTCTAACATCGTTTTTTCTGACGAAATTGGGTTTGCTGCTTCTGTATAAATCATTTGGATTGAATCAGATGCGTCATTTGCATAGTTCTCAAAAGACTCATGTGTCGATATTGTATTTTCCATGATTACTCTTCCTTAAAAATCAGATATTTATAAAAAAATATTTATTTAACTTCCTAATATTTTTCTATTATTCATGGAATACACGATTTAGTTAATGCATTTTTCACGTATTAATTTGTACTTTTCATGGCTTTTTATCGCTGTATTTATGAAAGCTTGTCATCCCCGTCATTTCATATTTTATTTATCATAAAAAAACCAGCCGAAGCTGGTTAAAGATGTTTTCAAATAAAATATCAATTAATTTTTATGCCATACAATCGGTGATTTCATTTGCTCTGCCTCATGGTCAGGTCCTAACGGAATACCTGAACGATCACGCAAGGACAGCGTAGACAATAACGCAATACTGGTCATCACTGCCAAATAAATCGTGACGGAGAATGTCGAACCTGTAACACTCACTAGCCATGTTCCGATCATTGGGGCAAATGCACCACCTAAAATTGCACCTAAAGCATAAGAAATCGAAATTCCAGAAAAACGCACCGATGCTGGAAATAACTCAGAGTAAAATGCTGATTGCACCCCATAAGTCAAACCAATACCACTCGCAAGGAAACATAAACCTAAAGCAAATAATGGCATTGCACCTGTATTAACCAAAGGAAATAGTGCAAAAACGCCACATAATTGAATAATCCATCCGATGATATAGGTTTTTTTACGTCCAATTTTGTCTGATAATGCACCTGAAATATAAGTCGTAATCAACCAACAAAAAGAAGCCAATGTGACACAAATCAGGACAGGTGTTCGTTCTAGCTGTAAAGGTCCTGTAGGGTTCGTCGCATAGTTTTGAATGAAGCCACCTGTCGTCATATAACCACAAGCACTATTTCCAGCAAAAACCAAAGCCGCCAATAAAACCAGTAAAGCATGATTTTTAAATAAATCACGAATAGGCGTTTTAGAGGCACTTTTACGTTCTTTAATTTCTTCAAACACAGGACTTTCTTCTACAGTACGACGAATCCAATGCCCAACAAACAACAAAACGATACTAAAAAGAAAGGGAATGCGCCAACCCCATTCGATGAAAGCATCACCGGGTGCAACGATACCTGTCATTAAAGCAAACATACCTGAGGCTAAAATCAATCCCAAAGGCACGCCAATTTGTGGAAATGAACCAAAGCGTCCACGCTTATGTGTGGGTGCATGTTCAACTGCCATAAGCACAGCCCCGCCCCATTCACCTCCTGCGGCAAGACCTTGTAAAATACGCAAAATAAGCAATAGGACTGGAGCAGCAACACCAATACTTGCATAAGTTGGGAGCAAACCTATACATGTTGTTGCGATTCCCATCAGTACCAGTGTCATCACCAGTACAATACGACGCCCATATTTATCACCTAAATACCCTGCTAAAAATGCACCTAGTGGTCGAAATAAAAAGCTAATTCCAACGGTTGCAAATGCCAGTATCGTTCCAAGCGTATTACCTGCTGGAGCAAAAAATAAGTCTTTAAAAATCAGACCTGCTGCTGCCGCATAAATAAAAAAGTCATACCACTCTACAGTCGTACCAACGATAGTTGCATAGGCAACTTTACGTTCTTCCTTGGTCATTTTATCTGATGTAGACGCATAGGTAGATGTTGTTTCCATTTCTATCTCCTTATAGAGAAACAATCAGCTTTATTTTATTCAACCTCATGAATTTAATTAACATATTAACAAATTGATTTTAATAGCACCTGAATATCTAGAGAAATTAAAATCAAACATGAGGGATTTTACAAAAAACTTAATATTCTAAAAAAATATTAAATTGTTAATATATTAATTAATAACATATACAACATCTAATTAAAATACATTTTCAATAAAATTAATTAAAATACTAAGTCAAATGACTAAAATAAAGTTGACTATATGTGGGTTGAGTTTTGTGAAATAGATATTTGCTTCAGTCAAATTGGCAGCAAGATTTAAGTCATGATCTGAGGACATATTTCTCATCCTTTAAAAGAATGAATAACGACACATCAGAAAATAAACTTTTGATATTTATTGATTAAACGATAAATATTTACTTTGGACGATCAGCATGTTAACCATTTCATTTTCAAGCATCATTTTATCTATATAAGTAAAAATAAGGGTCGCTACACCCTTATTTTAAATCATGATAAATAGATCTAAATGCCCATACACATGTATTTTAATTCTTGATAATCTTCAATACCATATTTTGAGCCTTCACGCCCACAACCTGATTCTTTGATTCCCCCGAACGGCGCAACTTCTGTTGAAATTAAACCCTCGTTGATTCCAACCATTCCATACTCTAATGCTTCACCTACACGCCAAGCTCGACTTAAACTTTCTGTATAAATATATGAAGCTAAACCAAATTCTGTATCATTTGCCATTTGGATTGCTTGTGCTTCGGTAGAAAATTTAAAAACAGGTGCCAATGGACCAAAAGTTTCATCTTTAGCAACCAACATATCAGGAGTAACATCGGCTAAAACTGTTGGCTCAAAAAAGGTGTGCCCTAAAGCATGACGCTGCCCACCCACAACAACTTTTGCACCTTTTGATGTTGCATCTTCAATATGCTCTTGAATTTTTTCTACTGCTTTTTCATTGATCAACGGACCTTGTTCAGCACCTTGTTCAAAAGCAGGAGCAACTTTAAGCTGTGCCACGGCAACTTTTAATTTTTCAATAAAAGCATCATAAACAGTATCTTGTACTAAAATACGGTTTGTACATACACAAGTTTGACCGCTATTACGGAATTTTGAAGCAATTGCACCTTCTACAGCTCGGTCTAAATTTGCATCATCAAAAATAATAAATGGTGCATTTCCACCTAGCTCCATACTGACTTTTTTCATCGTTGATGAGCATTGCTCCATCAATAATTTGCCAATTTGTGTAGACCCTGTAAAAGACACTTTTTTGACCGCAGGATGTTGTGTCAATACCGCACCAATTTCACGTGCGCTGCCTGTCACCACATTAATCACACCTTGAGGAATCCCTGCTTGCTCTGCTAAAGCCACAAGTGCTAAAGCTGACAATGGGGTTTCAGAAGCAGGTTTAATAATCACGGTACAGCCCGCAGCAAGTGCTGGACCTACTTTACGCGTAATCATCGCATTTGGAAAATTCCATGGTGTAATGGCAGCGACTACACCGACAGGCTGACGAATGACAACAAGACGACGACCTTGTTTATCATGAGGAATAACATCGCCATAAGTACGTTTTGCTTCTTCAGCAAACCATTCGATAAAACTTGCACCATACAAAATCTCACCACGACTTTCTGTCATGGGTTTCCCTTGCTCAGTACTTAAAATCATGGCTAAATCTTCTTGATTTTCAATAATCAATTGATACCATTTCTTTAATAATAATGAGCGCTCTTTTGCAGTAGTGAGTTTCCATGTGGCTAATGCAGTATCCGCAGCAGCAACTGCTTGTTCAACTTGCTGAGCTGCAACAGATGCAATATTTGCAATGATTTCACCTGTGGCAGGATTTGTAACTGCAAAGGTTTTATTGTCGTGTGCATTTACCCATTGACCATCAATAAAAACTTGCTCTTTAAATAAAGTTGTATTTGTTAATTGCATACTTAAATTCCTTAATAGACGCTTGGTGCTTGTGGCTGAGTAGTTGCGTCTGTCTGTTTAAATTTTCCTAGCAATTGTGTCATCGACTTCATCAATAAACTCGTGTCTACGCCAACAGCGACAAATTCTGTGCCTAAAGCCAAATATGTTTTTGCCAAGGTTTCATCCGCAGATAAAATACCCGCAGCTTTACCTGCTTGGCGAATTTTTTGAATTGTTTCTACAATCACTTTTTGTACTTCAGGATGTCCTGCCTGCCCACGATAGCCCAAAGCAGCAGACAAATCAGCAGGACCAATAAAGACGCCATCAACACCTTCGACTTGTAGAATTTCGTCTAGATTTTCTAAGCCTTTTTTGGACTCAATTTGTACCAACACACTAATTTGTTCATCAGCAGTCTGTAAATAGTCCGTAATGTTATTCCAACGAGAAGCACGTGCTAATGCAGCACCTACGCCACGAACTCCTTCAGGTGGATACCGTGTTGCTTGTACCATCAATTGTGCTTGCTCAGCCGACTCCACCATTGGAATCAACAGCGTTTGAGCACCAATATCCAGTAATTGTTTAATCAGATGAATATCACCTGTTACAGGACGAACCACAGCTTGGCTCTGATAAGGTGCAATGGCTTGTAGTTGTTCTAAAATACTACGAACATCATTCGGTGCATGCTCACCATCAATCAGTAACCAATCATAGCCAGCATTGGCAGCTATTTCTGCACAATACCCCTGTGCAAGCCCGACCCACATCCCAATTTGCTGTTCAGTTTTAAGCTTCTTTTTAAAATAATTTGTTGTATCAATCATGTCTGCTCCTCAATTACATAAAACGAAATGCAATTGAACCCAATTGATCATAATCAATATGGAAAGTATCACCTGCTTTTGCTGCAACAGGACGAGTAAATGAACCACCTAAAATAATTTGACCTGCTTCTAATGTCACACCATATGGATGTAGTTTATTGGCAAGCCACGCCACACCTTTGGCTGGATGATTCAATACCGCAGCAGACACTCCAGACTCTTCAATCACCCCATTACGATATAAAATTGCAGAAATACGACGTAAATCGAGTTCAGTTGGCTTAATTGGTCGACCACCTAATACAATTCCTGCATTGGCTGCATTATCTGAAATCGTGTCAAATACCTTACGAGTAATTTGTGTCTCAGGGTCTACATTATGCAAACGCGCATCAATAATTTCGACCGCAGGAATAATATAATCCGTTGCATCTAGCACATCAAAAATCGTGCAATTTGGTCCTGAAAGTGGTTTACCCAAAATAAAAGCTAACTCCACTTCAACACGTGGCACGATAAAGCGTGACATTGGAATGTCAGTTCCTTCGTCAAATACCATATCATCTAATAACGCACCATAATCAGGTTCAGTAATATTAGAAGAAACTTGCATGGCACGTGAAGTTAAACCGATCTTATGCCCAACCAATTTACGCCCTTCAGCAATTTTATGTGCAACCCATACTTTTTGAATTTCATAGGCATCTTCAATGGTAATTTCAGGATATTGCAATGAAAACTGACGAATTTGTTGACCTGATTTTTCAGCCTGATCTAGTTGCAAAGCCAGTTCTTGAATTTTTGCTTGATCTAACATAAAGATATCCTTATCTAACCATTATTTTTTAAAAATTGATGAATATTGTTCGATTTGAAATTTAAAACGGGATCTAGTTCTTTCATCTCAAAAGAAATCGCCAATAAACGCTGCTCTTTTAATGGTTGAAAAAATGCTTCAATTTTTGCAAAGAGTTCTGTTGCCACGCGTTGACGTGTTTCTAAATCACGCCCAGAACCAACTTTTAGCGTCATATGAACAAAGGCATAATCATGTAAACCATCTGCCATACGAAATTTATCCATACGAATCGCACGACTACGAATACCACCTAAAGGGAAGATTCCTGTGCCACCTAAAAAGTTATTTACTTGTGTAAATAAGTCTTGAAAATCGACTGATTCTTCTAAATTTGCACTGTATTCAGCAATAAAATGAGGCATCAGAAATCTCCTTTTTATGATTTAAACAATTGAGTCAGGCAGTGGGAAAATGGCATTGATTTGCCCTGTTCCTGAACTCGGAAACGCTGGCGTAATAATTTCTACGGCTTTGTCATACTGATCCCAGCCTAATAATCCAAGTAGCATTGCAGTGTCATGCATACCACCTTCGCCATAACAGTATTCTGCATATTCAGGCAACATATCTGTAAACTCTTTCCACTCTGCACGTTGCCACATGCCGACAACATGTTTATCCACTTGGCGATCCCATTCACGGGTATATTCATCCATACCACGCTTATATTCACGATCCCAAATAAAACGATGTGACAATGAACCACTGGCAAATACCGCTACAGTACCTTCATATTTTTCAATCGCTTTGAGTAAACCCTCACCAAATTTACGGCTGTCTTCTAATTCATGAGAAGTTAAAAAAGCAGATACTGAAACGACTTTAAAATGTTTATCCTGATTCATATAACGCATTGGAACCAATGTGCCATATTCAAGTTCAAGACTTTTAATATTATGTGCTTGTGCTCGAATGCCTGTTTTACAAATTTCTTCTTGCATCAACTGACCCAATTCAGGGTTTCCATCGTAATCAAATTCCATATTTTGAATAAAATGTGGCAATTCATTACTGGTATAAACACCACTAAAATTTTCACCTGCATTAATATGAAATGCGCTATTGACCAGCCAATGACTATCAAAAACAATGATCGTATCGACACCAAGTTCACGACAACGACGACCAATTTCAATATGACCATCAATTGCTGCTTGACGGATTCCATTGGTTGGACCTGGCAATTCTGATAAATACATTGACGGTACATGTGTGATTTTTGCAGCAAGAGCAAGCTTACCCATTTCTATCTTCCTGATATTCTTCTTTCAAATGTTGTGTAAAGCATTTTCTGATCGCTGAGTTTCATATTGAATATTTCCTTTATCTTGAGAAAAGACTTAGAGTGAGGTAAAAAGCCCACTCCAAGCTTCAAATAAAGACAAAAATTCAATATATCTCGATGAGAAATAAATCACACAAAACTTAATATTGAGTTGATTTTCCTGTATTTGATCTCACACAAGAATGCTGTTCTTAAATTCCAAATGGCGTGTTATACGCCCCATTTTGGTATATGGTGCGATCCCATTGAAATACAAACATTTTTGATTTCCGTAAATACTTCAAGGCTATATTCACCGCCTTCACGCCCTGTTCCTGAACCTTTTACGCCACCAAAAGGTTGACGTAAATCACGTACGTTTTGGCTGTTAATAAACACCATACCCGCTTCAATACCAGCAGCTAAACGATGTGCTTTACCAATATCTTGTGTCCAAATATAAGATGCCAAACCATACTCAACATCATTGGCTAAATATAATGCCTCAGCTTCATCTTTAAACTTGATCAAACATACAACAGGTCCAAAGATTTCTTCTTGCGCAATACGCATACGGTTATCAACGTTGGCAAAAACCGTTGGCTGAATAAACTGACCTTTTTGTAAATGTTCAGGTAAATTTGCTGGACGCTCTAAGCCACCTGCAACTAAGCTTGCACCTTCCTCAATACCAATCTTGATATAACCTGTCACTTTGTCATAATGTGCTTGCGTAATCATTGAACCGACTTGCGTTTTCGGGTCTTGTGGGTCACCAACAATGATATTTTTTGCACGACGTGCAAATTCTTTTACAAACTCATCGTAAACCGATTCTTGAATGAAAATACGGCTACCTGCGGTACAACGTTCACCATTTAATGAGAAGATCGTAAATAATGCTGCATCTAATGCACGTTCAAGATCAGCATCTTCAAAAATCAACACAGGTGATTTACCACCTAACTCCATTGAGTATTTTTTCAGCCCAGCATTTGCCATGATACGACGACCTGTTGCTGTACCCCCTGTAAATGAAATTGCACGAACATCAGGATGCTTCACTAAAGCATCACCTGCTGTTGCACCATAACCTTGAACAACGTTAAATACCCCTTCAGGAATACCCGCTTCCAAAGCTAAACGCCCTAATTCATTCGCTGTTAATGGTGAAAGCTCCGACATTTTCAGAACAGCAGTATTACCTAATGCCAAACATGGTGCAGTTTTCCATGTTGCTGTCATAAATGGTACGTTCCAAGGTGAAACCAAACCACAAACACCCACTGGCTGATGCAATGTATAGTTCAACATTTGATCATCAACAGGATAAGTATGCCCATTCATGCGAGTGCAAACTTCAGCAAAGAAGTTGAAGTTATGTGAAGCACGAGGAATCAAAACATTTTTGGTTTGGTGAATTGGTAAACCTGTATCTAATGTTTCAAGTTCAGCAATTTTCGCAACGTTTTGATCAATCAGATCACCTAAGTTACGCATTAAACGCGCACGTTCTTTTGCAGGTGTTTTCGCCCATTGTGGTGCTGCACGTTTCGCTGCGGCAACTGCAAGATCAATTTCAGCTTGCCCACCACTTGCAACTTCACCAATCGCTTGATTTGTCGCAGGATTATAGTTTGTAAATGTTTCTTGGCTTTCGACTTCTTTACCATCAATCCAGTGTTTAATCATACCGTTCATCCCTTAACTTAAACTGTTTTAAAAAATTCTGTTTCTGAAACGATGTAGTTACGTAATTGACCTACACCCTCAATTTCTACAATCACTTCATCACCCGGCACGACATCTGAAAGCCCTTCAGGTGTTCCTGTCGCAATCATGTCGCCCGCTTGTAAAGTCATAAATGATGAAATGTACTCAATGAGAAATGGCACATCAAAAATCATATCTGCCGTCGTACCTTCTTGGCGCAGTTCACCATTTACCCAAGTTCGAAGGGTTAAATTATTCGGTTCAGGGACTGAAGCTGTATCAATAATGTATGGACCTACAGGTGTGGTTGAATGACGGTTTTTAACACGTAAGTTTGGACGATAATAATTTTCTAAATAATCACGAATCGCATAGTCATTACATAAGGTATAGCCAGCAACATAATCTAAAGCATCTTCACGCTTAACATTTTTTGCAGTTTTACCAATCACAGCGACCAATTCACACTCATAGTGCATATAGTCAACATGGTCAGGACGCCATGTATTTTTATTGTGACCCGTAAATGTATTTGGCGCTTTAATAAAAATAAGCGGTTCTTTTGGTGGTTCAAAAGCCAATTCACGCGCATGATCCGCATAATTTAACCCAAGAGCAAACATTGTTCCTTGTGCAGGAGGCAACCATTCCACAGATTCTTCACTTAAAATTTCACCATTTTCAAGTTGAACGCTTAAGTCTTCTAAAACTTCAACATTAACCACTTCACCATGATGACGAATACGTGCAGTTTTCATGATTTATACTCCCTGTTCCTGAATCGTGTTTTCTATCGCACCCAATTGATCAATCTCGATACGAACCACATCATTTGCATTTAAATCAACACGTCCTAATGGAGTTCCTGTCAAAATCACATCACCTTCATTGAGTGGCATATACTCTGAAATTTCTGCAATGATCTGCTCAGGTGTACGCAACCAGTTTGAAGTATTGCCTTTTTGTTTTAATTCACCGTTGACCAAAACACGTAACTCTAAATGATTGATATCTGTGACTTGATCACGAGCAACAGCTTCACCAATGACACAAAAGCCATCCTGACATTTGGCTTTAATGGCTGGGCGATAATAACTGTCTTCAGGCAAACTCAATTCATTGACCACGACATAAGCTGCAATATGTTCGTGCGCGTCTTTTTCTTGTACACGACTGGTACTTTTCCCAATCACAATACCCACCGTAGGTCCTGCTTGTAAAACATCACCCACTTGTTTAAAAACCACTTGACCACTTTGATTACGGGTATTTGGAGTCTTAATAAACAAAACGGGTTTGACAGGCTCTTTCACATAAGGCTTTTGATTAAATTGTGTCTGTAAGCTTTCATATAAACACTTATAATTTAATGCGATACCAAAAATATTGCCGTGAGTATCTATCTTTTTTAGATCATTCATCGCGTTTTCTCTTCCTTGGATCTAGATATTTTTTCTAGACTTTTCACAAATTAGTTAATATATTAACTTTATAGTTAACATCATAACTAATTGCAAGCACTTTTTACGTTATGATATAAAAAATTATACTTTTCATGGATCCGAAGGTATGAAAAACGCATTTATCCCCAATTTACCGATGGGGCAAGTTGATGATCAAGGTCTTATCACTGAAGACATTCATTATGAAGATCAAGCGAAACTGGCGAACTTTTTTGGTCAAAATATGCCACCGCATCGTCATGACCGCTTTTTTCAATTACATTTTTTCACTAAAGGTACAGTGCAAGTTTTCCTAGACGATGTGAAATATATCTGTCAAGCACCTGCTTTTTTTCTAACACCACCCTCTGTTGCACATTCTTTTATAACTGATCCCGACTGCGAAGGACATGTCTTAACCGTGCAACAAAATATTATTTCGCGACTACAAAATGACTTAAAAATTCAGCATATTTACCCTATGTGTGTACATTCAGGTCAGTTCAATCATTCTGATTCTCAAGATTTACATCGTTTAGAACATTATTTACATCAACTCAAAGATGAATTTGAAAACAATCAACAAGGTAAAAATTTTGTTTTAAAAAGCCTAATTGGTCTGATTTTTTTACAAGCCATGCGACTGGCTGAATCTGCTTTACCTTATACCTATAATAACAATCATGATCTGGCAATTTTTCGTAAATTTAATGAATTAATTGAATCTCATTATGATCACCATTGGACATTAACTGAATATGCAGCTCATTTAGCCATTACAGAAACACGTTTAAATGAAATTTGCCGCCGTTTAGCCAACACCTCTTCTAAAAAGTTAATTTACAACCGACAAATGCAAGAAGCTAAACGTATGCTTATTTTCACAGATAGTTCTATCCATATGATTTGCTATCAACTAGGTTTTAAAGATCCCGCTTATTTCAGTCGTTTTTTTCAAAAATATGCCGGTATAAGCCCTTCTAAGTTTAGACAAATAAATCTACTATCTTATTAAAATTTAAATATTAAAATTTAAAATAAAAAAGGGATGATTATCATCCCTTTTTGTATCTTGTAAAACTACAATTATGCACGCTCTAAATAGTCACCAGTACGAGTGTCTACACGAACATTTTCTTCTTGCTGTACAAATAATGGAACACGTACTACTGCACCTGTTTCTAATTTTGCAGGTTTACCGCCACCACCAGAAGTATCACCACGTACACCTGGATCAGTTTCAACAACTTTTAATACAACAAAGTTCGGTGCATTTACAGTTAATGGCACGCCATTAAATAGCATAATCGTACATTTTTCATTTGAATCGTCTTTCAACCATTTCGCAGCATCACCCATTGCAGTTTTATCTGCTGCAATTTGCTCGAAAGATACAGGATCCATGAAATTCCACATTTCACCATCGTTGTAAAGGTATTCCATTTCAACTTCCACAATATCTGCTGCTTCTAAAGAGTCGCCAGATTTGAAAGTTTTTTCTAATACTTTGCCAGACTTAAGGTTACGTAGTTTTACGCGGTTAAATGCTTGCCCTTTACCTGGTTTTACATATTCGTTTTCCATGATTGAACATGGGTTACCATCAAGCATAACTTTTAAGCCAGCTTTGAAATCATTTGTAGAATAATAGGCCATGAAAGGCTCACTCCAAACTTAAATCTTGAATCTATTCATGCTGAAAATTCATGCATTGAATAAAACTATGTGTGAATTTGTCTAGCAGGCTGCTAGCCATATGTTGTCATTCTTGGCTATTCTAAATGAGCAACGTACTTTGAAGCAATGTAAAAATTTTCAGCAGCGCTCAGATATTAGCTAAATACAGCATATTATCAAGTTTTATCCCCTGCATCTTCACCAACTAAGTGTTAAAATCATCAAGCTGAAATAGATAATTGAATAATCTATTGCATTGTAAACAGGATCTAACTTTTTCAAGTTACTGTTCGTTTTTTCTCCCAACACCCTATATATTCTTTTATTTTCATGACTTATCTATATCAAGAGCAAAACTGGCAATCACAGATGAGTGATTTGATCACTTCACCGCAAGAACTTCTTGAGCAATTACAGCTTTCACCCACTGAATTATTGTCGGGTGCTTTACTCGCTTCAGAACAGTTTAAACTGCGTGTGCCACGTGCTTTTGTCAAAAAGATGGAAGTAGGAAATGCATATGATCCTTTATTATTACAAGTGCTTCCTCATCATTTAGAGCTTGAAGAACACGAGGGTTTTGTCACAGACCCTTTAGGAGAAGAGCAAGCAAACCAACTTCCTGGCGTATTACATAAATATAAATCAAGATTTTTGCTCACCCTAACAGGGGCTTGTGCTGTACATTGTCGTTATTGTTTTCGTCGTCATTTTCCTTATCAAGAAAATTTACCTAAAAATGATGACTGGCTACATATTAAAAATTATTTAGAACAACATCCTGAAATTAATGAAGTGATTTTAAGTGGTGGAGATCCTCTAACCTTATCAAATCGTAAACTTGCACTTTGGATTGAAAGGTTAGAATCTTTAGCACAAGTTAAAATTCTAAGAATTCACTCCCGCGTTCCAATCGTAATTCCTGAAAGAATCGACGAAGAACTTGTTTACTTATTGAAAAACAGTCGGCTACGTGTCATTCTAGTTGTGCATGCAAATCATGCAGCAGAACTTGATGCTTTAACCTGTTCTAAGCTTTCTATGCTGGTTAAAGAACAAATTTTAGTACTGAATCAAGCTGTTTTATTAAAAGGGGTGAATAATTCTACAAGTGTTTTGGTTGAACTCAGTCAACGCTTGTTTGAAGCTGGGGTATTACCTTATTATTTACATGTGTTAGATAAAGTAAAAGGTGCACATCATTTTGATTTACATACAAATGAAATTGATGACATTTATAGAGAACTACTCGCTAGCTTACCCGGTTATTTAGTTCCTAAATTAGTCAGAGAGATTGCGGGAGAGAAAAATAAAACACCGCTATTTGGGGCTTCAAGTTTTTAGATTTTTTAAAATGAGTTCAATATAAGTATGATAAATAAGGAAATCTCTGATATTTTCCACGCTTCAACGGTCTTAAACCGTGAACAGTTGAGCTTTTCAAAAGCATCAGTAGAAGCACTACACCAATGGGTGTCAGACTTATCTATTATGAAGCTAGGCGACAGTTCAGAAGCGTTATTAAATGCAATGTATGAAATTGCAGAATTAGATTGCACCGAAACATTACGTTTTGATTTGCTACAAGTTTTGCATCCTAGCATTGAAAATGTGTTAATTGGTTTAGAAAAATACTTTTTAGATCAAGGGCTTTCTCATTCTGATCGTAATGAGCATATTATTGAGCTCACGACTTTTATGCGTGCCTATTTTGCAAAAATTTATGTCGATATTACACACCGAAGTTCCTTACAACTCAATCAACAAAAATATGCCATTTTAAAATTTGCACAAAATCGTAGCTTTAAAACTGCTCGTATTTTATCTAGCTATTATGCGTTACAACAACTCGGTTTACTCCTTACGCAGCAGCAAATGCTTTACAGCCCTGCTTTATCAAATCAGTGGCAAACGATTCATAATATTTATGAACTCGCTGCAAAAAATAACGAATTATTAATTAATATCAATCAATTACAAGGAACACATTTTCCTGTACAAAATATTCAGCAAGCTTATGCTCAAGTCTTGCTATTAGATATTTTTAATACTCATCAAATTCGCCCTAATGAGATTCAAGCCCTTTATCAATGTAGTCTAGACTGGGCAAGGCTCACACAAATTTTACCAAGAGAAAGCTCTCTTTCAAGATATATTGTAGATACGACAAAAGATCATCCTCCTATTTACAACCGTAAACATCATGAAGATTTTAAAGCAAATGTCTTTGTTTCAACCCAACAATTGCTTGAACATATCAATGATACGATTCAAAATGAATCCACTTATATTTCTAAAAATGAAAAAGATTTTCTTTCATCTGCACTAAAATTTCATGTACAAAACGTTTTAGGAACGCATTCTGAGCGTCAACATGAACGTTATGAATATTCTGCGCAGTTACAAATTTGCTTTACTTTACAAACAGCACATTTTTATTTATCTAATGCGAAAACCTTTGATGAAACATTATTAATCAATCAAAATTTTGGCTTTAGGTCTGAAGCGAATGTACAAACCAGTATTGCAAATCACAATTATGATGCTGCACAGACACAAAAAATTAAGCAAATTGACCGTGAAGTTAAGCAAATTTATCAAACCGAAGTACTCGATATTAGTATTAATGGTTATCGTATTGCTTGGTCAGGTGAAGCACCTAAAAATTTGCGTACAGGCGAACTGATTTTGGTCAGTGAAAGTCAACAAAATAAATGGAAATGCGCTGTTGTACGTTGGATTAAACAAAGTGTAAATAAAAGCTATGAGGTCGGGATTGAGATTTTATCGCCAGATATTTATCCATGTGCCATCAAAGTGCCTTCTGAAGTTTCAAGTTATAATTATCAGCCTTGTTTATTGGTTCAAACTGAACAAGAAGAGCAAAATAGATTGTCTTTAGTTCTCCCTAACTTAGCACATTTCAAAGAACAACAAGCTTTGTATTTACGTTTTAAAAATCAAGAAATCAAAATTTATTTATTGAAGTCACTGTTTATTTCTCAAAGTTTTGTTCAGTTTGATTTTGAATTGCTCAACGATGAAGAACAAATGATTATCGATGAATTTATCCAACAACAATTAAATGATTTAAATAATCATGACTTATGGGACACTTTGAAGTGAGAAATTTATTATTATCTAAGAAGTTAAAACTCTCCGAAACACGAGTACTGATTATTGATGATAATCAAATTCGTTATAATATGCTGATGGAGATGTTTCAGAGTAAAGATCATCTCGCACAAGGTTTACTATTAGATGATTTGAAAAGCTTCGAAAAACAACTTAATACGTCTTGGGATTTAATCATTTTTGGACGTGCTTATGATTTAAAAATGGAACAGGCGGTTACCTTAATTCAAGCGTCTGAACAAGTAAATATTCCCGTGATTTTATTACGTCCTACGGAATATAAACCTGAACAATATGAATATTTTATTCATAAAGGCATTTATGACATCATTGATTTGCAAGAACCAGAACATTGTTATATCAGTCTAGTTCGGGCATTGTCTTATAGCCGTGCGCTACAATCAAAACAACATTTATTACAAGATTTAGAAAATGCTAAAACTCAAGCACAATCTCTTGTAGAAGAACAGCATAAAGCATGTGCTGTGATCGAAGAAGGTATTCATACTCAAGCAAATCCTGAATATCTTGAGTTATTTGGTCTAAAAAATGAAGAAGAACTGATCGGCTTACCAATTTTAGATATTTTACAGCCTGAAAATTTAAATGATTTCAAAAATCGTTTCAAAAAAATAACCCAAGGTCAATTTGACTATGCTCGTTTTGATTTAAGCACTCAAAATCAAAATGCCAAAACTCAAAACCCTTTAAAAATTGAGTTTCTACCAGGTTTAGATGAAGACTCTCTTAGCCTTACAATTGAAGTTGGTGGCGCGCAGCAGAGTACAAATACTCAACCTCAGCAGAATAACTCTAGCTCTATCTCGAACTTATTTCCACAAATCAACCGCGCATTAATCAATCAGCCTGCAAAAGCAAATGCGTTGGTTATTTTTAGTCTTGCAGATTGTCCTGACTCTATTTTTGATCTTTCGTGGCAAGACGCAAATAAATATTTTGAAGGTATTCAAAACTTTCTTAAAGAACAAACCAACCAAACGATTTTCAATATTTACCCTGGCGTATATGGAATCTTATTACAAGCAGGTTCTGATTCATTATTAGAATCTAGAATTTCTAATTTGCATGTACTACAAAAACCACAATTGCAAGAAATTAATTTTCAAGCCTATAACTTCCATCTCAAAATTGGGGTTGCTCCTATTATTGCGCATGATTTTCATGAAAATAATTTTTCTGAGTTACTGACCCAAGCCTATAACTCACGTTTATCAGTACAACCATCTGAATCAGATTTACAGATGAGTGCTTCATTAGAATCGACCAAAATTGAACTTACACCGATTGTAGAGGCGCCTATTTCCCAAGAATCTGCACCAGTTATCATTGAAACGATTGAAACAGCAAGCGTTGATGTACCGACGATTACACCTGTGTCGAAACCAGAAAATGTGATAAAACAAGACGTTTCACACCAGTCCTCACCTATGCTTCGCCAAATTGCAAATAGTTTGGAAAAAGGTGAAATTCGTATTAAATATCAACAACTTTATGATAAACAAGATACTAACTTATACACTTACCAAGTGACCAGTGGTTTTATTTATGAAAATCAATGGAAAAAAATTAGCAATCTCATTGAACTTGATGAAGACATTGAACTTTCTATTAAATTAGATCGCTGGATTTTGGTAGAAGCTTGTAAACAATTACATAACTTTATTCATCAATATCCTGAAGCAAAGATCATTGTGAATTTAAATCGTCATGTTTTATTCCATGATAAACAATTCCCTGAACTTGTTTCAAAATTAATCACTATTGTTGGAAGTCGTGCCATGCACCCAATTATTTTGCAGTTTGATGAAGAAGATCTTGCGAAAAATATCGTTGAAGCACAAAAAAATATTGCGATCTTACGTGAACATGGCGCAGATATCGCAGTACGTCGCTTTGGCTCAAGTATTTCCAGTGAAATTATTTTGCAACAAAGTGATATCACGCATCTAACCTTAGATGAAAAATATACATTGATGCTCAACAAAGAAAATACAACTCAAGCCTTACAGGAAATGATTGATAAATATCAAGAAATTAAACCTGTAGAGTTTCTGCTTACCCAACTAGATGACATGAATAGCTTTGCCAATGCGTGGAATGTTGAAGCACGTTTCTTACAAGGCGACTATTTCCAAAAGAAACTTGACCAACTCACAGATGTTCAAGATCAATAAAATCTGATCTGACTAAAATACATCAGGAGCTTAGCAATAAGCTCTTTGAATCTCAAAGCAAAAGATCATCACAAAGCAAAATATAGACACAAAAAAACGAGCCAAAGCTCGTTTTTTATGTTTTGTCGTATTAACGTTTGATAGAACGTGACATACCAGCAAAACGTTGTTTGAACTTGTCGATACGACCGCCAGTGTCCACATTCTTTTGTTTACCAGTATAGAATGGGTGACAAGCTGAACATACGTCAAGATAAAGAGTTTCTTTACCTAAAGCAGAACGTGTTTCGATTACGTTACCACATGAACAAGTTGCAACTAATTTTTCGTATTTTGGGTGAATATCGGCGCGCATGGTCGATTCTCCTAAGTTAAGAAAGGTTTTGCTGTCATCGCAATTAGCCACTCTTAAACAGAGTGTAAACACTATTTAAGGAAAGCAAATTTTAAAATAAATTTAGCAGGCTAACACCATAACAGACCATTTCTTTTGAGCCCACCGAGACTATAAGTGTCAGAGCTAAGCACAACAAGTGGGCAACATTATATCGAGTTTTTCTCAATAATGCGACTAATCGAGTACAGAATTTTCTTGAGTTTGACTATTTTCATCGTGTTGTTTAGACCAATAGTTCGCAATTACACCACAGACCATCAATTGGATTTGATGGAAGATCATGATCGGTAAAACAATCATTCCGATCGGCTGTCCAATAAATAGAATTTGCGCCATTGGAACACCACTTGCCAAAGTTTTTTTCGAACCACAGAAAAAAATTGAGATTTGATCTGCTTTATTAAAACCAAGCCACTTGGGAATATATAAAGCCAAAAGCATGATGATGGTTAAAAAAACCGAACAAGCCAATGTTAAATATGTCAGTGTCGTCCAACTCACCTGATGCCATAATCCTGCAACAACTGCACCACTAAATGCGCCATAGACCACCATCAGAATTGTGCCCTGATCAAAAGTTCTGACAATACTCGGAACTTTTTGCATCAATGGAAATACATAAGGACGTAACAACTGCCCCGCGATAAATGGCACTAAAAGCAATAAAGTAATTTCAATAATTGATGAGGTTGGGTCATAATCATGTTTAGATTGACCAAAGATAAATAAGCTCACCATTACAGGTGTAATAAACATCCCGATCAAGTTTGAAAATGAAGCACTACAGACCGCAGCCGCGACATTCCCTCGTGCAACTGATGTAAATGCTATTGAAGATTGGACAGTTGACGGCAAGAAACACATAAACAAAAAGCCCCAATACAGCTCTTGCCCAAGTAATGGTAATAAAACTGGTTTAGCCAACAAACCTATGATTGGAAATACGGCAAAAGTGAATGCAAAAACAACTGCGTGTAATTTCCAATGTAATACTCCTTCGATAATCGCTTCTCTTGAGAGTTTTGCACCATGTAAAAAAAATAAAATGGCAATTGCAATAGTGGTTATTTTCCCAAAAATGTCCGCAGCAATACCATGTACAGGTAAAAAAGTTGCCAAGATGACCATCACAATCAATAGAATTGTGAAACGATCTAAAGCGAGTATTTTT
The DNA here is from genome assembly GCF_030325485.1 of Acinetobacter sp. R933-2. Lineage (NCBI taxonomy): Bacteria > Pseudomonadati > Pseudomonadota > Gammaproteobacteria > Moraxellales > Moraxellaceae > Acinetobacter > Acinetobacter sp. R933-2. Next base: position 63,920 of record NZ_JACAIJ010000003.1, read on the forward strand.
AAAATATTCATCTTAAACATCCTGTCTTTTGAATGAAAGAAAAGCTAAAAAGCCCAGTGAGATGAATTTACCTAAAGGTAAACTTTTATCTTACTGAGCTTCTTGAATATAGCTACTTTTTGAGCAAAATGTTCAGTATTTAATTTCGACACTTAAGCTTTATATAATATGTTTTATATAAATTGTATCGCAATTTTACGCTATTAATTATTACGTGCATCTTGATCTTGTTGAATAAGTTCAACTTTATAACCATCAGGATCTTCTACAAATGCAATCACAGTTACACCGCCCTTCATCGGACCAGCGTCACGCACAACATTTCCACCACGTGCTTTAATCTCTTCACAGGCTTTATATGCATCTTCAACACCAATAGCGATATGACCATAAGCATTGCCCAAATCATAACTTGATGTATCCCAGTTATGCGTTAACTCTAAAACAGTATTGTTTTCTTCATCGCCATAACCAACAAAAGCTAAGGTAAAACGACCTTCTTCATAGTCACGTTTGCGAAGTAAAGTCATACCGAGTACTTCAGTATAGAACGCCAAAGATTGTTCTAAATTGCCTACACGTAACATGGTATGTAGCATGCGCATGATAGATTTCCTAATTAACAAATACTAATCTCTCAATATAGGCAATGCGCATTCACATTTCAATTTATTGCTTCAAATGAAATATAAAAATAATGATGAATGTTTAATTTTCAGTATCATTTTACTTTGCTCTAAACCAATAAAAATAAAAAACCGACTCAATCTTGTAGATCGAATCGGCATTTAAACCTCACAACGTATTCATGATATTACATAAATTACTTTTTTTCTATCCTTGTGATTTCTGGTGATCTCTTAACAATTTTCCGACCCAAACAACAAGTATCAAAATCGGGATACCAATTAAAGTTGTCATTAAGAAAAATTTTGGATAACCAATATTGGTAACTATTGTACCTGAATAACCACCTAAAATTTTTGGTGTTAATGTCATTAAAGAACTAAAGATCGCATACTGTACGGCTGTAAATGAAACACTGGTGAGACTTGATAAAAATGCAATAAAAGCTGCACCTGCCAAACCTGATGCTAAATTATCAACAATAATGGCGAAATATAGCCAATTTGAACTATATTTTTCAATCACTTTACCTTTAATTTCAACAGCGTTGTTATGACCAACAACAATTGGTTTTAAAGGTTGAATATCAATATCTAACGTCGATGTGCTATTCACCAATTGATAGTTTTGTTGTGCAACTAAATGCTGATGATTTTGATTAAAATTAACCACTGCACTGACATTTTTTGATGTAGAAGCTTGTAAGTCTTGAGCATCAATCGAGCCTATAAAGAAGCCATCTTTATCTATTTTTGCAGGATATTCTTTAGTATCCAACTTTAACGTAATCGGCTGCTCAGCGTTTAAGTCACTTATATTCACTCCAAGTAACTGCCCTTTCACCACAATATTTTGCTTTAATTCAGCAGTAGATAATTGGTTGTCACTGGTCAGCGGTAGGAGTTGAATTTGCGCTGTGCCAGTATCTTTTAAATAAGGAAGTTGTACTTGTCGTTGTTCAGATTTGTCTTGATATTGCGTCGAAATACTCACATTTTGACTACTTGCCAAAACTTGATTAGGAACTTGAACTTTCCAATAACCCACTTCATCAGGTGTAGCTGTAAACTGTTGCTGCCCAACCTGTACTGTAACTTGATCCATCGGCTTGCCTGAGTTGACTAAACCAATAAAAATCAAGTTTGTTGAACTTGCTAATACCGCACCAACAAACATCAATTTCATGATATTCATACGTTGTGCCAGTAAACCACCTAAAAAACCACCGACTAAACTAAAAATAACACCATAAACTTTAACAGCCTCGGCAATTTGTTCTTTGCTAAAGTTTAAATCTTGGTAATATACATTAGAAATCACCCCAGCAATAATGTCAGAAATTCGATAAAAACCAATAAGTAATAGTAAAACTAATGCAAGTTTCACCCCATAGCGTCTAAAGAAATCTGCGATTGGATTGACCCAAGTTTCATACGCCATCTGTGAATTTACAAGACCTGCGCGGATCAGCATAATTGCTACGCCAATGGCTGCTGCGCCTGAACCTAAAAAGCGCAATGTTTCCATTAAAAACTTAAGAAAATTATCATTAATTTTCCATTCAGTTTGTAAATGTTGCACCAAATCATCAGAAAAATAATAGCAACCAATAAAAGTGATCACAGCAACGAAAAATACCGCAACCAAGCGATAATAATCTGTATTTTTATAATGCTTATCTACACGGTTAACCTGTGGCTCGCGAATACATAGTGTTGTCATAACGCCAACGCACATGACTGCTGCCATTGCTAAATACGTATATCTCCAAGCCTCATAAATATAATTACCTTTGGCTGTACCAAGTTTTGCAGCCAAGAATAATGCACCTGCGCCCGCAATAATCATGCCGATTCGATAACCTGCATTATAAGTGGATGCCAAAATGGTCTGCATTTCTGTTTCAGCAAGCTCAATACGATAAGCATCTATGACAATATCTTGTGTTGCGGCTGAAAAGCCGAGTAACACAGCACCAATTGCCATTTGATAAAGTGCGGACTGTCCATTGGCAGGATTCGTCATTGCCATGATACAAATCGCACAGATAATAAGCACTTGTGCAACCAACAACCAAGCACGTCTTCGACCTAGTTTTTTGGTTAGTAATGGGAGTGGAATTTCATCAATCAAAGGTGCCCAAACAAATTTGAATGAATAACCTAATGCAGCCCAACTAAAAAATGTGACTGCACTTTTATCGATTCCTGCTTCACCTAACCATAGAGATAGACTCGAGAAAATCAATAAAATAGGAATTCCTGCTGAAAAACCTAAAAATAACATGATGAGGGCACGACGATCTAAAAATGCTTTAAAAGCAGCGATCCATCCTTGATGTTGTGCCGATGTTTGCTCAGAACTTGACGATGACATTGCGTTATTATTTTCTGAAAAATGAAATAGTGCTATTCAACCGCTTAATGCTTCGAGTTTCAATCATTTTTATGCAACAGAGCACAGCTTTTACAGATATTTCCGTTTTTGACGCTTGATCTTTAGTACCATTCCTGTATACCTTTAAACTTTCAATTTCACATTTAGTTTTGGATTTCACCTGTGACCCAAAGACACGATCAATTAAGCTCAACGACTGTTTCAACTCCAGCAACGCCAACCACATTACAACAAATCGAAAACACATTACCTTCAGCTTTTGATCAAACGGACATCAAGAATACTTTGACACAAACTGCACTAAAACCAGAACAACTGACCCATATTCCAAATTACGCTACGATTCCATCCTCAACCAAAAGAATCAAACCGTTAAATAACTTTTTGGGTCAAGATCGCGCTAAGGCTTCGGTTGAAGCAGGTATTGCCCTGCCTTACTCAGGCTATAATATTTTTGCAGTCGGCACAGCAGGTCTTGGCAAGAAGACCATGATTAAGCGTTTACTGCAACAACATGCTAAAACCATGTCTACACCTGACGACTGGGTGTATGTCAACAACTTCAAACATGCACGACAGCCGATCGCCCTATGCTTTCCTGCCAGTCAAGGTGCAAAATTTCAAGCTTTATTGCATCAAACATGGAAAACGATTTTAAAACAATTAGAACGTCGTTTTAGTGCTGAAACCTATCACAATCGCATTGAAAATATTCGTCAAATCACAGGTAATGAACAACAACTTGCTTTGGGCGAACTCACCAAAGAAGGTGAAAAACTCGACTTAAAACTGATTAATCATAATGATGAACATATTTTTGTTCCTATTCATGTGGTAGACAATCAAGTTTTAGAATTATCTCAAGACGATTTAAATGCACTTGATAGCAAACAGCGTGCAGAAATCTCTGCCAATATCCGTTACATGGATAAAAAACTTGACCGTCTTGGCTTACAGTTGGGCGACCTTGAGGATGATGCGCGTGATCAAGTTTCTGAACTTAATCGTGATATTGCCAAACAAGTTGTCATTCCACGTATAGAATTAATTCGCAATAAATTTGAAGCAATTGAAGGCTTAGAACAATATCTCAAACTCTATGCAGCCGATATTATTGACAATGTCGAAACCATTTTAGATCAAGAAGGTGATGAATTTTCACCTGCTTTATTTAATCATGTGCCTTCACGTTATCAAGCCAATGTTGTTGTCAGTCATAAGTTAAATTCTGGCGCGCCTGTGATCTTTGATGATTTTCCAACGCATTACAATCTATTAGGACATGTTGAGCAACTCACTCAAAATGGCACCATCACGACAGATTTCACTTTGATTCGTCCAGGAGCATTGCATCAAGCCAATGGTGGTTTTTTAATTTTAGAGGCGGAGCATCTTTTAGAACAGCCTTATGCATGGCAAGGTCTAAAACGCGCTTTAAAATCTGGGCAACTCAAGCTCTCGTCTTTAGAACATATGCTGACTTTAACAGGCAGTATTTCTATTGAGCCTGCGCCAATTCCGCTAGATATTAAAGTGGTTTTATTGGCTGAGCCTGAAGTTTATTATGAAATATTAGAGCTTGAACCAGAGCTTGGCAGTGTTTTTAAAATCCGTGCTGATTTTACCGATACCTTACAACGCAATGATGACAACGAACAAGCTTATATGCAGTTGATTGCAGACTATGTGCAACAAGATAAACTTTTGCCATTTGACCGCTCTGCTCTTGCTGCGTTATTAACGGATTCGAGTCGTCAAGCTGAAGACCAAAGTTCATTGTCATTACATGCTTTAACTTTAGGTGACTTAATTCGTGAATCACACCATCATGCTGCACAGATGGAACAAAAACTTGTCACCTCACACCATATCAATACAGCACTCAAACACCGTCAATATCGCTTAGGCTATTTACGAGAGCTGTACTGGCAAGATTTGTCTCGTGGCACACAACTGATTGAAACCAAAGGTCATCGTTTAGGTCAAATTAATGCACTCTCAGTGATTCAATATGCTGATGTAGAATTTGGTCTACCTTCTCGTTTGACCGCTTCCGTCTATCAAGGTGGTGGTGATATCCTTGATATTGAGCGTAGTGTCGAACTCGGTGGCTCTTTACATGCTAAAGGCGTTTTGCTGATGTCGAGCTTCTTAAAAGCACACTTTGGGCGTGAACAGATTCTACACTTCTCTGCTGCGCTTGCCTTTGAGCAAAGTTATGGGCAAGTTGATGGTGATAGTGCCACTGTTGCTGAACTTTCCGCATTAATCTCAGCGATCAGTCAAATCCCTATCGATCAATCATGGGCAATTACAGGCTCTATGAATCAGTTAGGACAAGTTCAACCCATTGGTGGTGTCAATGCCAAAATCGAAGGCTTCTTTGATGCGTGTAAATTACAAGGTTTTACAGGCAAACAAGGTGTGATTATTCCTCGTCAAAATATGCAACATTTGATGTTACGCCAAGATGTAATTGAATCTGTTGAAACAGGTCAGTTCCATATTCATGCCATTGATACCATTGACCAAGCACTTGAAATCCTGATGGCGCGCCCTGTTGGAACTTTAGATAAAAAAGGGCGTTATAGTAAAAATTCGATTTATGCCGCAGTCATGGCACAACTTGAATATTGGCAAGCCCTTGAAGATGGTATAGAAATCGAGGAAAAACCAAAGAAAAAGAAGAAAAAAGCTAAAGATGCCAAGAAGAAAGCTGTTAAAGATGAAGTTGACAGTAATGAAACAGATGCTGCTTTAACGCATAAAAATACCTAAACCCAACATTTCCCCATCAAAAAAGCCTCTGAATTTATCAGAGGCTTTTTTATTGATTAGATCATTAACAAAATATTTAAATCAGTAAATTAACCAAAACGACCTGTAATATAAGCTTCAGTAAGTTGATGGTCAGGCTGAGTAAATACTTTTTCTGTTGAATTCACTTCAATCAAATCACCTAAATGGAAATAAGCAGTACGGTCAGATACACGCGCTGCTTGTTGCATTGAGTGCGTAACAATTGCGATCGTATATTGTGCTGACAGTTCAGAAATTAACTCCTCAACTTTTGCAGTCGCAATTGGGTCAAGTGCAGAACATGGTTCATCCATCAAAATGACTTCAGGGCTCACAGCAATCGTACGTGCAATACACAAACGTTGTTGTTGACCACCTGATAAACCTGTTCCTGGCTGGTTCAGACGATCCTTCACCTCTTCCCATAAACCCGCTTTACGTAAACTGTTTTCTACAATTTCTTCCATGTCATATTTATCACGTGCCAAACCATGTAGTTTTGGACCATAAGCAACATTATCAAAAATTGACTTTGGAAATGGATTTGGTTTTTGGAAAACCATACCCACTTGAGCGCGTAGCAAAACAACGTCTAAATTAGGATCATAAATATCTTGATTATCTAGCGTAACTTTACCTGTCACACGACAACCATCAATGGTGTCATTCATACGATTTAAAGTACGTAAAAATGTTGATTTACCACAACCTGACGGACCAATAAATGCGATGACTTCATTTTCATAAATCTGCAAATCAATACCTTTGATCGCTTCAAAGTCACCATAATATACATGTGCATCTTGCGCACTGATTTTGACTGTTGTTGCTTGGTCTTTCTTAGGTGCAGTATTTGACTCAAATTGAGAAACAAATGAAGTCGCTGGACGTTTATGTTCAGTATCTTGAGTCGTAAATTGTGTGTGATCTTGATTCACTGTCTGATCCTTTTTTAAGGAATTTTTAATATCTAGAGTACTCATATTTTGTCCTTGATTACCAACGTACTTCAAACTTTTTACGTAACCAAATTGCGAAGCTATTGAGTAAAATCATCAAACCAAGCAATACAATAATGGCTGCTGCGGTACGTCCTTCAAAGAAGTTACGTAATTCATTGCCTTGCCATAAAAATACTTGAACAGGTAAAGCTGTTGACTGATCTAAAGGCGTCGCAGGAATATTTGCAACAAAGGCACTCATACCAATCAACAATAAAGGTGCCGTTTCACCTAATGCCTGTGCAACACCAATAATTGCACCTGTTAAAATACCCGGTAAAGCCAAAGGTAAGACATGATGGAAAATTGTTTGTATACGTGAAGCACCCAAACCTAAAGCTGCTTGACGAATAGAAGGTGGCACAGCTTTCAACGATGCACGTGTCGTAATAATAACTGTTGGTAAAGTCATTAAACTTAGCACTAAACCACCAACCAATGGCGCTGAGATTGGCATATGCATCCAACCAACAAAAATTGAAGCACCAAGCAAACCAAACACAATAGAAGGTACGGCTGCCAAGTTGTTAATATTGACTTCAATAATGTCAGTTAGCCAGTTTTGTTTAGCAAATTCTTCTAAATAAATCGCACTTGCTACCCCAATCGGAATCGAGATAAAAATGACGATCAGCATCATGAACAATGAACCCATGAATGCACCAGCAAGACCTGCAGTTGCAGGAGAACTACGTGAGTCTGGATTTGTAAATAACTGCATATTAAACGTACGATCAATAACGCCAGATGCACTCATCGAATCTGCTAGCTTACGTACTTCGGGACTAAGCTGCTGTTGGTCATCAGGAAGATTTCGATCAATATTACCCGCAAGCCATACATCCACGTTGGCATCAGCCAAAATTTTGACATCACGCTTTTGCCCAATCAATGCTGGATCTTTAAAGACCATATCACGCAAACGATATGCTTCAGAACTAGTATAAATACTTCCTAGATCATCACGATGTTCCGCCAATTTAGGGTCTTTTGTAATCATACCATTTACAAGTAATGCATCCCAATCCACCATACCCATTTTTGTTTGCCATTCAACATAGCGTTCTTGAAAATGAGCAGGCGCTTCATTTGCGGCTTGAGTAGGTTGTGGTCCCGCATCAATCACTTTAGGATCAAAATATACAGGAACATTAATACTCGCTTGCCAAAATGCGGGTAAACCTTTTGCTAAAATACTGCCAAAAAGCAAAGCAACAAAAGCCAGACCAATAATGACTGAGGTTAAACCAAAGAAACGAAATGCTTTTTCTGTACGATGACGTGAAGCCAAAGATTTCGCAATTTTTGCTTTACGTTTTTCACGTAGCTCTGCTGCTGCACGAGGATCAAATACATTTTGATCCACTGGAGATGTATTTGATGTACTCATTCGTATTGCTCACGGTATTTACGCACAATATAAAGTGCAACAATATTTAGACCCAGTGTAATGACAAACAGTGTTAGACCTAAGGCAAATGCAACCAACGCTTGTGGACTTGCAAAGTCTGTATCACCTGTTAATTGATTGACAATAGTTACAGTCACTGTAGACACTGCTTCTAATGGATTGACATGTAACAATGGGCTATTTCCTGCCGCTAAAACCACGATCATGGTTTCACCAATAGCACGAGATGCAGCAAGTAAAAATGCACCAATAATCCCTGGTAATGCCGCTGGCATCACTACACGACGAATGGTTTCTGACTTCGTTGCGCCCAAACCTAAAGAACCATCACGCAAAGCACGTGGTACTTGAGTGATAATGTCATCTGAAAGGGATGATACAAATGGGATAATCATAATACCCATGACAAAACCTGCGGTTAAAGCACTTGTTGCATTGATATTAAGTCCAATTGCATCACCTGCCATTTTAAAAAATGGACCAATGATCATTAAGGCAAATACACCATATACAATTGTTGGAATACCCGCCAAAATCTCAATTGCAGGTTTTGCCCATGAACGCAAACGTGGTGAAGCATATTCAGCAAGATAAATTGCAATCATTAAGCCTACAGGTACAGCAACCAATAAAGCCACTATACTAACCATCAGTGTGCCCCAAAGTAATGGTAATAAACCATAACTTCCTTCAGCACTCCCCGAGGTACTAAAACCAGGATTCCATTCAGTACCTAAGAAAAAGTCAAGAGGACTTACAAACTGGAAAAAGCGCATAGCTTCACTGAACATTGACATCACGATGCCAACGGTCGTTAAGATTGCAACACCTGAACACAATGCTAAACTAACATTAATCGCTTTCTCAACTTTGTTACGTGCTCGATATTGTTTTTCAACACGTTTTTTTGCCCAAACTAATCCCAAGAGTGCAACACAAATGACAACAGCAAATTTGGCGAAAGCACCTATTGTTTGTACTTTCTTTAATTCTGCGGCAGCAGCTACTTCATAAGCTGCTGGCGTATCACTTACCCCAAAACCAGATGCAATGGCTTTCACACGCTCAACAAGAACTTGAATACTGGCATGATCTGAAGATGCTACAACTGATGCAGGTATATGATTTAAAATTATTTGTTTTAATAAGTTAGGTTCAACCAGATTCCATACAATCAAAATCAAAAAAGCAGGTATACCACACCACAAGGCAACCAATGCCCCATAATAGCCTGGGCGTGAATGTAAGGTTGCTGAGTTTTTCCCCTTACCCGCTATATTTCGACTTTTACTCAATCCGATTTGATACGCAATTGCTACAAGAGCCAATAACACACCAATAAGTAGCAGATTCATGCATTCTCCACAGTTTTTCCAATGATTTCGCTTGAAAAAACACTGCTTAAGCAAAAAATGCTAATGGCAGTCTCCCACCATTAGCCTCTTATTTTTTGAAAATTATTTAACGCCTTGACCTGCTTTAAATGCAGCTAGAACTTTTGCACGCTCAGTATCAGACATTGGAATTAAGCCAGCACGTTCAAGTTTAGATCCTTTACCAGATACTTTTTTACTTAAGAAGAACTCAGTAAATTGTGGTAAACCTTTGATTGATTTCAAATGTTCGCCTTTCACATAAAAGAATAATGGACGAGAAACAGGATAAGCGCCATTTAAAATCGTTTGTTCAGAAGGTGCAACGTTATTTACAGTTGCAACGCGTAATTTGTCACGATTTTGATCATAGAAACCTAAACCAAACACACCTACCGCACTTGGAGATGTTTTCAAACGTGCCAATGTTTCAGTGTAGTCACCTGAAATTTCAATCACTTTGCCATCTTTACGGAAATTAGAACATACTTTTTTGATCGCATCTTTGTCTAACTTCTTGATTGCATCATAAGTTTCACAACCTGCATCGACCATTTTCTCTTGGAAAACTTCACGTGTACCGTGATTTGATGCTGGAATGACTAAAGTAATTGGTTCATCTGGAAGTGTTTTATCAATTTGACTCCAACGTGTATATGGGTTTGGAACCATTTTACCATTTGATGGTAATTCAGCCGCTAAGGCTGCAAATACATGTTGTGGACGCAATTTATATGCTGCTTTATTTGAGTTTGAAGCAAATACAATGCCATCATAACCGATTTTTATTTCTAAAATTTGGTTTACGCCTGCTTTTTTACATGCTGCAATTTCAGTATCTTTAATTTTACGTGAAGCATTTGCGATATCAATTGTATTATCGCCCACACCCGAACAGAATTGTTTTAAGCCCGCTGAGCTACCACCAGAACCAACAACAGGTGCTTTAAATTGCGGAAATGTATTACCAAATTCTTCAGCAACAACACTCGCATATGGAAGTACAGTTGAAGAACCAGCGATTTGGATTGTGTCACGAGCTGCATTAGCTGCTGTTGCCACCGTTGCCCCTGAAACAACTAAAGCAATTGCGATATGGTTTAAGCGCATTCTTTTCTCTCTTTATAAATTGCAAGTTGAGTACTTCACTTCCATCATGGAGTACCTTTTTGGATACCTGCATTTTGATTTTAAAATATGACAAATAAGTTACAGCTTTATGACGCTTTTATGATAATTAAAGACTTGTTTTTGATTTATTTAAATTTCTTTAATTTTCAATATGTAATCACATTTTTCTAAATATTTATTTTTTCAACTTTCTCTACATTAATTGTAATAATTCATGAGACTGTCATACTGATGTAAATTTTTTTATTATAAGCAAACACAATTTCGCAAAAATTTATTATTTAAAAATACACAGATTAAAACAACTGAATCAAATCTCATCTCAATAATTTACCAACAAATATGATTTAACCATTATTTTTAACTGAGATATAAAAGTATTTATGACCCATTTAAATCTATATAAATAAAAAACCGAGATTTAAAAATCTCGGTTTTATAGAAGATATAATCAAACTTAACGTTTATTATAAATTGCTTGTGCGGCAGGTAAATTTTCACGCATTGCAGCAATACGTTGTGAATTGGATGGGTGAGTCGACAAGAATGATGCACCACCAGCACCTTCAAGTTTATTCATTTTCTCCCAAAGAGAAATTGCAGCTTGTGGGTTATAGCCCGCTTTTGCCATAAGCATTAAACCGCCTTGGTCAGCACGACTTTCCAAGCTACGTGAATAAGGTAAGCCCACACCCACTTGTGAACCTAATTGTGCCGCTGCTGTACCAAGCTGCCCTACACGATCACCTGCTGCACTTAAACCAATTTGTAAAGCTAAATCTGTCAATGCTTGAGCACCAATTTTATTTTTTGCATGTTCTTCTAAAGCATGCACCATTTCATGCCCCATCACTGCGGCAATTTCAGCATCAGTTAAACCGAGCTTATTGACAATACCTGTATAAAATACCACTTTACCACCAGGAGCAACGTAAGCATTGACCTGATCAGACTTTAATACAGCCAACTGCCAATCAAACTTTTGACCTGTTTGGTTCATCTGATCTGCATACGGTTTTAAACGTATAAATACAGAGTTAATACGACTATAAGTTGAAGATGAAGTATCTAATGTTTTATTACTACGTGCTTCTTGCACTGTTTTATTAAAACCTTGTGTCGCTGCAACATTAAGCGTGGCACTATCCGCGCCAGCCATATCTGCCATAGTTGTACAACCAGAAAGCGTTATTAAGCCTGCTGCACAAATACCCATCATAAGTTTATTATTCATTATCGTATGTTCCAATAATCTCAAGTTATATCTACAATTATATTTAAATTACGACGGAGTGAGTATATAAAATTTCTTCATAATCATAGTATTTATGTAATTTTCCATTTTTATAAAAATTGAATGGCTAACCAATATAACAAACATAATGCATCTAAAATCAAATAAAAACTGCTCAGTGACTTTATTTTTTCATTCAGCCCTGCTTTATTACGATTAAAGAAAATAATACTGTTCTGAATCAAAATAATTGGAATTAGAATACATGCCAAAGAAATACTTAAGCCCAATAAAGCATTTTGAATAATTTCAGGATTATTGGTTTGTGCTTGGATAATCAGCATTGCCAATGTAGGTGCGCCACCTATTGCAAATAGCGAGGAATAAAAAATAGTATTGGAAATATTTTTCTGCATGACAATAATCGTTTAATAAACTTCTAACAACATTCTAACAACCACATAATGATTGAGAAGCAGAACTTTGCATGACTTTAGTCTGCAATAACAAATAAAAAAACTCGATAACGACGCGCATTATCGAGCTATTTTAAAATTCTTTAAAATTATTTTTTAGTTGCAGCCAAATAAACTTGTTTTGCTTCAAGCATATTCTTATTTAGCTCTTTAATACGATCATCATTTGATGGATGTGTTGAAGTAAATTTCTGTACAGCACTATTTCCAGAACTGTCAATTTTATTCATTTTTTGCCAAACAGTCACTGCTGCTTCAGGATTATAGCCTGCTTGAGCCATTAACATTAATCCGCCACGGTCAGCTGCTGACTCTAAGCTACGAGAATATGGTAAACCAACACCATATTTACTACCAATATCAAGCGCTTGACTACCCAATGAACCAAACTTTTCTTCTGCATAGCCTTTGCCAATTTTAACAGCCATATCCGTAAGTGCTGTCGCACCCGCAGATCGCTTAGAGTGCTCTTCTAAAGCATGCGTCATTTCATGCCCCATAATTGCGGCAATTTCTGCATCTGTAAGCTTTAAAGTATTGACAATGCCTGAAAAAAATACCACTTTTCCGCCTGGCATAACAAAAGCATTTAATTCATCAGAATGTAATACACTTAGTTTCCAATCAAATTGTTGACCTGTTTTGTTGGCTTGATCTGCAAATGGTTTCATTTTTAGAAAAATAGTATTAATACGTTTATATGTTGAAGACGTTGTATCTAATGCTCGCTGAGCTTTCGCATCTTCAATCAGAAGTTGGTAGTCTTGTGCTGCATTAAAATTCAGTGTTGCTGAATCATTTCCAGTCAAATCTGCAATTGTTGTGCATCCTGATAATGTTACTGCAAGACCCAAACCCAATATTAATTTTTTATTAGTCATTATATTTTCCACATCTTAAATCATTATTGATTTTTAAACCAATATAAACATTGGTTAATTTATGAATGTAGATTATCTTACAAATATAAGAAAAAATCAAAAAAAAGAACAATTTATTTTTATTAATTACTAATGTTACGCAGTAGAATTATACTTTGAATCTAGAAAAATGTTGATACGCGGAAACGTCATCCGCAATTGTTTGAGGCAGGACTCCTCCTTATAGATAAAGTTTCTGCGAAACATTCAATCTTTTGACGCTAGTAAACGAGTTCTGCGGATGACAATGGTTTTGCCTACTTTTCCCGAAAGAAAAGTAGGTCGAGCCGAAGGCTAATCCCTAAATTTAAACTTTGGATATAGGACTCCCTCGCGTAATTTAGATTTTTCTATTTTTAGCGATGTAATTTGAATCAAATGCGTAACATCAGTTAATTATTTGAAGTGCTAAAAAAAGCTCCCGAAGGAGCTTTTTTATTTACAATCGCTTAAGCATCAAATGGATGACGTAATACAATTGTTTCATCACGATCTGGACCAGTCGAAACGATATCAATTGGGCATTCAATCAGTTGCTCAATACGTTTGATATAGTTAATCGCAGCTTGTGGCAATTGATCCAATGATTTAGCACCAAATGTAGACTCAGTCCAACCTGGCATCGTTTCATAGATCGGTTTTAATACTTCAAATGCAAGTGCATCAGAAGAACCTACACAGCCAGAATCAGCAGCTTCATAACCTACACAGATTTTAACTTCTTCTAAACCGTCTAAAACATCAAGTTTAGTTAAGCAAATACCTGAAAGTGAGTTTACATCAACTGAACGACGTAAGATTTCAGCATCAAACCAACCACAACGACGTTGACGACCTGTAGAAGCACCAAACTCAGCACCGATTGTACCAAGGTGTTTACCAATCGCATCACCCACATCATTGGCAGCGTCATACACCAATTCAGTTGGGAAAGGACCTGCGCCTACACGTGTTGTATATGCTTTAGTAATCCCTAAAACATAATCAAGGTGCAAAGGACCTAAACCAGAACCAGAGCTTACGCCACCCGCAGTGGTATTTGATGAAGTAACATACGGATATGTACCGTGGTCAACGTCAAGAAGTGAGCCTTGTGCGCCTTCAAACATCACGTTTTGACCATTTTTACGGTAGTTATGTAATTCAGTCGTTACATCAATCACTAACGGAGCAACAACTTCACGCCATTGGTCACAAAGTGCAAGTACGTCTTCAACTTTAACCGCTTCAACACCAAAGAATTGAGTTAACTGGAAGTTATGGTACTCAAGTAATTCTTCAAGTTGTGCTTTAAGATGTTCACCACCACGTACTAAATCCGCAACACGGATCGCACGACGAGCAACTTTATCTTCATACGCAGGACCGATACCACGACCTGTCGTACCAATTTTTGCATTACCACGTTTTTTCTCACGTGCTTGGTCTAACGCAATGTGATGCGGAAGAATCAAAGGACAGTTTGGAGAAATACGTAAACGCTCACGAACTGGAACACCTTCTTTTTCAAGGATATCCATTTCTTTAATTAACGCTTCAGGAGAAAGTACAACACCATTCCCAATTAAGCACAGTACGTTTTCACGTAAAATACCAGATGGAATGAGGTGAAGAACTGTTTTCTTACCACCTACGACGAGCGTATGACCTGCGTTATGTCCACCTTGATAACGAACAACCGCAGCCGCCTGATCTGTGAGCAGGTCAACGATTTTACCTTTACCTTCGTCGCCCCATTGGGTACCAAGTACCACAACATTCTTGCCCATAATAGCCTCATTACATCATGCTGTTAAAATTGAAAACCACACACCAACGACATGAACACTGGTGTCTAGTCATTAAATTTTTTCGATTTTCCACTCACCTGCAACTTCAATCATTTGATGAGTTGCATTTGGAACTGAGCTTAAATCATCATTACCCAATAACTGTATTACACTTAAACCTTGTTGGCGTGCTGTCGTAATTGCCGCCAATAACGTTTGATTTGTACCTTTTGGTGCTACAACTTTTTCTATTTGTTTAAATTGACCTGCACTGAGTGCATAAAGGTCACAAGAGAAACCTGTTGCTGGACGTGCACGACCAAAATGCTCACCAATACCATCATAGCGACCACCTTGAGCCAGTGGCGCTGCACGATTTGGTGCATAAACTGCATACATCAAACCTGTATGATAATGGTATGAACGTAATTCAACGACATCAATACCAATATGTAAATTTGACCAACGCGCTTGAATCTCAGCTTGAGTCGTCGTTAAGACATCAAATGCTTGTTTAAATGCTTCATCAACTAAAATTTCAGCACTTAAATTCGTTTTTAGTGCTTGAATATCACTTGCATAACGACCTAATGCATAAAAATCTGCACCGAATTTTAAATTTTGCGTAAATTCAGCAAGCTCTGGCAAAGCTTTACGTTGATATAAATCTGAAAGATGACGTTCAATATCTTTGGTTAATCCAGCATGTTTAACTAAACTTCTAAATAAACCGACATGCCCTAAATCGAGATGGACACCTTCAACCAAACCAGCATTTTCAATCAAACTGAGCATGACGTCGATCATTTCAACATCTGCATCTATACTGTCTGAACCAAATAATTCTGCACCTAACTGTAAAGGTGCGCGAGTGGTATTAAACCCACGTGGTTTAGTATGAAGTACTGTTCCTGCATAGCAGTAACGAGCAACGCCTTCAACTGGATGTACATGCGCATCAATACGAGCCACTTGTGGTGTCATATCGGCACGCACACCTAGTAAACGACCTGTTAACTGATCAATTACTTTGAAAGTGGCTAAGTCTAAATCTTGATTCGATTCTGAAAGAGAAGAAAGAGATTCGATGTATTCGATAAACGGCGTGTACACCAACTGATAACCTCGAGAAGCGAGGAAATCTAAAGCGTTACGGCGCAAAGTTTCAATTACTTGCGCTTGCTCTGGTAATACATCAGCTACACCATCAGGTAATAACCATGTCTCTGAAATGGGCATGTTGTAAACCTAAATCCTGTCAGCGCGGAAGTAATCCGCATAAAAAAATCGGGAACACACCCGATTTCTCTTATTTTAGCACGATCCTTAACACTGTGCATTAGACTTTTGCAGAAAAGATGCATTTCATTTTCAATCTCATGCTTTTTAGACTTTATACTGAATTATGTTTAATGATAAACGCTAGAAAACTTATACGCAGATCATTGCAACTTGAGCTAATCTCTAAAAAAATAATCTATATTTTAGGTGTTTTATGACTTAAAAAACCAACCACCTGAATAGGACTCGTTACCAAATCAAAGGTAATCGCTAAGGGGTATAAAGCAACATTCTTTGCTGTCTGCAAAAATTTAGACTTTTGTTTAGTTTGAAATACAATTAACTCAAGTGGCTGTTTAAACCGATGTTGAAGTTGTTGTTTATTATTCACATGTTGAGCCAACCGTAAATCAATTGAAATCTTTTGTACACATTGCAATTCTTTTTGGCTATGTAAACATTCGAATTTTAATTTTTCTAGTTCATTTTGCTCATTATTTTCTATTTTAGCTAAAGACTTACGATAAACTAGATAAATTTCCGTATTCATACTTTTCCCATCTTTTTTCATTTCAAAAACGATTGGATTTTCAAGTTGTTGGCGACTAATCACAGCTCTCATTGACTGCTGTATGTATCCTGGCTGATGTATTTGTAAATACTTCAAGTCTATATTCTGCAAAATAGTATTCAACATTTCTGTTGTCATTGTTGCATCTTTATCTTTAGCAGGTGTTATAAAATAACTATATTTTTCACCAGCTAAAACCAGTGCATTTTGATATTCGGCAACCGTTTGGCTCGCATGTCCTATAGCAATTAATTGATCCTGAAAAACAAATTCTTGTGTTGTTCGATAGTGATCTTGTTCACCTACATAAGCATTTAATATCGCTGTCGCACATCCAGACAAACTCATAGCCATCCAAATGTAACCCATTAGCAAACCTAGCCTTTTTTTATTTTTCATTATTTTTATTACCCTTCTGCTCAAAATAAATTCACTTTATTAAATCAGTCACCTTTGTATTTTTCAATTTTCTATAAAAATTCTATTTCCATCTATGCAAAATAAATCATTTTCCAAGAGAAACCATGAGACTCATTTACTTTTAAAAAATAAAGTGTCATAATAACACTTTATATAATTTCTACGAAAAACAAAAAATGAATGAAAAAATATTACGACAACGTAGTAAATTTTTAAGTTTAGTCCTACGCCACCAACCTGAAACGATTGGTATACAACTTGATGCCGAAGGCTGGACTGATGTATCCATCCTATTGCAACAGATGATCAAACATCGAAATCCGCTCAAGCTACAAGAATTGATTGAGGTCGTTGAAAATAACGATAAAAAACGTTTTCAACTTTCAGAGGATCATAGCAAAATCCGTGCTGTTCAAGGACATTCAACTCAACAAGTACAACGTGAATATATAGCCATGACACCACCTGACATACTTTACCACGGTACAGCAACACGTTTTGTAGATGCAATTCTTGAACAAGGTTTAATTGCAGGTCAACGTCACCATGTGCATCTCTCTGTCGATTTAGTCACAGCCACAAAAGTCGGACAACGGCACGGCAAAGTGGTGATTTTTAGAGTAAATACGCAACAAATGCAGCAAGATGGGTTTAAATTTTATCAAGCTGAAAATGGCGTTTGGTTAACTGAAAAAGTACCAAATCATTATCTGAGCCTGATGAGCAAATAAACTGATTTACTCGACATCACGAATAAACAAACCTATACTTTTAGCATTGCCAATATTTAAAAATTAATGAAAAACATTCAGAAAAATAGTTTCCTTAAACTCCCTCTTGTTCGTTTTACTTATGCCTATAGTATTTTTTGGATCATTGTCGTTTGTAGCGTTGATTTTTTCCAAAGCTTTCAAATAGAAACGATTTTAGCACTCGTCATTTGCTGTTTAGGGTCGAGTTTAATTCACTATTTTGATTATCAACATGTGAACAATAGCGAACAAGATATTCGTTTCCAAAGTTTAAAGCTTCATTTTTGGCTTGCTGTAATTTTTTTAGTCGCCACGCCTTTATTCATCAATAAAAAAGTTGAGGCTATTTGGTATAATGTTGAAAAGCAAGCATATGAGGCTCAACCACTTCGCAAAGGGTTTCTAAGTTTAGAAGAAGTACGCTTACCCAACTATAAACAGAAAGTCGAAAGTGTAGTTTTTTCAGAGCAAGACTCAAAACCAGTCATTTGTGACCTGATTCAACGCAAACGATGCGCCTACACAGAGCATTTTAACCAAATGGCTGAAGTCAGTTTAAGTACAAGAAAACTCTCACCTTATCAATTTCAACCGATTATTTTTGAATTAAAAACTGAAAATTTCCACTACACCAAACAGCAACACATCACATTTTATAAAAAGCAACAATGGTCTGTTTATTGCTATTTTCTCTTTATCTTTTTCCCAACTTTAATTCTCTTTTTCCGACTTCATGAAACTTTACTACAACATTACTTTAATCAAGTTAAGGGTTAACTATTTCGTTTTAAAATATGATTTTAAAAGATTTAAAAAACATCAAATGCAAATATTCAGGCTATTTTTAGTGTAGTGGCAATTCAGTTGTTTGTTTAATTCTTTGTAAAGGAATCTCAGTTTTTACATTTTGAATCCCTGAGATTTTATTTAAATGATTAATTTGAAATTTACGATAAGCCTCAAGATCCGACACCACAATGCGTAAGAAAAAATCACAATCCCCTGCCATAAGTTGACACTCAACAATTTCAGGAATATTCATAATGGCATCAATAAATTGATTTACTGTACGTTCGTCCTGACTTTTCAGCCAGATTCGGGCAAAAACCGTTAGACTTAAATTCACTTTATGCGGATTTACCAATGCCACATATTGATCAATGACGCCAACATCTTCTAACTGTTTTACACGACGTAAACACGGCGATGGAGATAAGCCAACCTGCTCAGCCAAATCATTATTTTGTAGTTTTCCATTCCGTTGTAACGCTTGCAAAATACGTCGGTCAATCGCATCGAGTTTCATAAGATTTTTTTAATATTTAAAGTCTAAAAATAGCATATTTTAGCAATATTATTTCAAAATAAAATATTCAAGCATCATTTTTAGTGAAATATAGCCCTCTCTTTAGCATAAAATGAATCTTGAAAAATTCATAATCTTTCAGAGCCTCCCATGTTCAGCTTTAAAAATACTGCGACAGAACTTTCCTATTCTTCAGAATTTAAAGAATTTCTTAGAGGAATCAAAATTTCTATTCCAATGCTACTCGGAATTATTCCATTTGCATTGGTACTCGGTACACAAGCTGCACAAAAAGGCTTTTCTGCTTTAGAAGTGCCATTATTAACAGGTTTAAACTTTGCAGGTGGTTCAGAGTTTGCGATTATTGAAGTGTGGACGCAACCGCCTCAGCTTTTATTCTTGATTTTAATTACCTTTTTAGTCAATAGTCGCCATATTTTAATGGGTGCTAGTTTAGCGCCTTATATTCGCCATTTACCCAATCGAAAAGCATTACCTTTACTCTTTTTTATGTGTGATGAAAGTTGGGCTTTAAGTATTACCGATGCGCATAAAAATAATCCACGCAATCCTTATCTGGGCTTTAGTGTATTTTTTTATATCGGATTATGTTTTGCACTTTATGTAATGTGGGTCGTTTTCACCACAATGGGCGTTGGTATCGGTGCATTTCTAGGTGATGTGACTAAATTTGGCTTTGATATGGCATTTCCAGCCGTTTTCTTAGTTCTATTACGCGGCATGTGGAAAGGTTTTAAACCTGCATTACCGTGGCTCGTAAGTTTAATTGCGGCTGCATTGGCTTATTTATATTTGCCTAATGGTTGGTATGTACTGGTTGGCTCTATTTCAGGTGTGATTGCTGCATTATTTTTAGTGGGAGATGAAGAATGATTCACAGTACAACACTTATTGCGATTATCTGTGTTGCATTAACCACTTATTCCACACGGATTTTGGGTTATTTATTGCTTAAAAATAAAACCTTAAGTAAACGTACAACACGCATTCTTCAAGTTATTCCAGGTTGTGTACTGATTTCAGTGATTGCACCTTATTTTGTTTCAGACAACCCTGCAAATCTGATCGCGATTGCCATTACTTTTCTTGCTGCATGTTATTTATCGTTATTGCCTACGGTGTTGATTAGTATTGTTGCAACAGGTATTTTGCGATACTTGATTCATTAACCGAATCAAGTATCTCGTTGTCCATCTATTTTTGTATTATCGATCTGAAAAATTTTGCTGTAATAAGCGAATTAGCTCCGCATTTTGCACTTCAACTTGTGTCATACGTTGTGTTGTTTTATCTAAAACTTCTTGTTGGATATGCATCTTTTTCGCTAGATCTTGCATCAATTGTAACGTTTGTTTTAAATGTTCTTCTTGTAAATGTGTCTGCTGTTCTTGCGCTTGTAAGACCCGCATTGCATCATGATTCTGTTGATTTAGCACATTTATTTTCCAAACCAAAAATAATATAGCCACATACAAAACAACAATTGCGATGAGTATGTAAATCAAGATCTTTCTCCTTTATAGTTCATTTTTATTGGTTAAAGTTTTGATGAATGACTATCCGCATCCATCAAAAGATATAAAATATTCAATGCATTATAAATTAACTTTATGCGGTAAATGACTCGCACAAATCAAGTAAACGATTTGCATAGCCCCATTCATTGTCATACCAAGCAAATACCTTCGCTTGATGACCAACCACCATGGTTTGAGTTAAATCGACAATTAAAGAATATGGCGAATGGTTAAAATCACTCGATACTAAATCTTCATCTGTCACAGACATAATCTCAGCATAATCATATTTAGCTGCTTGCTTTAAAGTTTGATTAATCAAGTGATTTGTAATAGGTGATTTAGCAATAAAAGTCAGATCAATCGCAGCAACATTAATTGTTGGTACTCGAATCGAATAGCCATCAATGCGATTTTCCATTTTTGGCATCACTTGTTTTAAAGCACCTAAAGCAGATGAAGTGGTTGGAATGATATTTTGCCCAGATGCTCGTGCGCGACGTAAATCACGATGCGCATGATCCAATACAGATTGGTCGGCTGTGACTGCATGAATTTCAGTCATTAAAGCTGTATCAATACCAAAAGCATCGTCAATAATTTTGACCAAAGGAACAAGTGCTTGGGTGGTACATGAAACACTGGAAATGATTTGATCCGTCGCTTTTACTTCTTGATGATTTACACCATAAACGATTGCGGCATCGACAGTATCAAAAGGTGCAGCACCGATGATGACACGTTTTGCTCCTGCACAAATATGCTGAGTTGCAGCTTGTCGTGAGCGAAACAGTCCTGTGCATTCCAAAACAACATCAACGTTTAAATCCTGCCAAGGTAATTGGCTTGGCTCTGCTTGACGAAGAATTTGCACACGTAATTTAGTTTGACGGGCATCAATACATAAATAAATTTTATCATTTTCTTCTTGAATCGTTACAGCACCATCAAAACGCCCGTGCGTTGTATCGTACCTAAACAAATGAACCATCGTTTCAACATCAGCAACATCATTGATTGCAACGATTTCAAAATGAAAAGGTTTTGGATTTTCAAACCAAGCTCGCAATACATTTCGCCCGATTCGACCAAATCCGTTAATTGCCACACGTTGCATCATTTTTCCTTCGGATTGAAAGCTTTTTGTACTTTCCTATGTTAATGGATTTAACGCATGCTTAGATATAGTCAAATACAAACAATCTCATTTAAAATCAACTTAAATCTCACAAACATATTTTAAATCGGCACTAAAATAACTTTAATGGAGTTAAATTTTATAAATCATTTTAAAAATAAGGATATGCCAAAATGAAAATAACCATGTTGTTTTTTATTTTCATGATATTTACTTTATCCTCAACAATTTACGCCCAAGAAAACTATCAAAGATGCAGTGATTTAGAAGCAGATCATTTACTTAAAGCTTTAACTCAACAGTCAAATCTCTTTAAAAAGTCACAAAGCAATCTAAATCCCACTTTTTACGATTGTCTGATCATTCAGCAAGAACAAGTACTCATTGCAACAAGTCAGGAAATCCAACAATTTTCAAACAATGCAGGCAATTATCAACTCGATTTATTTTTAATCAATCGACACAAGCAAAGTACTATTCAACACTACCACCACCCGACTCCAATCATTCCGCAAACACGCTTAGAAAATATCAAATTTGATATAAATCCTTATTCCAATATTCCAAATCAACACATTATAGGATTAGGATTACATCAAGTTCATATTGGTGGTGTAAGTAGCTCGACACGAATATTACAACTGTTTCACATTCAAGCAAAACAAGCCATAAAGTGGGTTTTACAAGACCTTATTACTGATCAGGTAGCAAATTCAACTCCTTATCAATGCGATGATGCCCAAAGCTCCGAACTAAACAGAAAGCTCATTTTACTCAGCTCTAAAACACAGGGTTTACCAGATATTCGACTCAATGAAAATATAGAAAATATTCATGTGGATATACAAAACTGTCATGTTAAAATCATCAAACAAAAACAATCACAAATTTTAAAATTCGATGGCAAAAAGTATTATTTCAAAGCTAAAAATCTGTTGCAAATCGACATTTAACGATTGACTGATCGTTTAACAAATATTCAGTACATTGCCATGTTATTCACTAAATTTCGCTCTATACTTGATTTTCAATATAAATCGCACTTATTCCCCTGAAAATCATTGGTGCATACGGCATTTTCCGTTATACTTTGGCGTTCTAAAAAATTAAGCCCGTGTGTCAGTTAAGCGTAAAAATCAGACTTAGCGACATACTTTTAGCCAATACGAAAATTGAGGAGTGACTTGGTTGTGAGTACTCGTTTTATGACAACTGCTGAAATACGTGAAGCATTTTTGCGTTACTTTGAATCGCAAGGACATACACGTGTCGCGTCGAGTTCACTTGTACCTGCCAATGATCCCACTCTGCTTTTCACCAATGCAGGGATGAACCAATTCAAAGACTGTTTCTTAGGTCTTGAAAAACGTGACTATGTACGTGCAACTACATCACAAAAATGTGTGCGTGCAGGCGGTAAACACAACGATTTAGATAATGTTGGTTATACAGCACGTCATCATACTTTCTTTGAAATGTTAGGTAACTTCTCTTTTGGTGATTACTTTAAACGTGATGCCATCCGCTTTGCTTGGGACTTTTTGACTGGCGAAGAATGGCTAGCACTCCCTAAAGACAAACTTTATGCCACTGTTTACCATACAGATGACGAAGCATTTGACATTTGGAACAAAGAAATTGGTCTAGATGCAAGCCGTATCATCCGTATTGGTGACAACAAAGGCGAAAAATACGCATCAGATAACTTCTGGGCAATGGGTGACACAGGTCCTTGTGGTCCTTGTTCTGAAATCTTCTTTGACCATGGCGACCACATTTGGGGTGGTTTACCGGGCACACCTGAAGAAGATGGCGACCGTTTCATTGAAATTTGGAACAACGTCTTCATGCAGTTCAACCGTACTGCGGATGGTGTATTGCATAATCTTCCTGCACCTTCTGTTGATACAGGTATGGGCTTAGAGCGTATTTCTGCTGTTTTACAACATGTAAACTCAAACTACGAAATCGATTTATTCCAAAACTTACTTAAAGATGCTGCCGAAATTATCGGTGTCGATATGACTGAAGCTGTTGCAACAGCTCAAGCCAATAATAAACCAGTTGAATACCCTGCCTCGCTTAAAGTTGTTGCAGACCATGCACGCTCATGCTGTTTCCTCATTGCAGATGGCGTGAATCCTTCAAACGAAGGCCGTGGCTATGTACTCCGTCGCATTATTCGCCGTGCTGTACGTCATGGTAATAAAATGGGTGCTACAGGCACATTCTTCTACAAAATGTTGCAACCTTTGATTAATGTCATGGGCGAAGCTTATCCTGAATTGGTTGAACGTCGTCAAGTCATTGAAAATGCTTTGATCCGTGAAGAAGAATTATTTGCTAAAACACTTGAGCAAGGTTTGAAATTGCTTGAAGGTGAATTAGCGAATCTTAAAGGTAAAGTCATTGCTGGTGCGACTGTATTTAAACTTTATGACACTTACGGCTTCCCAACTGACTTAACCGCAGACATCGCACGTGAACGTGAATTAGAAATCGACGAAGCTGGTTTTGAAGTTGAAATGGCAGCGCAACGTCAACGTGCACGTGATGCGGGTAAATTCTCTGTAGATTACAACGCAATCGTTAACGTTGAAGGCGAAACTCAATTTGACGGCTATGATGCCACTCAAGGTCAAGGTCAAATTGTTGCAATCTATAAAGATGGCGAACAGGTTGATGAAGTTGTTGAAGGCGATGAAGCTTTAATCGTATTGAACCAAACACCTTTCTATGCAGAAAGTGGTGGTCAAATCGGCGATACAGGTATCTTTAAAAACGATACAGGTATTTTCGAAGTTCAAGATACTAAAAAATCTGGTGGTGCATTTGTCCATCAAGGTATCGTGACAATGGGAAGCTTAAAAGCGACTCAAGCAGTTGAAGCGATTGTAAAAGCAGATATCCGTGATGCAACAGCTCGCAACCACTCTGCAACTCACCTTTTACATGCTGCTTTACGTCAAGTTCTTGGCGAGCATGTACAACAAAAAGGCTCTTTGGTTGCTTCTGACATTTTACGTTTTGACTTTGCCAACGACCAACCTGTTTCATTTGCACAAATTCAGCAAATTGAACGTATTGTCAATGCTGAAGTGATTGCCAACACTGCCGTTTCTACCGAACTGCTTGACATTGATGCTGCCAAAGAAAAAGGCGCAATGATGCTGTTTGGCGAAA
This sequence comes from Acinetobacter sp. R933-2, assembly GCF_030325485.1. Taxonomy (NCBI): domain Bacteria; kingdom Pseudomonadati; phylum Pseudomonadota; class Gammaproteobacteria; order Moraxellales; family Moraxellaceae; genus Acinetobacter; species Acinetobacter sp. R933-2. Next base: position 89,247 of record NZ_JACAIJ010000003.1, read on the forward strand.
AATACGGTGACGAAGTACGTGTACTCTCTATGGGTACAACAAAAGATGAGAAAAACTTCTCGATCGAACTTTGTGGTGGTATTCACGTAAAACGTACAGGTGATATTGGTCTATTCAAAATCACATCTGAAGGTGGTGTTGCTGCGGGTGTACGTCGTATCGAAGCGGTTACAGGTACGAAAGCACTTGAAGTGGTTCAAAAAGTGGATGCTGACATTGTTCACATCAATGATTTGCTCAAAGCACAAAAAGATCAAACGGTTGAGAAAGTTGAAGCCACTGTAGAAACAGCACATCAATTGCAAAAACAAATTGAGCAATTGAATCAAAAATTGGCAAATTTCCAAGCTTCAGATCTTATTGGTCAAGTTCAAGATATCGCTGGTCGTCAAACCTTGATCGCAACTGTACAAGGTCAAGATGCAAAATCAGTCCGTCACCTTCATGACAGTGTCAAATCTAAACTTAATAATGCAGTTATTGTAATTGCAGGTGTAGATGGCGATAAAGTGAGTTTGATTGCCTCAGTCGCGAAAGATTTTACTGCCAATATTAAAGCAGGCGACATTATTAAACACTTAGCAACTGAATTGGGTGGTAAAGGTGGCGGTAAACCAGACCTTGCTCAAGGTGGCGCACCATTGAATGAGCAGTTTGATCGCGTAATGACAGAATTATCTGCGTGGATTGCTGCAAAATAAGGTCACTCACATGATGACAAGGCTCGCATTGTGTTGTTTATTTTTATTCAGCCCAATGCTTTTTGCGAGTACATATTATCAATTACATGTTCCGAGCAAAGCCTTGCCGTATTGTGAGTTTATGCCTTTTGATTATGTTGAAAAGAAGATTGTAAAAACTGAACTTTACAATCGAATCTATATTAAGCAACCTGTGACATTAGAATTTATTCGTTTAGATTCTAAGCCATTCACAGGATTGCAATTATGGAGTCCAAAGGGGCAAGTTAAAGCAACTCGCCTCTCTGACACAAAGTATCGATATGAACTTCCTACTTTAAATAAAGGGGAAATTTACGAGCTACGTGGTATTTTGAAACATCCAGCAAAGTCTGGTTTTCAAATATGTGTAAGTGCTTTAAGTCGTTAGACTTATTTACTTGGTAAGGAAAGTTATGGCATTAATCGTTCAAAAATATGGCGGTACCTCAATGGGGACTCCCGAGCGCATTTTAAATGTAGCTCGTCGTATAAAGCGCTGGCATGATCATGGTCACAAGGTGGTTGTGGTTGTTTCTGCAATGAGTGGTGAAACCAACCGCTTATTGGCTTTAGCGAAAGCCATTACCGAAACCCCAGACCCACGCGAGTTAGACCAAATGGTGTCTACTGGTGAACAGGTAACGATTTCTATGTTAGCGATGGCGCTAAACTCTATTGGAGTTTCTGCACAATCACTAACAGGTCGCCAAGTTGGGATTAAAACAGACAACTCATTTACCAAAGCACGTATTGAGTCAATTGACACAGAAGTTATGACTTCACTTTTAGATGCTGGCAATGTCATTGTTGTTGCTGGTTTCCAAGGTGTAGACGAACAAGGCAATACGACTACTTTAGGTCGTGGTGGCTCAGATACAACAGGTGTTGCACTTGCAGCAGCGTTAAAAGCTGATGAATGCCAAATCTATACTGATGTAGACGGTGTTTATACCACTGACCCTCGTGTTGCACCAAAAGCCAAAAAAGTTGATCGTATTTCATTTGAAGAAATGCTTGAAATGGCATCACTTGGTTCTAAAGTTCTACAAATTCGTTCCGTTGAATTTGCTGGAAAATACCAAGTGCCTTTACGCGTATTATCAAGTTTTGATAATGACGATGATGGCGCATTCGACGAAGAATTTAAGAAAAACGTTGGGACACTAATCACCACTGAAGCGGAAGACAACATGGAAAATCCTATTATTTCAGGTATCGCATTTAATCGTGACGAAGCAAAATTAACTATTTTAGGTGTACCTGATGAGCCAGGTATTGCATCTAAAATTTTGTCTCCGATTGGTTCTGCAAATGTTGAAGTGGATATGATTATCCAAAACGTTGAAGAAGACGGTACAACTGACTTTACATTTACGGTTAACCGTGGCGAACTTAAAAAAGCCAAAGCAATCTTAGAAGATACAGCAAAAGCAATTAATGCGCGTGAAGTTGCTACTCGTGATGACATCGTTAAAGTTTCAATCGTGGGTGTAGGTATGCGCTCACATGCAGGTGTTGCAAGTAAAATGTTTACTGCGCTTGCAGATGAAGGCATTAACATCCTAATGATTTCAACTTCTGAGATCAAAATTTCTGTCATTATCGAAGAAAATTACTTAGAACTTGCTGTTCGCACACTTCATACTGCTTTCGGTTTAGACCGTGAACATGGTGAATCTAGCACACGTGCTTAATATTTGAACAAAATTGACAATTTATTGGCAATTTTGCCCTACAAAATGACGGAGCCACTATAGTTTTTTATAGTGGCTCTGTTATATTAAGCTCTGAGGTTGTAAAAAATTTCATCAGAGTGATTTAAAGTGAAAACTTGATCACATTATTCTGTTAAAATGCTCTCTGTTTTCAAAGTTGCTTTCTAAAGAAATTCATTGCAGGTTTAGCGTTTTGCAAGGAGATAAACATGCTGATTCTGACCCGTCGTGTCGGAGAAACATTAATGATTGGAGATCAAGTCAGTGTAACTGTGCTTGGTGTCAAAGGTAATCAAGTTCGTATTGGTGTTAATGCGCCTAAAGAAGTTTCTGTCCATCGTGAAGAAATTTACCAGCGTATCCAACACGAACGTGCGATGCACGAACATCTTCAACATATTGATCAAGATTATCAACCTTCGTTTGAAGATGATAACTACTCTCAAAATAACAATAACTTTAATCGCTAAGTTATTGCTAATTTGGAAAGTATAAAGCGGCTCAAGAGGCCGCTTTAAATTTATAGTAAGCAAGAAAAATACATTACTTTTTAGATAAACTATTCAACTAAACCCAATGCTTTTTTTACAGGTGCATAACTACGACGGTGTTGATCAATCACACCATGTTCTTCAATCGCTTCAAAATGCGCTTTGGTTGGATAACCTTTATGTTTAGCAAAACCATACTGAGGATATTTTTCATCAAGTGCGACCATGTCATGATCTCGTGTCACTTTAGCTAAAATACTTGCAGCAGAAATTTCTGCATGTAAAGCATCACCTCCAACAATCGCATCACAACTCATGGTTAAGCCTTGTGGTACTTTATTGCCATCGACCAATACATGTTCAGGTTTTATATTCAAAGCCTCAACAGCTCTTCGCATCGCTAATAATGAGGCTTGTAAAATATTAAGTTCATCAATTTCTGTATGTGAAGCTTCTGCAATTGCCCAAGCTAACGCCTTTTCCTTAATCTCAATAAATAACTTTTCACGTTTCTTTTCACTTATTTTTTTAGAGTCATTTAAGCCTTCAATTGGATTATTTGGATCTAAAATTACAGCCGCTGCAACCACAGACCCCACTAAAGGTCCACGCCCAGCCTCATCAACACCAGCAATTAACATCATATATTCACCCACAAAAAAAGAGGCTGAACAAGTCAGCCTCTATAAAGTATAACACAAATTATTTTACAGCTTCTGCTACACACGCATTGATCGTTTTCGTCACAGCATTTGATACAATCGTTGCTCTTGCTTGAGGGTCAATTGCAGCCGTTGCTAAGTCTACTGCTGTTACACTTTGCGGTGCCTTGTCGCTCACACAGCCACAAATTTCACCTTGAACATTGGTTTTTTGTTCAGTAGTCATTAACTTTGTTGCAGTTTGCCAAGCAGGTAAATTATTCAGTTCAGTTGTACATTTCGCATTAATCGCAATTTTTAATGCCGCAGTACCCAATTGCTGTGTAGTCGTTGCTGCTGAATTATTCCCCGTTGTGCCTGTCGTTGATGCACATGCTGTCAAAACTAAAGCGATAGGCGCAAGTGTTGCAATCAATTTTTTCACAGTATTTTCCTTTTTATGAAAATTTCGTGGGCATATTGTGCCCAAACTCTTTGACCGAGAAAACTCTATCTTGAACGTATTCTTGTAACGAAAGGCTATTTGTTTAGAAAGCGTACACTTTTTCAAACAGCGTTGCAAAATTAGTGCTCTATCGTTGCAAAATTAACATAGGTATCGCATTTAAAAATTCGCTAGGATATAGACTCCCTGCAAATATGTAATTTTAGCAATGTCACAAAATAAAATGTATTACACAAGAACAGCTCAATGGCTACATTGGATTATGGCAATTATTTTCATTAGTGCTTGGTTCATTGGTTTTTATAGTGGTAATTTTTTAAGCTATGAAGCTGATGGTAGCTTTAAAGGTGATGTCATCACTTTTCATAAAAATATTGCGTCAACCATTCTTTTTTTAGTGATTATTCGTATATTTTGGCGCTATACACACCCTACGCCTGCGCTCCCTGACACCATGTCGCCGATGATGAAAACACTGGCTCATTTAGGTCATTTAGCACTTTATTTTATGTTGTTGGCTCTCCCGATTACAGGTTGTTTATTTAGTTGGAGTGCAGGACACCCTGTTCCTGTTTTATATTTATTTGAAATTCCAAGATTAGTTCAGGACAATCCAGACTTGATGGACATTGTAAAACCATTACATATTTATCTTTCTTGGGCAGCAGGTTTACTTTTAGTTGGTCATATCGCAGCAGCGTTAAAGCATCATTTTGTTGATAAAGATAATGTTTTACGTAGTATGACTCGCCAAAAAGATTAAATCTATTTTCCATATTTCTTATGCGCTAAGATATACAGTTTAAATAACCCAATCTTTATAAAATAGTCAAAAGCAGCATCACTTAATGCTGCTTTTGAGAATTAAACACACAACATTTAGATCAATGCATCTATACGTTCAATCCACATTTTCTTTTCAGCATCTGTAATAAAAGAAGCTTCAAACGCATTTTTAGCCAACTGTTTGAGCTCCTCTGTCGTTAAATTTAAAGCTTCTGCGATCGCAAAATAATTGTCATTCATATATCCCCCAAAATAAGATGGATCATCCGAATTTACCGTCACTTTTACGCCTTGTTGTAGTAAACGCTGAATATTATGCTGTGCCATATCATCAACAACACATAACTTTAAATTGCTCAGTGGGCAAACGGTCAAAGGCATTTTTTCAGCAATTAAACGTTGCATTAAAGTTTCATCTTCTTCAGAGCGAACACCATGATCAATACGATTGACTTTAAGCAGATCTAAAGCTTGCCAAACATAATCTGCTGGACCTTCCTCACCTGCATGTGCAACCACAAGAAAGCCAGCTTCACGTGCTTTGGCAAAAACACGTTCAAATTTTGAAGGTGGATGTCCAACTTCACTAGAATCTAACCCTACCGCAATGATTTGATCTTTATAGGCAAGTGCCTGTTGTAAAGTTTCAAATGCCACATCTTCACTTAAGTGACGTAAAAAACACATAATAAGATGCGAACTAATATTTAACTTTTCATGTGCATCATCACATGCACGTTTTAGTCCAGTAATGACTGTTTCAAAAGCGATACCACGATCTGTATGTGTTTGAGGGTCAAAAAATATTTCTGTATGTACAACATGATCTTCTGCACATTTTTCAAAATACGCCCAAGCCAAATCATAAAAATCTTGTTCATAAATCAGAACATTTGCACCAGCATAATAAATGTCTAAAAATGACTGTAAATTATGAAAGTTATACGCCTGCTTGACTTCCTCTATAGATTTATAGGGAATTTCAATGCGGTTACGTTGAGCAATGGCAAACATCAGTTCTGGCTCAAAAGTTCCCTCAATATGTACATGTAGCTCTGCTTTTGGTAATGCACGAATGAGTTCTGCTTGATTCATATGAAAACCTCAATCTAAATTTTTTAAAATATGAAAATAAAAAAGGGTGCAAACTGAGTTTACACCCTTAAAAAAAATGCTGAATTAGCCACCAAAATACACAAATTTAATCACCCAAAGTAGAGCAATAATCCACACCATATAAGGTACTGTTGCAGCTTTACCTGTGAGTAATTTAACCAAAGCATAGCTAATAAAGCCCATTGCAATACCATCAGCAATTGAATAGGTAAATGGCATAAATACAATGGTTAAAAATGCTGGGACAGCTTCAGTAATATCATCCCATTCAATGTTGGTAATCCCTTGAATCATCAACACACCAACAAACAATAATGCAGGTGCAGTGGCAAAACCAGGAACAGATTGTGCTAAAGGTGCTAAGAATAAACAAGCAATGAACAGACAACCGACCACAATGGCAGTTAAACCTGTACGACCACCCGCAGCAACCCCTGCTGATGACTCAATATAAGGTGTTGTTGAAGATGTTCCCAAAGCCGCACCAGCTACAATTGCTGTAGAGTCAGCAAAGAGTGCTTTTTTCAAACGTGGTAATTTACCATCTTTGAGTAAGCCTGCACGATGAGAAACCCCAACCAAAGTTCCTGTTGAGTCAAATAAATCGACCAAGAAAAATACGAAAATTACACCAATTAAACTCGCTGTAAATAGACCTTCAAAATCCATTTGCATAAACGTTGGTGCAATAGATGGAATTGACCCCACCACACCTTTATAGTCGTTATAGCCCATCACCGTCGATAAAGCTGTCACCACTAAAATACTGATAATAATTGCACCACGCACTTTAAAATGATGCATGACAACAACCAGTAAAAAGCCAAAAAGTGCAAATAAAACAGTTGGATTTTTTAAATCACCTAAACCCACTAAAGTTGCCTGATTTGCAACAATAAGACCTGCATTTTTCAATGCGACCAAAGCAAGGAACAAACCAATACCGCCACCAATCGCAAACTTTAATGACATCGGAATAGCATTTACAATCGCTTCACGGATCTTAAACATGCTGATTGCAATGAACACCAAACCTGAAACAAATACAGCAGCTAAAGCGGTTTGCCAAGGCACACCCATTCCCAAACATACAGAATAAGTAAAGTAAGCATTTAAGCCCATTCCTGGTGCAAGTGCGATTGGATAATTAGCAACTAGCCCCATGACAAAACAGCCAATAGCAGCAGCTAAACAGGTTGCAACAAATACAGCCCCATGATCCATCCCTGTTTCAGATAAGATCAATGGGTTCACAATGATGATGTAACACATTGTTAAAAATGTTGTTACACCTGCAATAATTTCAGTTTTGAACGTGGTTTTGTTCTCACTGAGTTTGAATAAGCGTTCAAGCAAACCCGCAGAAGGATTTGGAGTCGTCATTGTTGAGCCCCTATGAAAATTGAGCTATTCATTAAAAGAGTTATAGGCATAAAAAATGAAAATCCCACACAGTATTATGTAGAATACATTCAATTTACATACCAAAGTAGCAAGATAAATAAAGATAACGTTAATTAAAAAAGCTGCAAAAATGCAGCTTTTTCTACGTTTTAAGGCAATCAAAATTATTACCTTATTCTCTATCTTTGTATGATTGGCAAATTATACCATATTGTTTATTTATTTTTTAAAAATACAAAATCACCATAACCAATTCAATCACTATTTCACATAATTCATATTATTATGCGGATTGTTTTCCACCGATAAAATATTTTTATTGGCTTCTTGAATGAGCTTTAACATGTCTTGTTGCTTACGTTTATTGGTATCAATATATGTCCAATAACCAACAAGAAAAAGTGAGCTTAGAGAAAATAATACGATTATCTTGACCATGAGTTTTCTATTCTTAGCGACTTTCATCTATTTTAACACCAAAAATGTGATTTAGTTTGCAATTTAATTAAATTTTCTAAAGAATATTTTTAGATCTACAAATCAATCTCAAAGAAATAAATTTAAGTGCTTGATCTTATTTTATAAAACATATCACTCCAGTTATAAACTAGTCATAAAAAAGTTCTATTCAAAATATACTTATACACGACTTACTCAAGATATAATACACAGATATAAAATAAACAATAACGAAAATAATCATTCAAACAATAGTTTAATTATACCAAAATAAAAATACTGAGCGATAAAATAAAATATGATCAGCGATTACATTTTATTTTTTCTTAAAAATAATCACTCAACCAAATATTCTAAAGATAGATTTATTGATCAAGATATTCTTTGAAAATTAAACTGAAGAATGAAGAAAAACTTGCGGATATTGATGAGCTGTATGATTAAAAATTGGATTTTCCCAAATATTACGCATGGGTATTTTTACATCTAAAGCCAAAGGTAATTTTTTCGGGTTAAATTGCATTGCACTTAGGTCTTTGCCCCATGCAATCAAATCAATATCTAAAGAAATTTGGTGTGAAGGTCTGACTCGTCCTGAATCCTGTTCCATTTTCTTTAAAATCGTCTGTATTTCATCTAAAGATAAGGTACTTTTTAGTAAACAAGCAGCATTCCAATATTCTGCACCTACGCCATCACGACAAGGAATAACGTAAATATTGGAAAAGATCACCTCGCCCAAAGTTGAAATTTGAGCAAAAGTATTTTGAAAATAGTACTTAGGTTGATGATTACTGGCTAGCGCTAGGGCGAAAATCATTTCGGTGGCGTTCAAGACGAATTCCTACAGAATTTGCTTGCGGGATAATGGCAGGCTTACGAACCACAATGATAATAGATTCAATTGCAGGAAAGGTAGTAAAAAGTGCATTCAACACTAATTTTGCGGCATGTTCGATTAATTTTGGGGCAGCCTCTTGAATAACCTGAGCTGAAATTTCACAAATCTCTGCATAATTCAGCGTATCCACTAACTCATCTGAATCTGCCGCTTGTTGCAAAGATGTATGTATCGTCAAATCTAGCATCAAAGGTTGAATAATCTGTCGCTCCCAATTAAAACAGCCGACAACTGTATCAACTTTCAAACCTTCAATAATAATTGCATCCATGACACTCAAATTCTCTATTTCAATTTAAAAAAGACTTCCTTTAAAAAAAGGAGATATTTAAGGGAATTTTCCAATAAAAACTCCCTTATCACTTCCATTTTAAGAGAAGGAACACTCAATCACTGCTTCAATAAAGTTGCAGGATCTAGATTTTGTACCATTTGCAAACGTTGATCTGCATAAATATCAGTATATGGCGCAAGAACACGCATAAAACGATCAAAATACAACATTTGCTTAAATAATAAAGCAAAATCACGTGGGAAACGAATGCCATGGCGCTCGCCTACTGCCACCATATCTAACATAATGTCATTGAGGTCAGAAGGATTTGAGGTCATGATTTGCTGTGGATCTGTCAATAAAACACCACTAAATAAACGCTCCAAATCAGCAGCAAGCACTTTGGTGTCAATTTGTTGATCTGTCATGCCCATTTTCAGCATATTTTCAGCCATTAAAATATAGTCAGTACGTTGTAAAGCATCCATAAATGCCATACATGCTGTCCATACTTGTGGGTTTAATTGACCTACGATACCAAAATCAATAAAACCTATACGACCATCTTCAAGTAACATCAGGTTACCTGCATGCAAATCGGCATGGAAACTTTCACACATCATTAAACTACCGAACCATGTATTCATCGCGGTAATTAATACTTGTGATGGGTCTTTTGCCACTTTTTTAACAACTTCAAAGTCAGTCAGTGGCACACCATATAAACGCTGCATGGTTAAGACACGGCGTGTTGAATATTGGTGATAAACTTTCGGTGCAGTTGCTGCATGATTTTGTGAAACGTTTAAATAATTCACAAAATCATCTAAGTTTTTGGCTTCTTCAATAAAATCAACCTCACGTACCATACGTGTTTTGATTTCATCTACAATGTCTGCCAATGAAGCAAATTTTACTTTAGGCACTGCTTTTTCAAGCAGTTTCGTTGCCCAATGTAGTACATTCAAATCGGTATAAAGAATGGTTTCTACACCTGGTTTTTGTACTTTAATCACAACATCTTCGCCACTGACCAGTTTTGCTGCGTGTACTTGAGCAATAGAAGCAGAAGCTAAAGGCTTTTCTTCAATAGAAGCAAAAATCTCAGTCAAATCACGACCCGCAAACTCTTCAGCTAACACAGTTTTCACATAGCTAAAAGGTAAATAAGGCGTTTGATCTAGACAGCCTTGAAACTCTTCCACATATTCACGTGGAAATAATGAAGGTGTACTCGCAACAAATTGTCCGAGTTTAATATAGGTTGAGCCTAAAGACTCGAAAGTCTCTCGCATCAATTTTGCATTACTTGGTTTTTCAGTGGCATATTTAATGCCCGCTTTTGCTGCAATCACTGCCGTTTCACCGACACGGGCAACGGAGCGCAGTCCATCTAAGAAAATTTTGTTTTTCATCATGTCTAAGTACAAGCAAAGAATAAAAATAATGGGATTGAGTTTAACAAATTAAATGACATTTGCAGTATGGCTTGCCTGACAGTTTGCACAATCTTGATCTTTTTCAAAGCTTAAAATTCGTTGTTTCATTGTTAAGCCATCCCAAAGCAAGAGTTTTTGTTTCAACGCCATCCGATTTAAACCCAAATATAAAAGTGCATGATGTGCTTGCAAACTCGCCATTACATTCGGGGTCGTTGCCAAAACACCTGTATCAGCACAGCGTAAGCTTTCATTGGCATGTTGTTCTTTGGGAAATAGACACTCATAACATGCCGAATGCTCTGCCACCATAAACAATTGCCCTTGAAAACCAATCGCAGAAGCACTAATCAAAGCAATATTATGCTGAGTACACATTTGATTAACCAAATAGCGAGTTTCAAAGTTATCACAACCATCTAAGACTAAATCTTGAGCATGAATGAGTTGCTCAGCATTTTGTGATGTGAGTTTTTCTGTAATACTTTCAACCTGTATAAAAGGATTAATTTGTTGTAGTCGTTTCGCCAAAATTTCGGCTTTATAAAAACCAATATCTTGCTGACTATACGCGATTTGTCGTTGTAAATTACTCATTTCTACTGTATCTGCATCAATCAGAGTAATTTTCCCTACACCTGCACGTGCAAGCAATTCAGCAGTGGTACAACCAATTCCGCCACATCCCACAATAAGTACATTGGCAAGTTTTAATTTTTCCTGCGCTTCAATATCCCAACCATCAAGCAGTATTTGACGTGAATAAAGATGCATTTCTGCATCACTGAGTTCCAAATCTAGCGCAAGTTCTGTTACCACAGGAATATCCTTTTCAGATGAATCTTGATCAGTTGAAGTATTATTATAGTTGATCTACTGTGATTAGGAGATTTAACTTTAAATACTTAATTTCAAAACTCATTAAATTAAATTTAAATTATTGAAATTTGACAATATTTTTAAATAATGTAGAATAATTTTTAAGCAACCTAATTTATTCAAATCAGCTTCATTCGCTCAATGAATTTAGATCATTTTTATCTTTTTATAAAAGGAGTAAATGGCAAATGTTTAAAGCGTTTAAACAATTATTTTGTAAACATCACTTTGTTCAATATGAGATGCAACATTTACATATTGCTGAATGTGTCAAATGTGGTGTGCAATTTCCGCATTAAATGATCAACCTATAAAAACCGTTTTATGACCTGAATCAAAAGGTAGATGCAAAAATCAAAGCACCCATTTCGGGTGCTTAGAGGAGTGCTGAAACACTTAAACGGCTTGTTGTATCATCTGTAGCTTTGCAATTTCTTGTTGTTTCAATAAATTACGCTGAATTTTTCCACTCGATGTTTTTGGCAAATGCTCTACAAACTCGATCTCACGTGGATATGAATGTTTAGATAAACGAGAACGCACATAATCTTGTAATTGATTGGCTAATGCAGCCGATGCCGCAACTTGAGGTTTCAAAACCACAAAAGCTTTGACAATTTCAGTACGTTCTATATCTGGTTTACCAATGACTGCTGACTCTAATACTTCTACACATTCTAAAAGTGTACTTTCAACATCAAAAGGACCTACACGATAGCCTGATGTTGTAATCACATCATCAGCACGACCCACAAAATCAATCCCGCCTAACTCATTGAGTTTGACCGTATCACCTGTTAAATAATAATGCCCAACAAATGATTTACGGTTATTACCACCATAACCTTTAAACCATGTTAGGGGAGATTGTGAAAAATCAATTGCCAATGTTCCAATCTCACCACGCTCGACTTCTTCATGCTTTTGATTGAGTACAGCAAAACGATGTCCAGGATTTGCAAAACCTGCTGAACCAATCTTCACTGGATGCTGCAAAGCATGATGATTACCGATCACCATTCCCAATTCAGTTTGCCCATACTGATCAAAAATATTGACCTTTAAATCTTGCTTAAACCAATGAATCACTTCAGGCGTTAAGGGTTCACCTGCACTACTGACCACACGCAAATGCGCTTGAATTGAAGCATCAAATTTTTCTTTAAAGCCAAAAAACATACGAAAAGCGGTCGGTGAACCTGTTAAATTACTGACTTTGTATTTTTTGATTATTTCCAAGGCATTATCTACACTAAATGCACGCTCATCCATCATGATGCTATGCCCCAACGCCAATGGACCTGTAATACCATAATACAAACCATACGCCCAACCAGGGTCAGCTAAATTCCAAAACGAATCTTCTTCAGTTAATCCAACTGCATGCAACATATATTCTTTAAATGCCAAAACTGCCTTTAAAGGAACAGGAACAGATTTTGCCAAACCTGTCGTTCCTGAGGTAAACATCATTAAAAAATCATCATCAAAACCAAGTTGTACAGCTTCAAATGCTGCATGTTGTTTATCGACTTCTTGCCAAAAATCTGGGTCAATTTTTTTCTCATGTTGATCTGTATAGACCGTCAAAATTTGTGCAACTTCAATATGATTTAATTTACTTCGTTGCTCTGAATTGGTCACAACTAGTTGAGTATTGGCAGTATCAAGGCGATGCTCTATCGCTTTCGACTCAAAAGCAGTAAATAAAGGCTGATAAATTGCACCAATTCGCCATGTTGCCAAAATAGTGATTAATAACTCAGGCGTACGTGGCAATAAACCTGCAATACAATCCCCAGTTTGAATCCCCACATGCTTAAAGTAATTGGCTAATTTTCCTGAAGCTTCCGCAAGTTGCTCAAACGTCCATTGTTCAGATCTGCCATCTTTCGCTTGCCAAATCAGAGCAACTTTGTCTGAGCCAACATAACGTTCACAACATTCAATATACGCATTCAGTGCTTGTGCTGTGCCCACTAAACTCTTTGAAATCAATGCTTCATAATCAAAATCTTGATGCGCTTGTTCTAATGTCTTCATGATAATATCCTTTTAATCCCTGTGCAAACATCATAATTTTTATGACATTTTTCGCATATTTTTATTTTGAAAGCTCATTCATTGAGCATTTCTAAAGATAGGAATAGATAATCATGAATATAAATATTGAACAATTTCCAAACACCGCAAAGATCATGCAGTTTTTGGATATTTAACAATAAAAGCAATTTTATTATTTTAAAAATTTGGTCGATAATCAAAATTTTTCAACAAAATTGGATCTGAAAATGGACGTATTGCCTTTTTTGATAAGGTCAATGTATTAATTAAATTGTTTGGAAAAACCTGAATTGTATTGTTAAATTCTTCAACATTTCGATTAAAAATCGTAATGGCTGCGCCCACATTTTCATTCTGCTCTTGAATCTCATCCATCATTTTTAGATAAATCTGATCTGCTTTGAGTTCAGGATAATTTTCTACCACGACATTTAAATTTTTTATCAAATCTTGACTGAGCTTTTCAATATGTTGCAATTGAGAAACATCTGTATGATTCAAATTGAGATTTAAAATTTGTTGACGTAATTCAGTGACCTTTTCTAAAGTCGATTTTTCAAACTCAGTATATTTTGTCAAAACTTGTTCTAGATTGCCTAAAATTTTGGCTTTTTGTACTTCAAAATTTGCAACTTCAGCCCAAGCTCGTTTGGTTGCATTAAAATAACGAACAATATTATTACGAATAATCACTGCCCAAATAAATACAAGGACGAAAATTGCAATAAAAATGATGATCCCCATTTCACATTCTCCTTATTATTGTTTATGTGATTAAGCTTAACATGCTACGTTTAAATTTTTCATATTCAGGCATCCTAAAAGTTCTTAAATGCCCACGAAGTGTGGAAATATCACGAATTTGTTGTTTCTGTTGTGATTGCTGAAATAAATTTTGATTTCCCATATAGCACAACATATCTTCTGCAAAATGAAATACAACTTCACCTGAATAATCTTGAAAAAAATCACTCAATTTTAAAGTCATCATTGGGCTAATATGACGTGCAAGTTGATTTTGATCATGCCCAAATATCCTAAGATTTTCATTCACTAAAATATCACTGGTTGACCATTTTTGTGTATAAGGTTCAAAAAATGCATGGCGCTGATTAGTTACTGCAAAACCTAAACGAGGCATATCAAAAATAAAAACACCCCACTGATCTTTGCGTATCCCTTGCATTTTATTCTGATCTTTATTGAACTGACTCATTGGCAATTCATTGATGTAATAATAATGAAACAATAAGACTGGGTATTTTTTATGTTCAATCTCCCATGTTGTAGCAATATATTGAGTAATTTCATTTGTTGCATTTCCCTTTGAAAATAAAGGAAAAGATTGCTTTAATTTACTCATAACCAAAAGTGAGTTACTACTTTGTGGCAAAAAGCTTGGAACACGATTAAAATTTAAATCATAACGCAACACGATCATACGTTGCTCTAAAAAATAAATAACCTCTTCAATCGGTGAACGAGGTTCATAAATTAAATAAGCAAAAAATAAACACAATAGACCGACCAAGAAAGTCAAAGCATAGGGAATATAAACATGAATCATCCAACCAAAAATCAGAATAAAAACACCTAAAACTATGAATAAATGGGCAATAAAATTGTGGAAATATAAATCTTTACACTCACCCCAAGGATGCAATCCATCTAAAATATTTTGTGTTGATGTTGCTTGTTCACCTATTTTCCATAGTCGAGCAACATTTTTCATCACCTGTTGATTTTGTTTTGTAGTTACATGCCGCCATGTTTTCACAGTTTGAATAGGCATAATCTGCTAAAAATTTATTCTTAAATATATGAACAATTATGCTTTAATTCTTTGAATGATCAAAGATAAATAATAAACATAAAAAATCCGAGTTAAATGATTAACTCGGTTTCTCAAAAATTACTCGAATTATTGCAAAAAATGATTCTACAAAACAATTTCGGGAAAACTTTAACGACAAGTCTAGAACATTTTATTTAGCGAGAAATACCTACCTCAGACATGATTGGGGCTTTTTTACGATATTTTGTCATATACATAACCCCTAAAAATATCAACCACACAGGAATCATCACCACGGCAATACGCATATCTGGTGTAAAACTCATCACAATCAAGATAAAGAATACAAAAGCAATCGTGAGATAATTTGACCACGGTGCAAACAAACTCTTAAATGAAGTCTGCTCACCTGTGCTTAACATTACTTTTCTAAATTTTAAATGTGTAATTGAAATCATCAACCAGTTAATCACCAATGCGGAGACCACCAACATCATTAAAAGTTCAAATGCTTTGCTTGGCATGATGTAGTTGATCAAAACACAAAGTGCTGTCACAGCCGATGACAATAGAACAGCATTCACAGGAATGCCACGTTTATTCACTTTCTTGAGAAATTGAGGTGCATTCCCCTGTTCAGCCAAACCATGTAACATTCGTGTATTGCAATAAATACAACTGTTATAAACTGAGATGGCTGCAATCAACACCACAAAATTTAAAACATTTGCCACGCCACCACTATTTAAAGATTGGAAAATTAATACAAATGGACTACCGCCTTGTGCAACCTGATTCCATGGATATAAACAAAGTAAAATTCCAATCGCACCGACATAAAAAATCAGCACACGGTATACAATTTGATTGACTGCTTTCGGAATGGTTTTCTGAGGATTTTTAGTTTCTGCCGCCGCAATCCCAATCAACTCAAGCCCACCAAAAGCAAACATAATCATCGCCATAGCCATGATAAAGCCATGTATACCATTGGGGAAAAACCCACCGAATTGCCAAAGATTGCTCACGCTCGCCTGCGAACCTGCTTGTCCACTCAACAACAAATAAGCACCAAAACCAATCATGCTCAAAATCGCCACAATTTTAATCATTGAAAATAAAAATTCAGATTCACCAAAAAACTTTACATCAATGAGGTTAATCCCATTCATCAAAATAAAAAAGAAAAGTGCTGTTAACCATGTTGGAATCTCAGGCCACCAAAAATGTATAAATGTACCAATCGCAGAAAGTTCTGCCATACTGACCAAAACATACAACACCCAATAATTCCAACCTGACATAAAGCCAGCCATTTTACCTAGATATTTATTGGCAAAATAACTAAAAGAACCACTAACAGGCTCATGTACGACCATTTCACCGAGTTGTCGCATGATCAAAAATGCAATCACACCTGCCAAAGCATAACCTAACAATACTGAAGGTCCTGCAAGCTTAATGGTTTGAGAAAGCCCAAGAAATAAACCTGTTCCGATTGCACCACCTAGTGCAATCAATTGAATATGACGATTGGAAAGCTCTTTTTTTAGGGTATTTTTTTCCTGAATTTCCATATTAACTCCTGTGTTGTCGTATCCATGACAACTTTTTTAGAAGAAATAATCTTTACCGGCTCATACCTTAAAGATCATAGTTTGATTAGCATCACATTTTAGAAATAACTTGAATTGGAAAATAAAAAAGAAGAGGAAATGTAGCACTGCCACTACATTTCCTCTTTGCGTCAAAACGAAATCGCATCCTGACATTTTATATACTGTTCAGGCATTTTTAGTTTTTGGTAAGCATGATCCCCATAGTCATAACGAGCTACGACATCAGCAAATTTTTGTAGGCTAAGTGGCGCATCCATCGCGGGTAGTTTTAATTCAATAAACGATAAATGCTGATGATCATTGATTTTTTCTAAGGCTTGCTCAAGCTCTAAAACCGTTTCCACGATACATGTTTCATAGGTATTTTTCCCATTAAATACATGAACCATTTCGGTATATTTCCAGTTTTGAATGTCGTTATAAGCTGCTTTTTCTCCTAAGATCAAACGTTCAATGGTATAACCACCATTATTAATGACAAAAATAATCGGCTTAAGATCATGTCGAATAATCGTTGAAAGTTCCTGCATAGTCAGTTGTATAGAACC
Source organism: Acinetobacter sp. R933-2 (assembly GCF_030325485.1). Lineage (NCBI taxonomy): Bacteria > Pseudomonadati > Pseudomonadota > Gammaproteobacteria > Moraxellales > Moraxellaceae > Acinetobacter > Acinetobacter sp. R933-2. Next base: position 106,566 of record NZ_JACAIJ010000003.1, read on the forward strand.
ATCACCAATAAACAAAACATGACGACGTTTTGGTGCTGCTTTCATTGCCCCTAATAATGCTGGCAAGGTATAACCAATCGAACCCCAAATTGGCTGAGCGATGTATTTTGCTGTTTTTGGCAATCTAATACCTGATAGAGCAGAATTTGAAGTACCTACTTCACCAATGACCACATCATTTTCTTTTAAAAATGCACCGATATATTTCCACAAAATATCATGTGAAAGCTTTCGTGAAGCTTGAATACTTTGCGGTACAAAAGGCGTTGCCTCTAATACAGGTTTGAGGACTTTTCGAGTAGGTAATGCATCACAAAGTGCAGTCAACAATTCAGATAATTCAATCGCAGGAAAGTTTTGACCAAAAATATTTAAATCATACTGCTTAATATCTACAAACGTTTTGGGATTAATTTGATGGGTAAAATACCCAGAACCCACATCTGTAAATCGTGCGCCAATCGCTATTAAACAATCTGAATTCTCAACCAATTGACGGACGATTTGCTGACTTGCTGCGCCCACATAGACACCTGCAAACAATTGTGAGGATTCATCAACAATATTTTTCGCTGTGCTTAAACACACATAAGGAATTGCATATTGGTTTGCTAATTTTTCAACAAGCTGCGTCACTTGGAAGATTTGCGCTTCATTATCAATCAAAAGCACTGGGCTTTTTGCATGCACAATCGCACTCGCCAGTATTTCAATTGCATTTTCAAGTAATTCAGGATCACTTTTCGGCATAACAAAATTTAAAGGCTGGTCTTCCACCTGTATTTTGACATGGGTAATATCTGATGGAAGCTGGATGTGCACAGGTCGTTTTTCTATAAAACATTGTTGCAATACACGGTCTATTTCTTTGGCTGCATTTGCAGGTGTTAAACGGGTCTGCGCCACTGTAAACTCTCGCATACAGTTCATGATATTGTCATAATTACCATCAACCAAGGTATGGTGTAAAAGTGCACCATTTTTTACTGCATGCAAAGGTGGAATCCCTGAGATATGAACCACCGCAACATTTTCAGTATAAGCACCTGCAATCCCGTTGATCGCACTTAAGTCCCCTACACCATATGTGGTTGCAAGCGCAGAAAAACCGTTGATTCGTGCATAACCATCGGCAGCATAAGCGGCATTGAGCTCGTTGCAATTGCCAACAAAATCAAGCTGTTTATCTTCTTCAATCTGCTCTAAGTAAGATAAATTAAAATCACCTGGCACACCAAAAACATGTTTAATTCCAAGCTCTTGTAAACGTTTATTCAGGTATTTACCAATTTCTATTAACATATTCACTTTCCTTTACATTATTATTCCCTTTATAAAAATAATATTGCATTTCATTTTTATATTTCATGCATAATAGAAACAGATTTTTTGCAATATGCATGATTTGTGTATCATAAAAGGATTTTATGCAATGGATAAGTTTGATTGGCAAATCATACAAGCATTACAACGCAATGGACGTTTAACCAATCAAGAAATTGGTGACACGATTGGATTATCAGCTTCGCAATGTTCTAGACGTCGACAGATCTTAGAACAAAAAGGCATTATTTTAGGTTATAGCGCCCGAATTCTTCCTCAAGCACTCGGAATAAACGTTATGGCAATGGTTCATGTTAATTTAAGTACGCATGGCGCCGTATCAAAACAGGCTTTTCAAGATTTGATTGAATGTGAAGATCAAATTCAGGAGGCGTTTTCTTTAAGTGGAGATGCAGACTATATGCTCAAGGTTGTTGCTGAAAATTTGGAACAACTTTCACATTTTGTCACAGAGCGATTATTGGCTTGTGATTTTATTGGACATATAAAATCTTACATTGTTTTAAAAAACTTTAAAGAACAGAATCAGATCATGATGAAACCTAAATTTACTTAATAAGAAATACACAAGTTGCTAAAAATTTCATTTTTAAATCAAAAAACCCAGTTTTAAAACTGGGTTTTTCGTTGATGAATACAATGATTAATCAATTGCAGGAGTATAGCTACCATCCGCAATCGCATCTTTAATACGGTCAGCTTCTGCAAGCACAAGTGCAAGCAAATTCTGTACGTTTTCTAAAGTTGCAACTGGACTTAAAGTGGTCATTTTCAATGATTGAACATTGCCAACTTTGGTCACACCAATATTTGCTTCACCACGCGCAAACAATTCATCTGCAACGTTTTGGTTTAGTGTATCAAGTAACTCTACAGGATAACCTGCTGGAATCACACGGAACAACACAGACGCAAATTGTGGATCTACCAACATTTCAAGACCGTCTGTTGCATTGATATAATCTGCAACTTCACGTGTGAGTTTCACACCGTGATCGATCATCGAACCATAAAGCTCTTCACCTAAGTTCTCAATGGTCATCCACAATTTCAACGCATCGAAACGACGAGTTGTTTGTAGTGATTTAGACACTAAGTTCGGTACACCATGCTCTTCATCATAAGCAGAGTTTAAATACTCAGCTTCGTAATGCATGAAACGATAGTTCGCTTCGTCTTTTAACAAGAATGCACCACAAGAAATGCTTTGGAAGTAATGTTTATGGAAATCCAATGTGATCGAATCTGATAATTCAATACCGTCTAACATTGAACGGTAGTCATTTGACAGAATCAATGCACCACCCCATGCAGCATCGATATGCATCCACGCGCCATATTTGGTAGTGATTTCACGAATTTGTTTCAGTGGATCAATTGCACCTGCATCGGTTGTACCCGCAGTTGCAACCACACATGCCACGATTTTGCCTTCAGCTTGCAAATGCGCCATGGTTTTTTCCAGTGCATCTACATCCATCTGAGCATTTTCATTGACAGGAACAGTCACGACTGATTGGAAGCCCATGCCCATCATTGCCATGTTCTTTTGCACAGAGAAATGCGCATTTTCAGAACAAATGACTTTGACATTACGCATTGCTTCATTTGGCACGCCATCGCGCTGAACCGACCACGGATTACCGTTTTCGTCTTTCCAGTTCTTGGCAATACACCAGTCACGAGCAAGTAATACGCCCATCAAGTTAGATTGTGTACCACCTGAAGTGAACACGCCTGCTTGACCTGCGCCATAACCGACTTTTTGACGAAGCCAGTCAATCAACTGCACTTCCATCAAAGAACCCGCAGGGCTTTGATCCCAAGAGTCCATCGACTGGTTCGTTGCATTAATCAACACTTCAGCGATTTGACTGGTCACCATAGTTGGGCAATGCAAATGCGCTAGTGAGTGCGGATGATGTACTTTTAAGCTTTTGTTTAGAAATAATTCAACCATACGCTCAAGCGATTGTTGAAGTCCTAAACCTTCTTTAGATGGATTAAAAGAAATCGCTTGACGAAGTTCTTTAATACTACCGCCTGTATACATTTTGTCGTTTTGCAACCATGCTGCGACCGCTTTGGTCGCCTCACCCATTGCTGACTCATAGTCAGCAATAGATTGAGCATCATTGCAGAGTAACGCTTTACGATGTTCTGCAAAATCTACCATAAATTACGCGCCTCGAACTGCAACAAGTGCTTCTGCAACCGCTTTCTTAAAGCGTGCAATCGCTTGTTCACACTCTTCTTGAGTAATGATTAATGGGCAAAGTAAACGGATCACCGTACCGCTACGACCGCCTTTTTCAAGCAATAATTTATTGTTGAAACAAGCCGTTTGAATTGCAGCAGCCAATTGTGAATCTGCAGGTAATGAACCCATATGGTCTGCTTGTTTACGCTCATCGACAATTTCAACGCCGATCATTAAACCACGACCACGAACATTACCAATACATGGGAATTCAGCAGCCAATTTTTTCAATTCAGCTTGTAAGAAATCACCACGTTCTTGCGCATTTTTCGCCAAGTTTTGCTCTTTAATTACTTGTAAAGAAGCTAAACCTGTACCCATTGCAAGTTGGTTACCACGGAAAGTACCCGTGTGACCTGCTGGTTGCCAAGCATCAAACTTACGTTTAATACCCAATACAGCAAGTGGTAAGCTACCACCAACCGCTTTAGACATCACCACAACATCTGGTTCAATACCTGCATGTTCAAATGCAAACATTTTACCTGAACGCGCAAAACCTGCTTGAACTTCATCAAGAATCAAGACAATGTTATGACGCTCAGTCACTTCACGGATTTTTTGCAACCATTTTACAGGTGCAGTCACCACACCACCTTCACCTTGAATCGCTTCAAGAATCACAGCAGCAGGTTTAGTTACACCACTTTCGACATCTTCAATGAAGTTTTCGAAGAAATAGGTTAAAGCATCTACACCTGCTTCACCGCCAATCCCAAGTGGGCAACGGTATTCATGCGGATATGGCATAAATTGTACGCCTGGCATTAAGCCATTCACCGCATTTTTAGCAGATAAGTTACCCGTCATTGCTAGTGCACCATGAGTCATCCCATGATAGCCACCAGAAAAACTGATTACTGTGCTACGACCTGTATAGGTCTTCGCCAATTTAATCGCTGCTTCCGTACCATCTGCACCAGATGGACCACAGAACTGTAAACAATACTCTTCTTTACCACCTGGTAATTGCTCAAGTAATGCCTCAGTAAAAGCATCTTTTAAAGGCGTTGTTAAATCTAAAGTATGTAAAGGAAGACCACTTGCTAAAGTGTCTTGAATACTCTTAATCACCGCAGGATGGTTATGGCCTAAAGCCAATGTTCCTGCCCCAGCTAAACAATCGAGGTACTTTGTACCTTCAACATCGGTAACCCAACAACCATGTGCTTCCGCTATCGCTAACGGTAATTTACGTGGATAACTACGAACATTCGATTCCATCTGACTTTGGCGAGTCAAGTAGTATTCGTTTGTGGAAGTGGCAGCAGGATTTACAGAAGTAACGCTCATATCGAATTACCATCTCTGATATGGGTTGAAAGAAATAAGTCGGGGGACTTGTGGTCTTTTGACTCGGTGCTTTATAGAAATCTAGTTAGAGTGCTTTTAATATTCCTAACTAGGAGCGCGATAATACAGTTTTTTTCAAGAAAATAAATATCTTTTATGTACTTATCGTCTATTCGTTTATCGAAAAAAACGCTCATTAATATCTATACTAGAATTATCATCATACTATGTGACAAAGCAAAGAAAAGCCTCTAATTTACTTGTTTTTAATTTCTACAATATTTTAATTCATTTATTTTTTACAAAATAGAAATAACATACTAATTTATATCGTATTTTAATTTATTATTTGTTGCAAACTTGGTATAAATTATTACAAATGCACCACAAATTCTGCAAAAGCTCTCCCTGACTTATGCTTAATATCAAATAAATGATTTCAATGAATACTTTTAAGGACAAACTATGCGTTATTTAGCCTTAACCACCCTACTTTTAGGAACAACGCTGAGCACCCTGACTATGGCAGCAGAAAATGACGCGTTAAATTACAATGTTGTCAATGTACAAGCAGACGCAACTCGCCAAGTATCCAATGATGAGATGCATGCTGTCTTATTTATTGAAAAAACCAACAAACAACCTGCTGAATTGTCAGCTCAAATTACACAACTCATGAATCAAGCCATGAGCATTGCTAAAAAATATCCTCAGGTTAAAGTCGAAACAGGTTCTCAAACCACCTATCCGATTTATGACAATGACAACCAAAAATTAAAAGAATGGCGTGGTCGTGCCGAAGTCCAAATTGAAAGCAAAGACTTTAAAGCAGCAAGCCAGTTAATTAATGAGTTGCAACAAACTTTCCAAACTCAATCCATTAACTTTACCGTTTCTGATGAACAACGGAAAAAAGTTGAAAATGAACTTATGGTTGAAGCCTCCAAAAACTTTCAGCAACGTGCGCAAATTTTGACACAGGCATGGAATAAATCGGCATATAACTTGGTGAGCTTAAATATCAACACCAATAATTCTTATCCTCAGCCGATCTATGCGGCACGTGCTAGCATGGCAAAATTTGAAGCAGCCGATGCAGGTGGGCAAAACATGGCTTCTGGCGAGTCTAAAATCACTGTCAATGCCAATGGATCTATCCAATTTAAATAAGTCTTCTTATTTTGACAAAAATACATACCTTATAAAACAGTAGATCAATCCCTTGTTCTGCTGTTTTTTTTATTAAAGTAATCGTCAGATTGGTTTCAAATTTTGAGTTACATTGTTGCTTTTAGGTGAGCACTATATTTCATTTTAATGACAATATGCTTAAAGTAGCCTACCGTCGATTTACTTGAATTTTACTCTAATGTCGATTGAAAACTTAAATTTTGCTGTATTTAATCTTTTAAATGCGCCTGAACATGCATCATCCTTTATGATGCACTATGCGATTTTCATTGCTAATGATTTATTGTATTTAATGATTGTTGTATTTGCCATCTTGTGGTTTCGTGGCGATGAACAAGTCAAAAAACAGATTTTAAAAGCATTCATTTTTACTTGTGTGACACTGTCAATTAGTCAGTTAATTTCACATTTTTTTTATTCTCCACGACCTTTTGTCATGGAAGTCGGTCAAACCTTAATTCAACATAAACCGACAGGTTCTTTTCCAAGTAATCACATGACGATTTTTAGTAGTATCGCCTTTGCTTACTATTTTTCATCACAACGCGAATTGGGTAAATTACTCATCTTGGTCGCGTGGTTAGTGGCATGGTCTCGTGTTTATGTAGGAGTACATTTTCCACTCGATATGATTGGTGCTTTTTTGTTGGCATTATTGGTCAATTTTTCTGGGCTCATGCTATGGCACAAATATAAAGACTTTATTTTAAATCTGGTCTTGTCAATTTATTATCGTATTTTTAGACCTTTTATTGATAAAGGGTATATAAAATAAACACTACCTTCTACATTACAACAACCAAGTCTCAAATCGTGAGACTTGGTTATTTTCATGACTTTCATTACAAATACTTCTAGCATAAACTCGCAACATCTCCTTTTAATATCAGCGCTGACCATGGAATATCAAACCCTTTTAATGGGTCTCGGCTTTTTCGCATTCTGTGGTGGACTGATTGATGCCGCAGTGGGTGGTGGTGGTTTAGTCCAATTACCTGCCCTCATGCATGCTTTGCCAAAACACAGCTTAGCCACTGTTTTTGGTACCAATAAAATGATTGCAATGGCAGGTACATTGTCTTCTGCGCTTGCTTATTTTAAGAAAGTAACCATCAATTGGAAGTTAATCCTACCGACCATGGTTGCTGCATTTATATTTTCTTTCTTTGGAGCAATGTCAGTTTCGCTTATTCCCAAAGAATTCATGCGTTATATCGTGTTCTTTTTGCTGATTGCCATTGCCATTTATACATTTGCCAAAAAAGATCTTGGACAAGTTCATACCGTTTTACAAGCAGGGAAAAAGGAAATTGCGCTCGGTATTTTGTTTGGTGCATGTATTGGTTTTTATGATGGTATTTTTGGTCCAGGAACAGGTAGTTTTTTATTATTCTTATTTGTCAAAGTCTTTGCTTTTGACTTTTTAAATGCCTCTGCTTCAGCAAAACTCGTCAATGTTGCCACCAATGCAGCCGCGATGTTTTTCTTTATTCCAACAGGTCATGTCATTTGGCTCGCAGCCGTTGTCCTTGCTGTATGTAATATTTTGGGAGCAATTACAGGCACAGCATTGGCAATGAAATATGGCAGTGGTTTCATCCGTATTTTCTTTCTGATTTTATTGGTTTTTTTAATTGGGCGAATGGGATCTGATCTATTCTCTTTGTCCTTATTTTAAGGTTTTTTCAATCTTTAATGTTCATGCTGAACATGGTCAATGTGTCGTTTCAATGATCATGACAAAATTCAAACTTATTTCCCAATAAAAAACCGCTCGAAAGCGGTTTTATTTCAAAATCAATGCTGATTATTTTTTAAATGGGAAAGCATATTTGACAATACGTCCAAGTACCTGACCATACTGTTTTAATAAACTTGCATTGTTATAGTTCAAACCATATTTTTCACATACAGCCTGTACTTTCGGTGCCATTTTACGATAACGGCGTGCAGGTACTTCAGGAAATAAATGATGCTCAATTTGATGGCTTAAGTGCCCCGTCAAAATGTGGAACGCTTCTGAACCTGTTAAGTTTGAAGAACCACGAATTTGACGCATATACCAATGACCACGGCTTTCATTTTGTAATACTGTTTTAGGAAAAACTTCTACATCTTTGGTGAAATGACCACAGAAAATAATGCTAAATGTCCAAACATTACGAATACCATTTGCAACCAAATTACCCGTAAATACAGGCAACGCCGCAGGTCCTGCAATTAAAGGAAAAAATACATAATCTTTTAGAAATTGCTTACCTATTTTTTGCTGTGTCGGTTTCCATTCTTTTTTAAACTCAGCCCAAGTTTTTCGCTTGTAAAGCAATTTACCAATTTCAAGATTTTGGATTGCAACACCCCATTGGAATAACAAACAAAATGGAATGCTGTATAAAGGCTGTAATAAATAGCCCGGCTTCCAACGCTGTTCAGGGAAAAGGCGCAATAAACCATAACCAATATCGTCATCCATGCCTTTAATATTAGTATAGGTATGGTGCTTGTAGTTATGGGTTTGACGCCAATTATCAGAAGTACCTACAATATCCCACTCATAATTTGTTCCTTTAAAACGTGGATCATTCATCCAATCATATTGCCCGTGCATGACATTATGACCCAGCTCCATGTTTTCCATGATTTTGGCAAAACCAAGTAAACCTGTACCTAGCAACCATGCTGGTGGGAACCAACCTGCAAAAAGACAAGCGCGCCCTAAAATACTGCTATAGCGAATTGCTGCATAAACCTTTTTAATATATTTCGCATCTTTTTCGCCAATATCATCAAGAACTTCTTGCTTAATTGCATCAAGTTCACGAGCAAGTTCATCTAACTCAAACTGAGTTAACTCACGGTTTTTAGGATTGGTAAAATATTGAATTTTAACTGGCATATTCATGATAAAACTCGCTTAAATGTCGATAACTAAATCAGTTTGTGCAGTATTTACACAAATTCTAAGTAAATTGTTAGGTTCAGAGTTTTCTTGACCATTCACCATATTTTTGGTTGCACCTTGGGCTTTATTACATGCACATTTATTGCAAATTCCCATACGGCAGCCATGCTGCGGTTTAATGTTTTGTTGTTCTAAACTCACCAAAATAGACTGACCTTTTGGAATCGCCAGCACCTTATTCGACTGAGTTAAAGTTACATTTACAAAGCCTGTTTCATCAGAAATTATGGGCGTAAGACTAAAAGCTTCACTTTTAAAATCATGTGCGGACTGAAATAAACTTTCCGCAGTGCTGACAAAACCTGATGGACCACAAACATAAACTGTACTTTGTGTAAGGTCTTTCACCAAATGTAAATACTCAACATTTAAACGTGCATCTTTAGGCGTATCTTGTGTATAAAAAACATCAAATTTAAAGTTTGGATATTGTAATGCCCATTGTTCAAACTGCTGTTTAAATGCAACATCGGCATGTTTTTTTACCCAATACATCAGATGTACAGTTTGCTCTTTATTTTTTTTGTTTTGAAGCAAATCCTTAACTAAGCTATACATTGGTGTAATGCCACTTCCCGCAGCCAATAATACGAGTGGCTGGGTTGTGTTTGGCAGTTGCATCTCACCATAAGGCTGACCAAACTCAAGAATATCTCCAACTTGTGCTTGTTCATTTAACCACTGACTAACGATACCTTTCTCAACTTTTTTTACTGTTAATACAACATGTTGTGTATCAAGTTGAGTCAAACTATAAGTACGCTCATAGCGACGACCATTAATTTCAATCGTGATAGGATGATGCTGCCCTGCTTGCCCATGTTTAAAATTACGATTTACTTGAATCGTCAAACTCACCATATCAACGGCGGTTTGTTCTTTTTGGACAATTTTTCCAAGTGCTTGCTGAATTGACCATAAAGGATTAATTTTTTGTAGCCAGAAGTTGCTTGCATGAGTGCCTAATACAACTTCAAATATTGAATTTATAGGAGATTTTTGCTTTTTAAGAGCATGCATCAGAGGCGTACCACTCAATAGGATTTAAATTATTATACATATGTATATATATTTGTATATACGGTTGTATTGTATCTAGACATTTCATTTATGTAATGGCAACGGCTATAATAGTTAAATAACTTAATTTACTTGATATTTATGAATCAGCCCTCTGCCCTCTCTGAAAATTCTATTTCCGTTCAAGACACAGATTCTGGTCTTGAAAAAGTATCTGTGCGTTCAGTAGGCAGAAAAGCAACCATTACTAAAGAAGAACTTTTTCAAGCTGCATTAAATTTAATTAGTCCACAAAAAAGTATTTCTTCTTTAAGTTTAAGAGAAGTTGCTCGTGAAGCAGGCATTGCACCCAATAGTTTTTATCGACACTTTAAAGATATTGATGAACTGGCAATTGAGTTAATTGACCGTGCAGGCGGTGTCTTACGTCAAATTTTGCATCAAGCACGTCTACAAGCGACCAAAAACGGCAGTATTATCCGTAGTTCTGTTGAAGTATTTATTGAACAATTAGATGCTGACGAAGGAAATTTAAGTCTATTATTACGTGAAGGTTATACAGGTTCAATCCAATATAAACATGCTGTAGACCAGCAATTGGCTTTTTTTCAACAAGAGTTACAAGAAGACTTAATTCGCTTAGAAAAGCTGAACCGACATAAACTCATTCATCCCGAGCTTGTAGCCAAAGCCATTACACAATTGGTTTTTAATATGGGAGCAAAAGTGCTAGATCTGCCAAATCATGAACGCAAAGCAGTTGCTGAACAAACCATGATTATGATTCGCATGCTGCTTGAAGGTGCTCGCCATATGAATGATGCAACCATTCCTTAAACCTTAAAATCATCTATGCACAAAGGCTTATTATTAACTTAATAAGCCTATATTTTGTGCAACATGAATGGCTTTAGTGCGCGAATTTACCTCAAGTTTTTGATAAATATTTTTGATATGAACATCAACCGTATATTTTGCAATCACCAGTTGGTGACTAATTTCTTTACTGCTTAAACCTGAAGCAATCAATTTTAAAATTTCTGTTTCTCGGTTAGATAAAATACTTTTCTTGCTCACATCTTGTGAAACAACATCCACACCCACAAACTTATTTAAAATTTCTTTAGCAATGCTAGGATCAATAATTGCGCCACCCGTTAATATGCTACGAATCGCAAACATGATTTCTAAATCATCACGTTCTTTGAGTACATAACCTGTTGCACCAGCAGTGAGTGCCTGATAAATCATTTCCGTTGTATTCCATGCGGAAATCACCATGACAGGAATATCTTCTTTTTCCTTTTTTTGACGTAAATATTTTATAAAATCGATTCCGTTACCATCAGGTAAACCTAAATCGACCAATGCTAACTGCACAATATTTTCTTGCGCATTTTTTTTTGCTGTTGCAATACTTTGTGCAAAAAGCACATCTTGCTTTTTATAGCCAAACGCATATAACAATTTTTCAATACGGATTTGTACATTAGGATCATCTTCTAAGACTAAAATCGGTTTTAATAACGGACAAGAAATATTAAACATGACAATATCCAATTCATTTTTTTATATTTTATGGACTATTTGGTCAATTTTATATCCCTGAGATTGGTGATTTTTAATACAAATTAACCAGTAAAAATCACATAAAAAATTAAAAACACAAAACAAGTGACACTTCTAACCAAAGCCTATTTTTTTGATATTTATTATTTTTGACTATATAGTAAAAAAGGCAGTTTATCTAAAACTCCCTTTTTTACCATCCAACAGACTAAATTTAAGTCTATTCCCAGATTATTTTTTGCTGCTTAGCCGCCCAACTTTCTAGAGGTTGTTGATAAAGAGCTTCTATTTTATTACGTTTAATCTTCATCGTTGGTGTTAATAAATCATTATCCATAGTCCATAATTTTTTAATGATGACAATAAATGCAAGCTTTTCATGAGATTCTAATTTTTCATTGGTACTATTTAAAAGTGCTGTTAACTCCTGTTCAACAGGTTCTCTTTGCTGCTTGCCTTCAGCTAAGTGATGTCGCAAATCTTCAGCTAGCATGACAAATGCTACAGGTTGAGGCAAACTGGCACCTCCCACGCAAACTGACTCAATATAACCATGATTACCTAACTTTTGCTCAATCGGTACAGGCATCACATATTTACCTTTTGAGGTTTTAAAAATATCTTTCACTCTTCCCGTAATTTTTAAGCGTCCTGAAGCATCGATCTCGCCCATATCCCCTGTACGTAAAAAACCATCCGCTGTGAGATCTTCTGCTGTTTTTTCTGGATTTTTATAATATCCCAACATTGTTCCGGGACTCTTGACTAAGATTTCACCATTCTCATCAATTTTACATTGCACACCTGTTTGTACATGCCCAACGAAACCTTCAGCATATTGTCCTGTGCGTGTTACATGTGAATAACCACAATTTTCAGTCATGCCATAAACTTCAAGTAATTCAAGCCCTAAACTTCGGTACCATTTGATAATATCTACAGGTAATGGTGCTGAACCCGTTAAAGCAAAACGTATATGATTTAAGCCTAATTTAGTTAAAAGTTTCTTCTTAATCACTTTACCTAAAATAGGCAATTTAAATAATATTTTTTGCTTAGATAATGGAATTTTCTCATTAATTCCCAAATAAAATTTTGTCCATAAACGTGGCACTGAAAAGAAAATTGTTGGTTTTGCTCGGTTTAAGTCTTGTACAAAAGTTTCTAAATTATTGGCAAAATATACGGTAAATCCTGCTGCCAAAGAAGCTGACTCAATAAACATTCGCTCTGCAACATGTGCTAAAGGTAGATAAGACAAAGTTCGTTCATTTGACGTAACAGCAAAAGTTCCTGATAAAGAATGCGTAGGACGAGTTAATGTTGCAAAACTTTGCATGACACCTTTGGGTAAACCTGTACTGCCTGATGTATAAATAATAGTTGCTAAATCATCCTCTTGAGGCAAAGATAAGTTTTCAGATTGTGGCGTTTGAGCAATAATTTCATCCCAAGTAGGCGCAGGGTAATCTGGAGCTAAAGGCAAACGAATACACGGCATATTTTCAGGAATAATTGTTTTTACACTATGCCAACTGTCAGCGATTCCATCTAATTTTCCAATAAAAAATAATTTTGCCTCACTATGTTCTAAAACATAGGCTGCTCCCTCTGCATTTAAGGTGGTATATAAGGGCACAGAAACATGACCTGCAAGCCAAATTGCCAAATCAGCAATAATCCAATGCGCACTATTTTTACCATAAATAGCAATACGGCTGTGTGCTGGAAAGTTTAAAGATTGCAAATAGCTCGCCATTAAACGTACCTGACGAGCGACTTCCCCCCATGTATATTCCACAACAGAGCCATCAGACAAAGGTTGTACTAAATAAGTTTTATTGGGTTGTTTCTGCTCCCAATGTAATAAATAGTGCAGATGTGTGTCACGCGCTTCAACTTGATTTTTGCTATCCATATTGTTTTTATCCACTTTAAAATCAATGTTTTAATAAAATTAAAACAAAGTAATACCCTTTTTTAAATTTTTAAACAGTACACATTTACTTTTCGCATCCAATTGCAAAAAATATTCAAATGCCTATTATTTATACTATTGCAATTCTTAAAAAGATAGTCTGTTCCGAAGCTTTTTCTCTATTTTCCATTTTATTGAGTGAAATATCTTTTAATTTCAATTTACACTTATTTTGAGTAAAAACTGTTACTTATTGCCAATGCTGATCAAGAAGTATTCACCTATAACGTAGATAAATATATTTTCCATCTCTAGGTATGACTCAAAAATTTGCACAATAACAAAGCAATGTAATACATCTTTTTAAGCAAATCATTTTCTCAGTAACGTAATAATATAAGGATATATGAATGACTTACCAAACGATAAAACTTGAATATTTTGATGAAGTTGTGCTACTAAAATTTACACGCATCTCTGTAATGAACAGCCTATCTATTGAAATGGTAAAAGAAGTTTTAGATGCTTTTACAGCAATTCGTGAAAATAGTGCTATTGGCGCACTGGTGATAAGTGGTGAAGGTAAAGCTTTTTGCACAGGTGCTGAACTGAATCCAGAATTTTTTATGGGTATTGATGGTAAATCTCCTGCTGAGTCATTAGATTATCATATGCAATATTATTTTAATCAATGGATTGAACAGCTTGAAAACTTCCCTATTCCTGTGATTATTGCTATGAATGGTGTTGCAGCAGGTGCAGGTGTTGGTATTGCTTTAGCAGGTGATATTACACTTGCTGCCGAAGAAGCATATTTTATTTTAACTTTTGCACCCAAACTTGGACTCATTCCTGACATGGGAACATCATGGTTTTTACCGCGTTTAATTGGTACAGCAAGAACCAAAGCGATTACTTTACTTGGAGAAAAAGTCAGTGCAACCCAAGCAGAACAATGGGGCTTAATCTGGAAAACTGTACCCAAAAATGAGTTGCTTGATGAAGCTTTAAAAATTGCAAAAAAACTCGCCTCACTACCGCCTCATATTGCCCAACATATTCGTAATACCTACTCATCTGCCAACGAAAATACCTTAACACAGCAATTAAACTATGAAAAAGATTTGCAATGCCAATTGATTCAAACACCTGCTTTTATGGAAGGGATCATGGCATTTACAGAGCGCCGTGAACCTGTTTTTAAACGTTAAAGTGATGACTGCATTCAAATGATAATGCAGTCTTTTTGATTTTAAAAATCAATGAAAAATTAAATTAAAAGCAATTCCCCACATCATTATTGCAATAAGGATATCTAAAACTTTCCATGCATTAGGTCTTTTAAAAATCGGTTGTAAAAGCCTTGCCCCAAAGCCTAATGCAAAGAAAAAGATAAACGAAGCTGTGATTGCCCCTAAAGCAAAATTCATTTTAGCTGCTGCGTATTGTGTAGAAATTGAACCCAATAAAATGACCGTATCCAAATAAACATGAGGATTTAGCCATGTTAATGCTAAGCAAATGGCTAATAATTTCCATAAATTTTGTTCAGATTGTTCTGTTGCAATTAATGTTTGATTTTGTGTTAATGCTGTATAAAAATGCTGAGCACCATAAAAAAATAAAAAAGCTGCGCCAAAATACTGAGCAATGATCAAAATCTCAGGTGTTTTTTTAATTATTGAAGCAAAGCCCAACACGCCTAAGAGAATGAGGATCGCATCCGATAATGCACAAACCAAACAAATCCAAAAGACATATTGTTTCTTGAGTCCTTGTTTCAATACAAAAGCATTTTGAGCACCAATCGCCACAATTAGCCCCATGCCCACAGCAAAACCTTGAAGAAAAATATACATTGTTTCATCTTAATCATTAAACTGAGCCATTATGCAAATTTGAAAATTAAAATAAATTATTCTTATAAAATATTAGCTAAACTAAGTTTTTCTTAGCCTCATGCTGGATGAACACATGTTACAAAGCAAACAAAGTGAAGCTTTTCTTACTGTTGCAGAAACAGGAAGCTTTGAACTCGCAGCCGAAAAGTTATGTATTACAGCATCAGCAGTCACACTTCGGCTACAAACATTAGAAAAACAGTTAGGGCAAGTCCTTATTTTAAGAGAACGCCCTTGTCGTGTAACACAAGTTGGGCAAATACTCTTGCAACATTTACAACACACTCGTTTAATGCAACAAAATTTATTACAACAGCTCCAAGGTCAAGATACACATTCTGGTTTTTATCAGGTCAATATTGCAACGAATGCTGACTCTCTCGCCACATGGTTATTACCTTTATTACGTGATTTACTGATTAAACAAAACATCACTGTGCATTTTCAAGTCGACGACCAATCAGAAACCCATCATTTACTTGAAGCAGGTCTTGTGAATGCCTGTGTCACAACAGAACCTCAAGCAATGAAAGGTTGTATCGCTGAATATTTAGGCAGTATGAATTATCGTTTTACAGCAACGCCCTCTTTTGTAAAACAATGGTTTCCTCAAGGCGTACACCGTGATGCCTTAAGACAGGCACCCGCTTTGATTTTCAATGAAAAAGATTATCTACATACTCATTATATACAACAAAATTTTGGTCTCAGTCCCAGTCAATATCCTCATTATTTTATTCCGTCATCGACTGCCTTTGTTGATGCTATGGTCATGGGCTTAGGCTATGGCTGGCTGCCTGATTATCAAGTCAAAAAGTTTTTAGATACAGGTGAACTCATAGAAATATCACCGCAGTTTCAAATTCAACTGGCTTTGTATTGGCATCATTGGAAACAACAATCTCAGCAACTTCAACACTTAACAACTCATTTGATTCAATATGCTCATCATGTACTGAACTAAAAGATAAAAAGCTAAATATTTGAGCGATCTTGTTGTTGAAACTTTTCACTTAATTTTTGATAGGTTTCAGTTTTTTGGAATTTCTCTAAAAACTCTACGGTTCCCAATGGAAATTCAGCCTGTTTAATTTCACCCTGAAAGTATGCTTCTCTGAGTGGTGTTGCTGAAATTGACCCTTTCAAACTCTCCAATTCAACCATTTTCCATTCAGGGAAAAGCTGTAAATAATAAGAAGATTCATCTTTAAAATGACCAATTAAACCCACTCGGTCATCAGGTTTAACCACATCATTCACCAAAGACTTCACTAGCTTTACCCATTTCACATCATTATAAACATCAATAACATGTACAAAATGGATACGTTTTTGGTTTTCAGGTGAAAAATTTGAGAGAATCATTTTTTCACGTTCTTCAGCACTAAAGGGATTTTTAATATTACGCTCATTTTGTGCTGAGCCTAATGCCAAAATTATATTTTGACTTTGCGCTAATGCAATGTTTATAGTTTGCATATGCGCCAAATGAAAAGGCTGAAAACGACCAATATAAACCAGATAATCAAAACAATATTGCATCATAGTCCTCATTTTTATGAACTGACCAGTTTGCGTCTACACATAAAATATGCGACATAATGGCGTTATAAAAATCCAATGAATTTTAAAGCAAGGATAGTACGATGACCCTCAATTGTATTCAACAGCCTCACCCACATTTAAATGCAAATTTAGACAACGGTACGCTCACTTTAGCAATCAATCGCCCTGAAGCAAAAAATGCACTTTATGGTGAATTATATTTGTGGATTGCTCAAGCATTAGATGAAGCAGATCATGATGATGCTGTACGCAATGTCATTTTCCGCGGACAAGACAATGACTTTACTGCGGGCAATGATATGCAAGACTTCTTAGCTAGTGCGCAAAAGCCTTTAGATCGTAAAGCAGGTATGAATCCGCCATTTGTATTATTAAAGTCTGCTGCTCGATTTTCTAAACCCTTAATTGTCGCTGTTCGTGGTGTAGCAATTGGAATTGGTGTCACTATTTTATTACATGCTGACTTGGTATATAGCGATAACACAGCATTATTTCAAATGCCATTTGTCAGTCTAGGTTTATCTCCTGAAGGCGCTGCTACACAACTTTTGGTACAACAAGCAGGTTATCATAAAGCGGCTGAGCTTATTTTTACTGCACAAAAATTTAATGCAGAAAAAGCCTTCGCTACAGGCTTAGTCAATGAAATTGTAGAAGATGCTTATGCGCATGCTGAAGCACAAGCACGTCATTTGTCTTCACTGCCTTTAGCGTCATTAAAACAAAGTAAAGCTTTAATGAAACACAATTTAGAACAAATTATTGAATGCGTAGATCATGAAGCTGAAGTATTTATGACACGTGTCAAATCACCTGAAATGGCAGAAGCTGTTTCAGCATTTATGCAAAAACGTAAACCAGATTTTTCTCAATTTAACTAATTATGTATTCATTTGTATATTCATATAAGTTTAAGCCACTGAAGTCATTATATTCAGTGGCTTTTTCATTTGAAATTTTTATTTATTTTATAAATTTAAGGCAAGATTTATGGCACAAGAAAATTCGACCAAGCAGCGTTATTATGAACCTGCACCACAAAATATTGATATTGATAATTTTAAGCTTGTTCTACAAAGTCGCCGCTCTGTACGTAAATTTACAGAAAAGAAAATTCCAAACGAAGTTTTAGAGCAATGTTTAGATTTGGCTTTACTTGCACCCAACTCATCTAACTTACAACCTTGGACATTTTATGTTGTTCAAACACAAGAGAAAAAACAACAATTGGTTAAAGCATGTTTAAGCCAACTTGCTGCCAGAACAGCCGCAGAATTGATTATTTGTGTTGCCCGTACAGACCGTATAGATGAAATGTCTCAACGAAATTTAAGTGAATTTCCATTTCCTGAAGTTCCACCGATTGTGCAAAAATATTATAGATATATTCCTTATAACTATAAAACTGGTTATTTCAACACTTTGGGTAATTTTAAAAAAGTAGCATTTAAAATTGCCCGTACCATGAACAAACAATTACCTGTAACGGCTTTTAACCCTGCCGATGCTAAGCTTTGGGCAGCAAAAACGACAGCATTGGCTTGCGAAAACCTTGTCTTGGCTTTACGTGCTTATGGCTTTGATAGTTGCATGATGGAAGGCTTTGATGAACCGATGCTGCGTCAAATTGTAAATTTGAATGATCAACAATATCCAATTATGGTAATCGCCGCAGGTGAGCGCGCAGAAGATGGTGTATTTTTACCGCAATATCGCTTTGATCGTGATTTATTTATTCAAAAGATTTAAAAAACCAATAAAGTCCTCTCCCCCCTTTGAGGAATGAGAAACACTGTTTCGCAAAGAGAGGCTACTTTTTAACTTACTGGTTTCAATCAATCTCAACTATCTGAATAAATTCAAAAGCAGGTTCTTCATAAGGATGACTTGCTTTTAAAGCATGCATAACTTGCCGTGCTTTTTGCTCAGAAACAATCGTTTCTACACGCCATTCAGGAACTTGTTCCAAAAGACCTAACTCGCCAATAAACGGGTTCGCACCTTTTACAGGTTTAAATTGCCCGATTCCTAAAACTTGCCAAGCACAGTGTTCATAGTTTCCGATCCCTCCCGCACCTGCTGCAAATATTGCTGCTTTTGTCGTTTCTAAATGTGATTCTGGAACGTAATAAATTAATTTTAGCATCTCAATTTCATTCTAAATAATATAGTTGATGATTTTAAATTTTATAAATATATATTGAAGCGATTTAAAACTCTAAAGTATTTTAAAGTCTAAAATATCCTAAACTCAACTTGTATCCATATATAAATAAGTTTGTAAAATATAAAATAAATAACAAAAAATAATCCTAAGATAGAAATAATGATCGAAGAAATATTATTTTTATAATCTTTTAAGCAACTAAATAAATATGTCGCAAAAATAGCAAAAGAAATCATAAATATTGCAATTAATACAAAAACGTACATATTTTTTGTAGAACGGATTTGATTATATTTTTTAAAATTTGGATCAGCATTTTTAAAATAAATACGTGCTTCTTGCCCCTCACTGATCACAGTTGCTTTCGTGATCCAATATAAATCTTTACGCTTCAACATCACACTATAATCAGGACTATAATAAAACTCAGGATAGCTTATCGGATATTCCACATCTGAGATTAACTTCATTTCAGGATGATTGATTTTAAAAAAACTAAATTGTTTACTCACCAGAGTTTGTCCAGTTTTTTGATTTTTAACAATGAGTTCTGGACCTTTAGGTTTTATCGTTTTACCTTTTTTAGAATGGAAACTAAAAATAAGATCTTCAACTTCTAATTCTTTTTCTAATGCCCAATTTAATTTATAACTTATTTCATATTCAGTTAATGCAACTAAATAGGATTTACGAGATTCACTAAACATCACAGTAAACCAAATAATCGCGCATAAAATAACAAAAAAGACTTTTAATTCGCCTTTTACATCTGGTTTTTCTATATTTTCATGATCTATATTTTGATTATCCATATTTTAACTTAATTGTTTTTCCGTTTACTTATTTTCATTAACTGGTTTTATTTGATCTGATGTAACAAAAAGTCCTAATACTTTTGCACCTCCATCATGCCCTTTGAATACCACCGTAAAACGAATGGGTTTCTCAGGATAATCATAGTAATAAGTCACTGAAAATATTTTTCCTACTTTTAAATCAACTGTTTTTGCACGATAAACTACCTCTTTTGGCTCAATCACATGATCAGGCATCATTTCAAAAATTTCTGGCAGCACTTGTGGATTATTATTTAATAATTCATGAACATCTAATTCAACCAACTGGTAAACCTTAATTTCATTTTTTTCAACCAATGCGCTAAAGAGCTGCTGTGCCTTAATATCTTGTTCTTCACTACTTTCTGGTATTTCACCAATTGCTTTTTCAAATACCGCATTACCCACTTTTTCACACGCCATGAGCGGTAAACTTAAACACAAAATAAGTAAAATATTCTTCATTCAAATTCCAGTTTATTTTTATAAAAGCATTTAACTTTCATTAAGAAACCAAGTTATCACAGATATAACTACAAATAAAACTCATATATAAATTAAAATGATAAATACTTAAATATACAGATAAAAAAAAGAGCGCCTAAGCGCTCTCCTTTAAATATTAAAATTACTCGTCAACTTCATCATTATTAGATTCAGCATCAGCCTCATCCATAATTGTTTCATCAATCACCAGCTTTTCTTGATCCACTAATGCTTCACCATCAATGGTTTCAACTGACTCTAAAATTTCTTCATCTTCTTCAACAGCTTCAACAGCAACAACGCCAACCAAGATCTCTTCATTACCTAAACGGATAAGACGAACACCTTGTGCATTACGACCTGTTTGTGCAATTTCAGAAGCACGAGTACGCACTAAAGTACCACCATCAGAAATCAACATCACTTCTTTGGTGACATCAATCGCAACAGCACCAACTAATTCACCATTACGCTCAGAAGTCTTAATGGCAATAACACCTTTACCACCACGTTTTTTGGTTGGGAAGTCATCGACAGAAGTACGTTTACCATAACCATTGGCTGAAGCACATAATACTTCGCCCGTTTCAGGAACAACAACGAGTGAAACGATACGGCTCACAAATGCTGAATCAGATAGATCTTCATCATCAGAATCTACATCAGTTTCCACATCTTCTTCTGCTTGTGCAGCAGCAAGTGTTACACGCATACCACGAACACCTTTCGCAGTACGTCCCATCACACGTGCATCAGTTTCTGAGAAGCGAATGGCTTTACCTTCGTTCGAGAACAACATGATTTGCTGTTCGCCGTCAGTGATCGCAACACCAATCAAGGTATCTTCTTCTTTCAACTCAATTGCACGTAAACCATTTGAACGAACATTACTAAATTGTTCTAATTCAACACGTTTTACCGTACCTGAAGCGGTTGCCATAAAGACATAGAAGTTTTTACGCACGCTTTCAACACGCTCAGCAAATTCAGCAACCAAATCATCTTGTACATCTGTTGCAGAAAGCTCTAAACCGATTTCTTTCAATTGCTTGCGTAAAGTATCTGACAAGTCATCTGGATTGTCACCCAACTCAGCAAAGGCAGTTTTTAATGCTTCATAATGTGCATCAATAATTGCATTTTCACGTAGTTTATCGACATTATTGCGAACAAACGTTCTAAATTCTGCTAAACGTTCTGTAAATTTCTTCGGTGCATCAATCACAGGAAGAATCGCTGTGATAGTTTCATTTGCATCTAATGGCAATAAGTTGACCATCGGGCGACCTTTTGCACCACGAGACGCTTGAGGTACTTCAAAAACTCTTAGGCGATAGACTTTACCCACATTGGTAAAACACAATACCGTTGCATGGTTCGATGTCACGATTAAATGTTGAATATAATCATCTTCTTTCATCGACGTTGCAGATTTACCACGTCCACCACGGCGTTGAGCCGCATAATCTGACAATGGTTGAGTTTTTGCATAACCTGTTTTAGAAACAGTGAGTACAACTTGTTCTTCTGGAATTAAATCTTCACGTGAAAAATCAATACGAGATTCAACAATATCTGTTTTACGTGCATCGCCATACTGTTGTAGGACTAAAGCAAGTTCTTCTTTAATCACACCCATCAATAAGTTAAAATCATTTAAAATTGCTGTTAATTCAGCAATTTGTGCCAAGATTTCAGAATATTCCGCTTGTAACTTATCCTGTTCAAGACCAGTCAAACGATGCAAACGTAATTCTAAAATAGCACCAACTTGTGCAGGTGATAAACGATAAATAACATCATCTAGACCAAATGGACGATTTGGATCTTCACCTTCAATTTCATCTGGACGTACAGAAATTGCGCCCGCTTTTTCAAGCAATGCAACTACATTTCCACCTGCCCATTCGCCAGCAAGTAAACGCTCACGTGCTTCTTGTGGGTTTGCTGATGTTTTGATGGTTTCGATGATGTCATCAATATTGGCTAAAGCAACAGTCAAACCTTCTAAGATATGACCACGCTCACGTGCTTTACGCAGTTCAAACATCGTACGGCGTGTTACGACTTCTTGACGATGGCGAATAAATGCCGCAATGATGTCTTTTAAATTCATCAACTTAGGTTGACCATTATCAAGGCAAACCATATTAATGCTAAACGAATTTTCAAGTTGCGTATTGAGGAATAAATTATTCACAATCACTTCAGCGTTTTCGCCACGCTTCAAGTCAATTGCAATACGCATTCCGTCTTTATCAGACTCATCACGAAGTTCTGAAATACCTTCCAGTTTTTTCTCTTTCACCAACTCAGCAATACGCTCAATGGTTTTTGCTTTATTGACTTGGTAAGGAATTTCTGTGAAGACGATCGTAGTACGACCTGTTTTTTGGTCTTCTTCAAAATGGTATTTACCACGAATATGTAAACGACCTTTACCTGTGCGGTAAGCGTCTACAATTCCTGATTTACCATAAATAATACCGCCAGTCGGGAAATCTGGACCAGAGATATGCTCCATTAACCCTTCAATACTGATTTGTGGGTTTTCAGCATAAGCTAAACAAGCATTGATCACTTCGGTCATGTTATGTGGCGCCATATTTGTCGCCATACCCACAGCAATACCTGTGACACCGTTGATCAATAAGTTAGGAATACGCGTTGGCATCACCTGAGGAATACGCTCAGAACCGTCGTAGTTATCTTCCCATTCAACTGTATCTTTTTCTAAGTCAGCCAACATTTCATGGGTCAATTTACGCATACGAACTTCGGTATAACGCATTGCCGCAGCACTGTCACCATCAACAGAACCAAAGTTACCTTGACCATCAACCAATTGGTAACGCAAACTAAAATCTTGCGCCATACGTACAATGGTTTCATAAACAGCATAGTCACCATGTGGGTGATATTTACCGATTACGTCACCGACAACACGGGCAGATTTTTTATAAGCTTTGTTATAGTCATTGCCTAACTCGTGCATAGCGAATAGCACACGACGATGAACAGGCTTTAGACCATCTCGAACATCTGGTAATGCACGTGAGACAATAACGCTCATCGCATAGTCTAGATATGAGTGCTTGAGTTCATCCTCAATGGCAATCGGTCTAGTTTCCGATACGCTCATGCATACTCCTTATTTCAAGCAAAAAATGCTCGATTTATATCATCAATCTTGCAAATATTTGACCTAAAAAATTTAAGCCAAAATCTAAAATTCAGCCGAAAATTATAGCACAAATACTTCACATTTTGTGACTTTAAATGACTGCAAATCCTGTTAAATTTCACCAACCAATCGTACATTTATTCACCAATTTTTGGTTATAAAATATTGATTACTCGCCCTACTCAATCACGCCATCTTCTCTGTTTAAAAACTTATGTTTTCTGAATGGAAATTGTACAAATTTTATATATATTCAAATTTATTACACATAAAAAATAAGATGACACACGCTATAATTGAGAATGAAAACCTCCAAATTACGTAATTTGGAGGATATAAACTTTTTTCTTTTTTATTTATTAATTTCTGCTTGTGGATCATTCACTTTAACCCAAACCTGTGTACGCCCCAACATCGACACTCCCACAAATCCTCTCAAGCGAAAACGCCGCCCATCTGTTGTTAACTGCCCTTTTCCTTCAAAAATTTTACCGCTTTTTGCTTCTAAAACCTTACCATGAATAAAATGATTTTCTTTTTTAGGGTCTTCAATAAAGCCTGATAAAATCTGCATACCTAATAAAGGCTTATTTTTATAAGGTTCAGGGCATTTTGTACAATTCGTTAATGCCACCCCACCTGGCGCCGCAAAACGATGGACAATAAAACCACCATAAGTTCCATCTTCTAATTTTTTAATTTCAATAATCGATAATGCTTCTCCCGTCCGATCATCTACACTTTTCCAATATCCTGTCAATGGACTTGCATATATATTTGTCAGACACCCCATTCCAATTAAAGCAATCAATCCAATTTTTTTTAAAATATTAATTTTCATCTTATATCCTATTAAGAATTAATTATTCTTCCTTACCAGAAGTAAACTTTATATTACTGTGCGCTTAATAAAATACAATTGTTATTTTTAAAAGTTATGCTGAGTATTTATCAAATTTAAAAAAATAAATTAATATTCATTTAAAATTTATCTCGATATTATGAAAAGGCTATATTTCTTTAATTTTTTTTAAAGATAATAGATTTTTTAATAAAATAAATTCATAGATTTAATTGAGGACAAAAATTTTTATTTACTGACTTGTTAAATAACTGCCTTAAAAACACCCCTTAAATCATTATAATTCACATAATTTAAGGGGTTATTCTAATGTAATTTTATATTTCTTTTATTTCTTATTAATTTCAGCCTTAGGATCGTTTACCTTCAACCAAACATGAGTTCGCCCTAAAATTGACACCCCCACATATCCCCTCAAACGAAAACGCCGACCATCTGAAATAAGTACCCCTTTTCCTTCAAAAATTTTGCCACTTTTTGGCTCTAACAACTTCCCATGAATAAAACTATTAGGCTTACTAGGATCCTCAACAAAACCAGATAAAATCTGCATACCCACCAAAGGTTTATTCTTATAAGGTTCAGGGCATTTTGTACAATGCGTCAATACAGCACCTCCAGGTGGAGCAAAACGATGTAAAATCACACCACCATATGTTCCATCAGGCATTTTTTTTACTTCAATAATAGATAAATCCTCCCCAGTACGATCATCTACACTTTTCCAATACCCTTCTAATGGACTTGCTGCATGCACATGTGCTAAATACCCCATTCCCACAAAAATCATCAATCCAATTTTTTTTAAAATATTGACCTTCATCTTATATCCTATTAAGAATTATTAATCTTCATCACTAGAAGTAAGCATCATATTACTGCGCACTTAATAAAATACAATTGTTATTTTTAAAATAAATCAATGATTAAAGTTGAACATCTATAAAAATAAATCACTATTCATATAATTTTTCTTCGTACTTTTTATTTAAAGAATTCCTAAAAATATTTGAAAGTTAATCTTTTTATCTATGCCAACATGAATGACTCTTTAAAGTCACGTTAAATATTTTATTTAAAACTTAAAAATATTTTCCACTAAAAAAAGCACCCTTAATTTCTTAAGCGTGCTTTTTTTGAAACTTAAGTTTCAGAATTAGATTTTAGAAACCAATTCTGGAACAACAGTATTCAAATCACCCACTAACCAGTAGTCAGCTACAGCATTGATTGGTGCTTCTTCATCTTTATTGATCGCAACGATCACTTTAGAATCTTTCATACCAGCCAAGTGCTGAATCGCACCAGAAATACCGACAGCGATGTATAGGTCAGGTGCAACGATTTTACCTGTTTGACCAACTTGCATATCGTTAGGAACGAAACCAGCATCAACCGCAGCACGTGAAGCACCTTGAGCAGCACCAAGCTTGTCAGCAAGTGGATCTAGTACTTTATGGTAGTTCTCACCAGAACCTACACCACGACCACCAGATACAACGATACGCGCAGCTGTTAATTCTGGACGTTCAGATTTCACGATTTCTTCAGAAATGAACTTGGAAATACCCGCATCACCTGTTGCAGCAACAGATTCAATCGCAGCAGAACCACCTTCAGCAGCAACTGGATCAAATGCAGTACCACGAACAGTTGCTACAACAACTGCTTCATCAGATTGAACAGTTGCAATCGCGTTACCTGCATAAATTGGACGTTTGAAAGTTTTAGGACCTTCAACCGCGATCACATCTGTGATCATACTTGAATCAAGTAGCGCAGCAGCACGTGGCAGAATGTTCTTACCTGTTGTTGTAGAAGCAGCAAGGATATGTGTATAACCTTTACCCAATTCTGCAACTAGTTTAGCAACATTTTCAGCCAATTGATTTGCATAAGCAGCATCATCAGCAAGTAAAACTTTGCTTACGCCTGCAACTTTAGCAGCTGCATCAGCAACTGCTTGAGCGCCAGAACCAGCAACCAATACAGTGATATCACCACCGATTTTCTGAGCAGCAGCTACAACGTTTAATGTTGCACCGTTAAGTGCTTTATTGTCGTGCTCAGCGATAACTAAAATACTCATGATTTTATCCTTCTGTATTAGATCACTTTCGCTTCATTTTTAAGTTTTTCAACAAGCTCATCTACAGATTTCACTTGTACGCCTGCTTTACGTTCAGCAGGTGGTTCAACTTTAACTGTTTTAAGCTTAGAAGTCGCTGTAACGCCATAATCTGCAGGAGATTTAGTATCAAGCGGTTTTTTACGTGCTTTCATAATGTTTGGAAGCGCAGCATAACGTGGCTCATTCAAACGTAAGTCAGTCGTAATAATTGCAGGAAGTGCAAGTTCAACAGTTTGCAAACCGCCATCCACTTCACGAGTCACTTGTACTTTATCGCCTTCAACTTTAACTTCAGAAGCAAATGTACCTTGACCTGAACCTAATAAAGCGCCCAACATCTGACCCACTTGGTTTGAGTCGTCATCAATTGCTTGTTTACCTAAAAGGATTAATTGTGGTTGTTCTTGTTCAACAACACCTTTTAAGATTTTAGCAACTTCTAAAGCACCTAGTTGGCTGTCATCAGCTTCAACCAAGATACCGCGGTCTGCACCAAGCGCCATAGCAGAACGAATTTGTTCTTGCGCTTCTTTAGGACCAATAGAAACAACGACGATTTCTGAAACAGTTCCTTTTTCTTTTAAGCGAACCGCTTCTTCCACTGCGATCTCATCGAAAGGGTTGATCGACATTTTAACGTTAGTAAGGTCTACCCCACTATTGTCCAGTTTAACACGAACTTTAACGTTGGCATCAACCACACGTTTTACAGCAACAAGAGCCTTCATGTAATCCTCGGCTGTTTTAGCAAAAGTGAAAATTAAGAAGTGTTATAATAACGCTTCATTTAAAATTATTTAGGTGTCCTATCTTGCAATGTGATTGGCATTTCGGTCAAGTCACAATTCATCAAAGTGTTGTAAAAAAGCGTAAAAATAGTTGAACGTACAGTTCAAAAATATTTTTTTTGCACAATTCGGTTTGTTTTGCCTATTATTTATTAAAATTTTAAACATTGATTTTTAAAGTTTAATATCAAATTACACCTAAAAACCACTGTCAATCTAAGATAAAAAACCGATTAATTCATCAAAAAAAATTTCCCTAAAATTTACTGATGCTCTATATCAAAAAATGTCATTTAAGATATAAAGCCGAAAAATCAGCTTTTTTTCTCTATTTTTTTTACGTTTAGTCACAACTTTATGGTCATAATCTTACAATCTTTCGGATAAACAACAAAATATGATGCTATTTATGAATAAAATTCACCCTAGAAATGATTATTTTATAAACTCAACTCTAAAAAAGAAATTGAATAAAAATTAAGCTATTTTGGTCAACAATATTTTGCACACTATTTCCTTAAAAAATATAGGTACATGATGCCCCACTATCAACTTGAAACATCACGTTTAATTTTACGACAATGGCAAGACTCTGATTTTGCAAAATTTGCTCAACTTAATGCCAACTCCCAAGTAATGCAGTATTTTCCTCATTACTTATCATGTGAAGAAAGTGACCTATTAGCCACTCGTTTTCACAATTTAATCGAACAAAATCAATGGGGATTTTGGGCAGTTGAATTAAAAGCAACTCAACAATTCATCGGGTTTGTTGGCTTACATTCTCAACCTGAGCAGTTTCTATTTTCACCTTGCGTTGAAATTGGCTGGCGTCTAGACCAAAAGCATTGGCATCAGGGCTATGCAACTGAAGCTGCTTATGCGTGTTTATTATTTGCTTTTGAATATTTAAAATTAACAAAAATTGTATCTTTTACAGCATGTGTAAATTTAGCCTCTACAAAAGTAATGCAAAGGCTAAAGATGAATTATGTTCAGATATTTAATCATCCCAACTTAATGGAAAATCACCCATTATCTCAACATGTTCTGTATGAAATAACTCAAGATCAATTTAGACTAAACACACAAAAATTAAATGAATTTTACATTAAAATTAAATATTTATAAAAATATCACTTAATTTATAGGATTGTTTTCTAAAAAATCGCGGTGAATATGGCTCAGTGAGATTAGATCTTGATGTTGTAAATCAAATATTTCCCACACAGCCAAAAAGTCTTCTTTTAAATCAACATGACTAGACTTCGTTTTTGCAGCTTGCCATTGTTGATCTGAAATCCACAAATAAACTTGTTGTGTTTCAGTATTCATTGCTTGCACTTTACCTTCAGCATTAATACCAAGTACTTTTCCTTGTTGTGGTAAAGTTGCCTCAATTTTGGGCAAACTAAGTTCAACAAAATGTTTCACTTGTCTTAACCCATAGCCTCTAAAAATTTCTTTTTGCGCTTCAGTCAATTGTTGATATTTTTGCTCAAGCTCAGGAATCATGTTATTACCCAGTACATGTCAGACATAATTTTTCAGAAATGAAAAAGAATTAATTAAATTACTCATTGTGCTTAAAACATATACAAGAGTGCTTTGAAAAACAATTATTCTTTCGGCTTTTTTTGATGACTTTTTATAAAAGATTTGCAACCAAGTGTACTTTTATAGCAAGCATTGACAAATTTTCGATTATTTTACAGCACATTCACCCAAAGAAAGGTACTCTGAACCACTTGCCATTTCAACTGTACATTTTAGATGTACTTTTTGCCCTTCTTGCAACTGAGAAAATTGCGCAGCAGCAGTATCTACAGGGACAACACGTGCTAAAGCAGTCGCTGGATCTTTTAAACCTGCAACTTCAAGTAAAACACCACCCTCTATATTTTCGTCTAAAGCAGAAACAATAGCTTGAAAATCAACTTCTGTATTGTATTCTGCCAACTCTAAAGAGGAATAATCTGCTTCACTATAACGTTGATATAATTCATCTAATTGTACAGTTTTTGCAAAAATTGCTGTAGATTGTAGCAACAATAATGACAGGATAATTTTTTTAATCATTGTTAGAAATTTTCATATTATTGAAGATAAATAAATATAAATCGTTTTATTTCCGCAAACAATGTCATTTTGATCAGTAAATTGCGTTTAATTTGCTACTTTTTCATCGCTCTTGGATGTGCTTGATCATACACTTGTGCTAAACGATCAAAATCGATGTGTGTATAAATTTGTGTCGTTGTTAAATTACTATGCCCTAACATTTCCTGCACTGCACGCAAATCACCACTATTTGATAACATATGACTCGCAAAACAATGTCTTAGTAAATGTGGATGCAAATCAACATTTACATTTGCTCTTTGTGCTTGATATTTAACCCGATTTTCAATCTGTCGTGGGGTAATGCGATGACCTTGCTGGCGAATAAAAACTGGTGCATCAGGGCTAAATTCACCCTGCCAAATTCGATAGATTTGCAACCATTGAATCAAACTTTCTTTTGCTTTACGACCAAAAGGTACAATACGCGTTTTATTTCCCTTACCTGTGATGCGCAACAATTGACGATTAAAATCAATATCACGAATATTTAGCCCCTGCACTTCAGCTAAACGCAAACCACTTGAATACAATAATTCTAAGATTGCTTTGTCTCTATACCATAACTGCTGTTCTATTGGCTTTTTAGGTGCTGGCTGATCTAAAATTTGATTCATAGTTTCAACATCAATCATGCCCGGTAAAGGTCGTGGTTGGCGCTTTAATTGCAAATCATCAGCAGGGTTGATTGCTAAAAAATGATTTTGCTTTGCCCATTTCATAAACTGCCGAATTGAGCTGAGATGACGCTGCAAACTCGTTGAACCAAGCTGATCTTTTTCAACCTTATAAGCTAAATATTCACGTAAATCTGATGCTTCGACATGATTTAACTCAATATTTCGGATATAACAAAAATCTATAAAACTAGAAACATCACGAAAATAAGCATCAAGGGTATTTTCTGACTGATTTTGAATTTTACGGTCTTTAATCCACATCGAAAGCAGTTGCATTGCTCCATATTGCATAAGTGATTCCGTAAAATTAAACCTGAGCTAGTGTAACAAAAAATTCTATCCCTCAGGGCAATACCCATTATTTAATTAATTTTTTAGATCAATTTTGATTGAATTAAGCATGATCTGTTTTAGCAATCACTTCAAACTTACCTTGAGGGGTTTTTACCAATATTAAACCTTCAGCACTGATATAAAAACTTTTTGGATAATCAAAATCTAAAGCAAGTTCAGGATTTCTTAAAGCAACAAATTCAGCCTGCTTATAACCTTCAACTGTACGTCCAACTTCAAAATAAGTCACTTCAGAAAAATTTAACTTAAAGCCTTTTTCATGATCTTTACAATCATTCCACGGGAAAAATCCTGTATGTTTTTTACGTTGTGCCATATAAATAAATCAATGCTTGATATAAAGCTATCATACAAAAAAACCCGCACAAGGCGGGTCTTTTTTACAGTTAAATTCTCAAAAGAATTACAAGCTGTAGTACATATCAAACTCAACTGGGTGAGTTGTTGTATTTAAACGACGAACTTCTTCAGTTTTAAGCTCGATATACGCATCAAGCATATCTTTAGTGAATACACCACCTTTTAATAGGTAGTCATGGTCAGCTTCAAGTGCCTCAAGTGCCATATCTAAGCTATGTGCAACTGTTGGGATTTTTGCTTCTTCTTCAGGAGGAAGATCATACAAGTTCTTATCAGCAGCTTCACCTGGGTGGATCTTGTTTTGAATACCGTCAAGACCTGCCATTAACAATGCAGCAAAACCTAAGTACGGGTTCATCATTGGATCTGGGAAACGTGCTTCAATACGTTTGCCTTTAGGGCTTGAAACGTATGGAATACGGATAGAAGCCGAACGGTTACGTGCTGAGTAAGCAAGCATAATTGGTGCTTCAAAATGTGGCACTAAACGCTTATACGAGTTTGTAGAAGGGTTTGTGATCGCATTTAAAGAACGCGCATGTTTGATTACACCACCGATGAAGTAAAGTGCCATTTCTGACAAACCTGCATATTCATCACCAGCGAACAAGTTCTTACCATCTTTAGAGATAGATACGTGAACATGCATACCAGAACCGTTATCACCTACCATCGGTTTAGGCATAAAGGTTGCTGTTTTTGCAAATTGGTGCGCAACATTCCAAACTGCATATTTGAACTGTTGTACTTCGTCTGCTTTGCGAACTAAAGTATTGAAACTTACACCAATTTCTAATTGGCAAGATGCAACTTCGTGATGATGTACTTCTACACGACCAGGTCCCATGATATCTTCAATACGTGCACACATTTCAGCACGCATATCTTGTGAAGAATCAACTGGAGGAACTGGGAAATAACCACCTTTCACACGTGGACGATGACCAGAGTTACCTGCTTCGTAGTCTTTACCAGTTGACCAAGCAGCTTCTTCAGCAATCAATGTATGACGAGCGCCAGACATATCAATGTCCCATTTCACTTCGTCAAATACAAAAAATTCTGGTTCAGGACCAAAGAATGCAGTATCACCAATGCCTGTAGATTTTAAATATTCTTCAGCACGACGAGCAATTGAACGAGGGTCACGTTCATAACCTTGACCTGTAGATGGCTCAATGACATCACAAGTTACTACAACAGTCGCTTCAGCAAAGAATGGGTCAAGGAAAGCTGAATTAGCATCTGGACGCAGAATCATATCTGATGCTTCAATGCCTTTCCAACCAGCAATTGAAGAACCGTCAAACATTTTACCGTCTTCAAAAGTATCTTCATCAATACTGTCGGAAGGATAAGTTACGTGTTGTTCTTTACCCTTAGTATCAGTAAAGCGAAAATCGACCCATTTTGCGCCACTTTCTTGGATGAGTTGTAGGACCTTGTTCGCCATGCTCATTTTGCTCCGATGATTTTTTGTTGCACATTTTTTAATTGTGCGTGTTAGTAGTTGGTATTTATATAGCAATTACCGTACCAACTTCAAGAATATTTGCTAAAAGGTTGAATTCCTTGTTAGAAAGCATTCTTTTCTTAGTTCAGCTAGTTACTATTATACAAGCCATATTGATAATTGCACCATCTTCATACACTCTTCTGGCTTTTAAATATTGATCTCATCTCTCAATTGCACCATTATTGTGCAATTAGGTTTAAATGTATTAACTTGGTGCTGATTTTATTTTTTAGCTTGTTCTTTGAGTTTATCTTATACAATATTATTTGTCTTAAAACATCCAATTGTTTTGATATTTGTTTTCTCTAAGTCAAGTAAAACTTAACAGTATTATTAAGTTTTACTTTAAATAACAATAAATTAAGACATTTCTACTTCTGCACGAGCGATCAGTGTCTCAACCACCAACAATACATCGTCTTTTTTTCGTGCATCTACCGCAAAAATCGGTAAATTATAATTTTCCATTTCACTAAAATCACGATATGCCTTTAAAAGACTTTGTGGATTTTCATCAACATGTGTTATTCCCACAATAATGTTATCGACATGTGCCTTAAATGCCTCAAGATAGAACTTCAAATCTTCTAGAGCCGTTTTTTGAGAATGATCAATTAGTACAATCGCACCAATTGCCCCTTTACAGATCACAGACCAAATAAAGTCAAAACGATCCTGACCCGGCGTGCCATATAAGCCAACCACAACCCCATCTTCAAGTTTGATTTCACCGTAATCAATGCCGACAGTTGTTAAGGCTTTGCTATGCGCATCTTGATCTGTATTTAATGCTTCAGTAGAAAGCACTGAAACTTCAGAAAGGGATTTAATGGCTTCGGTTTTACCAGCCCCCATAGTGCCACCGAATACAATTTTGTATTTCTGTAAGATCAATTTTCTCTCCCTTGTTCATTTAAATGAACAGTTAACAACCTTAATTATCTAATAGATTTAAAAAATTTTAAGTCAAACTTAAATATTTTTATAAGCCAAGCTTTCGTCTTAACTTACCAAAGAATCCTTTCAGAACACCTTCAGTTTTTTCTGATTTTACTATTAATTTCGCATCTGTCTCATTTATTTCTTGCAAAGCGTTGGTTAATACAGCGACTGAAACAAAATGTTGAATAATAGATTGCTTGATTTCTAGTTTTTTTTCAATTTGACTAATACTTGCTCCTTTTTCAAAACAAGCAGCGATCTTAAAAATACTTTGTCGTTCATAAGCTGATTGTGGTTGTGGCCAAAATTTTAACTTATAAAATGTATTTACATTATGATCTTCTAATAACTGTGGAGAATACCACAATAAATTCCATAACCAATTTTTTAAATCTTGCCCTTGGATTGAATCAACACTTTGTACTTTCTGCATCGTGGCATAAGTAAAGTTCAATGATGTATCTGTATTATTGTTACGACGTTCAGGGTCTGCCCAAACCTGCTCTTTACGAATATTAATAAGTGCAATATTTCCTGTATTATCAAACACTTGAATATTGCTATTACGTGGATCAAACAATTCTTTAATTAATTTTTTAATTTCAAGTGGTTGTACATTTTTTAAAGTTGATGATTTTAGGTTTTGTTGTCTAATCGGTTCACCATGATAACGCGCTTTAAACCAATTACGAATTTCATCTGAAGCAGTAAATGGTAAATATAAAGCATCATCTTCTATTAAACCCGACTTATCTTGTTTATTCACCAAACGTAAATATGCAACTTTCTGATTACCAACTAAATTCTGAATCGTTGGTGAACCAAAGAACATATCATTCACCAATAATATGTCTAATTGGGGATCTGCAATATTTGCCCAAGAAATCTGAATTGATCCATCATAAAGTGCCTGAATTTTTTGTTTTAGGCTTTCTAAAACATTTAGACTCAATCCAAAAATTGCTATTTTTACTTCTTCTTTCACAAATTTCCCCTTAAAATATGTGACAATTTTATCATTTTAAAAGCAAAAGGCAAAAATATTAACATTTTATTATTTGACCGAAGCGCTCATTTCCCATAACAAATACTTATGTATTAAATCATTATATTTTTACGCTTATCTGCCAACTTAATATAAATTGCATTTTCAATCTATCTTCACACAATTGAAAGTTATTTGTCATCTATTTTAGTGGAAATTTCCGACCATTATAAAGATAAAGTTAAGATCATCAGGCTTGTTACATATAAAGATTTAATTATAAAAAAATATAAAAATTAACCTCATGTTTATACAACAATTTATTCTATTTTGACGCTTTAAAAATTAATCTAGTCTTTTACGTTTTTGATTTTTTAAATCAAAGGAAAATACAGCTTTCTAAAATAGTCAAACAGCCAAGCTTGTTTTTTGTTATGATTCATCTTACTCATTTTATAGATTGATTTAAAAGGGTTAATTTCAAATAAATTCTTTCTAAATATCTTTTGAGTATTTTCAGACAATAAGCACTTATGTGTATAAATTTCA
This sequence comes from Acinetobacter sp. R933-2, assembly GCF_030325485.1. Taxonomy (NCBI): domain Bacteria; kingdom Pseudomonadati; phylum Pseudomonadota; class Gammaproteobacteria; order Moraxellales; family Moraxellaceae; genus Acinetobacter; species Acinetobacter sp. R933-2. The sequence continues at coordinate 141,551 of NZ_JACAIJ010000003.1, forward strand.
ATAGGTTAATTAGCTCATGCTTTTGATGATAGATAATTACGATAGCTTTACTTACAACATCGTCCAATATTTTGGCGAGTTAAATCAAGAAGTTAAAGTCGTTCGCAATGATGCCGTCACATTGGAAGATATTGAGCGATGGCAACCAAAATATCTTGTGATTGGTCCTGGTCCTTGTTCTCCATCTGAAGCTGGCGTTTCTGTGCCTGCGATTCAGCATTTTGCAGGGAAAATTCCAACCCTTGGCGTCTGTCTTGGACATCAGGCGATTGGACAGGCTTTTGGTGGTGACATTGTTCGTGCCAAAACCGTGATGCATGGTCGTTTATCTGACATGTACCACAGTGATACAGGCATTTTCAGCAATTTACCTTCTCCATTCTCAGCAACTCGCTATCATTCTTTGGTGATTGATCAAGCAACTTTGCCTGAATGTCTTGAAGTTACTTGCTGGACCAATGAAGCCGATGGCTCAATGGAAGAAATCATGGGTGTGAAACATAAGACATTGCCAATAGAAGGCGTGCAGTTCCATCCTGAATCAATCCTAAGCCAACATGGACACCAAGTCTTCAAGAACTTTTTAGATATTTATGCATAATTGAGTGACCCAAATGAATATTCAACAAGCTTTAAATAACATCACCAAAAATATTGAACTGACTCAACCGCAAATGGAAGCAGTGATGCGTACCATTATGAGCGGTGAAGCCTCTGATGCCCAAATTGGTGCATTGATGATGGGTTTACGCCAAAAAGGTGAAAGTATTGATGAAATCACCGCAGCGGCACGTGTCATGCGTGAATTTGCCATCAAAATCGATGTCAGTGATATTCCCTATTTAGTCGATATCGTTGGTACGGGTGGTGACGGACAAAATTTATTTAATGTCTCGACTGCATCTTCGTTTGTGATTGCAGCCGCAGGTGCAACCATTGCCAAACATGGTAACCGTGGCGTGTCATCCAAATCAGGTTCTTCTGACTTATTGGAACAGGCAGGCATCAACCTTGATTTGAGCATGCAACAAACAGAACGATGTATCCGTGAGATGGGCGTCGGTTTCTTATTTGCTCCAAATCATCACAAAGCCATGAAATATGCAGCAGGTCCTCGTAAAGAATTGGGTTTCCGCAGTATTTTCAATCTTCTTGGTCCGCTTACGAATCCGGCTGGGGTGAAGCGCTTTGTCATTGGTGTATTTTCCACTGAACTTTGCCGCCCGATGGCGGAAGTTTTGAAGCAACTTGGTGCTGAGCATGTGATGGTGGTTCATTCCAAAGATGGTTTGGATGAAATCAGTCTGGCTTCAGGAACTTATGTGGCTGAACTTAAAAATGGTGAAGTGACTGAATGGATGATTCAGCCTGAAGAGGTTGAGATTGAATCTCAGACATTAACAGGCTTATCTGTAGACAGTGCTGCTGAAAGTCTAACACTGATTAAAGACGCTTTGGGTAAGAAAAAATCGGCAAAAGGTGAAAAAGCAGCCAACATGATTGCTTTAAACGCAGGTGCAGGGATTTATGTTTCAGGCTTAACCAACTCCTATAAACAAGGTGTGGCTTTGGCACATGACATTATTTATGGCGGTCAGGCTTTGGAAAAAATGGGCGTTTTGTCAGAATTTACCAAAACCCTCAAAGAATACGAAGCTTAAGCATTTAGCCAAAATTTAAGGAATATCATTATGGTGGATATCGCCAATACCATTTTAGGTAAAATTGTAGATCGTAAATACGAAGAATTTGCAGCACGTTTAAAACAACGCAGTTTAAAAGACATTGAAGAGCTTGCTCAGGCAGCAACACCTGTACGTGGTTTTGCCAATGCTTTGCACAGTAAACGTCCTGCGGTGATTGCTGAGATTAAAAAAGCATCTCCGTCCAAAGGCATTATTCGTGAAAACTTTAATCCTGCTGAAATTGCTGAACAATATCAAAATGCAGGTGCGGCATGTTTGTCTGTATTAACAGATATCGATTTCTTTCAGGGTGCTGATGAAAATATTCAAATCGCGCGTAGCCATTGTGACTTACCTGCGCTACGTAAGGATTTTTTAATTGATCCTTATGGTGTGATTGAAGCGCGTGCTTTACATGCAGATTGTATTTTGTTGATTGTGGCAAGTTTGTCAGATCAGCAACTCGAAGAAATGTCGAAGACAGCGTTTGAACAAAATTTGGATGTACTGGTTGAAGTACATGATGAAGAAGAACTTGAACGTGCAATGAAGCTTTCTGAGCATTGTTTATTGGGCGTGAATAATCGCAACTTGAAAACCTTTGATGTCGATTTAAATACATCTTTTCGTTTGAAAAAGTTACTTGATCCTTCTCGTTTGTTGATCACGGAAAGTGGTATTGCCACCCCTGATGATGTACGCAGCATGCAGGAACAAGATATTCATGCTTTCTTGGTCGGTGAAAGTTTTATGAAACAGCCTCGCCCTGATCATGCATTTGCAGAATTATTTGGTGTGCCTCAAGCCATTTAGTCTTATTTTTAAATAGAGATCAAACAGTTAAGGATCATTATTCTTAACTGTTTAAATCATAATAAATTCAGCAAAATGAGAGAACACTTTGAATAAAATCATCATCCGTCCAGAAAAAGCACAAGATATAAATGCTATTTCAGAAATCATTCGTTTGGCTTTTTTGGATGTGGAATATTCTAGTCATACTGAACAATTTATTGTCAATGAGTTGCGTCGAAATCATACACTGACTCTTTCTCTAGTCGCTGAAATCGATCAGAACATTGTTGGGCATGTGGCAATTTCACCTGTAGAACTATCAACACATGAATCAGGTTGGTATGGATTAGGTCCGATCGCCATTTTACCCGCAATGCAAAAACAAGGCATTGGTTCACAATTGATGAACTCTGCTTTAGAGCTTTTGAAAAAACAAGGAGCCAAAGGTTGTGTTTTATTGGGTGATCCACTCTATTATCAACGCTTTGGTTTTAAATCTTTTCCTGATTTGATTTTAGAAGATGTACCTCCACAATATTTTCAAGCTTTAAGTTTTAATGATGTTATTCCAAAAGCAACAGTAAAATATGATACAGCCTTTAATGCGACAGAATGAATTTAAAGTCATATTTCACATCAATTAAAAGCCACTGTCATTCATACTAAAAATATAAAATTACACTGATAACATGTGAACTAAATCCAATTCAGTTCAAATTTAGCCTGATTCAGACTATAATTCACAGTAAATACCCTTTATTTACTATTTTATAATATGAGTAATTCTGATTCTCCATTTTCCAAATCACAACTTGATTTATTAAAGCAATTTAAAAAACAAATCAGTCATCCGCATTCTTCAAAAGTTGCAGCACAGCCTGAACCTAAGAAAGTTCAAGAAACTGCACCTGAAGAAATCAGTGATGCAGATTTATTTAAAACAGCTTTGGGCGGCGTTAAAAAACTCGATAATAGTAATATTGCCAAAATCGAGCGTAAAGATATTCGTAAAAAACCTGATGCAAAGACCTTAGCCAAACGCGCTTCGGCTGAAGGTGCATTTGAAGTCAATGATGCAGAACTGTCTGATACTCAAGCTATTTTAAATCCTGTAGCAAGCCAAGCAACTTTAAGTTACCGCATTGCAACATTGCAGCACAAAGTGTTTGAAGACTTAAAAGCAGGTAATCTGCGCTGGTTTGAAGCGGTAGATTTGCATGGTTGTACAGTTGAAGAGGCTCGTGCTGCTGTACTGCAAGTGATTCAGATCGCCAAAGAAGAAAACCAAAATGTGATTAAAATTGTGCATGGCAAAGGTCCTGATGCCATTTTAAAAACCTATGTTAATGGTTGGTTACGTCAGCACCGTGATGTATTGGCATTTGTCAGCGCACCTGAAAAACAAGGGGGTACAGGCGCTGTTCTGGTTCTATTGAAACGTGCTGAAAAAAATCCAAAATTTGCCAAAGAGTCTTGATCTACTGTATGTCAAACAGGCAAATCCCAGTAAAAATTTTATTTAAATGACGGTTTATCTCGTAGTTAGAAAATATTTCATGTTTTTCTGCTACAATGCCGTCCTTGTTCAATCCGTATAAGTGAACACGTTTTATGTCTATGCAGCAATCCTACGCAAATATTTTAACTGCCGTTGGCGAGGACTTAGACCGTCCTGGTCTGAAAGATACGCCCATGCGTGCGGCTAAAGCTTTTTCGTACTTGACGTCTGGCTATAGCAAAACGCTAGAAGAAGTGACCAATAATGCGGTCTTCCCTTCTGACAATGATGAAATGGTCTTGGTTAAAAATATCGAGTTCTATTCTTTATGTGAGCATCATTTATTGCCATTTCATGGTCGTGTGCATATTGCCTATTTACCTTCAGGTAATGTTTTAGGTTTATCTAAATTTGCCCGTATCACGGAAATGTTTGCCCGTCGCTTACAAATTCAGGAACAACTCACCAAGCAAATTGCAGATGCTGTTGCAGAAGTAACAAATGCCCGCGGTGTTGCTGTGGTGATTGATTCAGCGCATATGTGTATGATGATGCGTGGTGTCAGCAAACAAGAATCTACCACACGTACCGTATCTTTCGTGGGTGATTTCAAAACAGATAAAGAAGCACGTCGTGAATTTTTGTCTGCTGTGCCTGAAGCACACTAATCATTTGATTTAATATGTTAAGCCTCAAATTTTTGAGGCTTTTTTATAAAATGGATTGTTAAAATGTCACCGATTTATTTGGCAGGTCAAGGTTTAACACACAGTGAAACTACGGTGGACTATCCACGTACGGATCGTTTGGTTAAAGGTAATCCAAAACGTCTGACCCAAAGTTTATATGAACATCCCCATATGAATTGTGGCATTTGGCAATGCGAAGTCGGTGCGTGGAATATTGTATTTGCAGACAATAAACAAGAATTTTTTACTATTATTGAAGGTGTTGTTCGCATTCACAATGCAGAAAATAATACTTATATCGAAGTGAAAGCGGGTGAAGCAGGTGTCATTCCACCGAGTTTTGTCGGAACTTTTGAAGTTGTTGAAGCTGTGAAAAAATATTTTGTGGTGGTTGAAGTTTAAGTTTGTATGATCAAGCACTTACCATATATTCAATAAAGCAGTGTCATGATTAACGCTGCTTATTTGATTGTTCTTTTTCATTAATCAAACACAATAAACCCAATTACGCCCATTATTTTTACTGTATATAAACTCACTTAGAACAACCAAAATTCTTCACTACTCACTCGAAAAGCATAATTACTGATGCAACTGGCGTAGTGATTGTTGAAAATTCATTTGAGTGAATATTTATCATGTTAAAAATAGTGAACAAAACCTAGACTTGTTTTATTCCAATCCACATGATTTTGTTGTTGATATTGCCATGTTATACGTAGCGAATTTTGTGCATCAACTGCATAATTAAGCCCTGTATTCAGACGTAAATTCCACTGATTTGCATCCTGCCAATATGGCAGTTCAAGCTGTATCAAGCTGTTGAAACGGTCTGTCCATATATTCTGACAACCCATCGCAGGTCCAAGCCCAATACGCCAGCCATCATCCAGAGATTTACCTGCCTGCACTTGTGGCTGTAGTTGGGCATAACATACATGCTGCCGATCTTGATCAGTAACACTATAGCCAAACTGGGTTTTCAGTTGCAGTACACCATGCTGTTGGTCTGAATTGAATTGCCCCTGGTGAATGGCTTCCTGTTGCCATCCCAGATTAAATCCCCAGGTTAAAGGCCTTTTAAATGGCGTGATCGGATTGTATGAATTGACTGAAAGAAAATCAAAATGTTCAAGTTTCAACTCATCATCACGATACTGAAGAGCACCATCCCAAAAATTTAACTGTGTTCCTGTGCGGTATCCTCCTTGCGGATCAAGTAAATCATGATAAGCCTGACGTAAACCCAACTCGACAAACTGCTGCCCTTGCACGTCACCCACATGGATGGAAGTATTCTTAGCGTGGTGACCCTGAACAGGATCATGACGGGGACGTGTAACTTCAGTGCGTTGTTTTTCAATATTAAGTTGACTACGCAAACTTAAAATCTGACGTAACTTTGGCTGTGCCTCTTGCGCTGCAATTTTACGGGAAATAAACACCAGGTATAGATCGTCATAAGCCATTTCCAATATTTTGGCTTGATCAGCAGCATCAAACTTTGCCAGTATTGCAGGCATGTCATCGACTTTTAACAAAGTGAGTTGATGGGCGGTTTTTGCCAATTGCTGCCCATGCTGGCGTGCCTGAGCCAAAAGCTGAGTTTCCAGAGCAGGACGATATTGCACATCCTGAATCAAATGATTGTCTTGAACGGTTTTTAAAGTTTCAATAGGAATGGAGGCGATTTGATCCTGTTGTTGCAGATTCAGCTCAGGACGGACGATGTCCAATAAACCAAGCAGTCGATAGGCACAATTGTCACTGATAAAATAATAAGGGAATTTGACATGCTTCATTTCCCAGATGTGTTGCACTAAAAATAAGGTTTCTTCAGGGCTTAAACTGAGTTCATATTCCCATAAATCACGACTTTCAAAATCACCATATTCTTTCACCTTGCGATAGTACGGCATCAGTGAATATTCACCATCATATTGTCCAGTCAAGCCTTTCCAGGCATAAGACCAACCTTCACTGCCCTGAACCGTAGCAGCATAATTGAGCGCATAAGACACCAGATTTAATTGTTTTTGATCTTTGGGATCCAATCGCAATAAGGTATGTCCAAACATGGAACTTGGGTTGCCCATAAAATCTGTGGCATAAATTAAAGTGGCTTTATAGGGTTTAATTTGCCCCATCCATTCATCCAGTTCAGCACAATCTGCATGAGCCAATGCTGCTTTGGAAATTTCAAGTTGTTGAATCAACCACTGACTGCGGGCAGGAAAACGACATTGAATGGATTGATTGACAGCAGCAGGTTCAAACAGTGCTGCAATATTGGCATTGATTTCTTGCTTTAAATCGGACTTTCCATGTGGTGACAGAAAAAAACCGTCATAACGCACTTCACTTTGACCTTGTGCATTGGCATATAACAAACGTTGCCATGCAGTCTGCTTGTAAAGCTGTTTTTGTTCAGCAAGTTGTTGATATTTTTGAACAGATGCAAGATCCACTGAAGTTGCATAAGCCAAGGGCGTTAAACTGAGTGTGCACAAAAGCGCAAATATTTTCATTAATAATATATTGAATCATTTAAAATTTTACTAAAATAAATAAAAAAACCCCATCATCAATGACAGGGTTTTCTCTTTACATTAAACGTAAGCTTTTAACACTTCGTCTTGTGACATCACAGTTTGCAATGATGCTAAAACTTCTGCTGAAGATGCATTTTCAGCTGAGTAAATTTTAGAGAAATTTTGTTTAGATACTGCAAAGAAACGCGCTTTATCCTCAGCTTTAATATTTAATAATTCAGCCAAAACGTTTAAGCTTTCGCCCTCACCAACTGCCATATCACGTGCAAGTGATTCAGCATTTTCATTGGTAAATGTCACTGCCTGAGCAGTCACAGCACCTGTACCACTACAACCTAGCGTACCAAATGTGATACCAAATAATTGGTTTGCAAACAAACCATTGGTTGTTGCAGCTAAAATTTTAGGAATTTTTCCAGACTGCCCTTCCCAAACTTGAGAACCTAGACCACAACCTACATCGCTATCTGCAAAAGCTGAAACTGATCCTGTTGCCAATATGGCTGCTAAAGCGATTTTTTTTAACATGTCGTTCTCCAATATTTTTAATGTTTCCCTTATTCTTGGGATTTGTGTAACTATCATTACACTGTATAAATATTTAACACAGTTATTCTGATAAGCAAATCAAAATATACCATTTTAATTGATTATTTTTCATTCTCTTTTAATAACCACTGCCCTGTATCGGCTCTGTGCCCTAAAATTCGTAATACCAACACCAGACTGAGCAAGAGTAATAAATACCAAGAACCAAGCTTACCCCACCCCACCATATGCCATGCATCGACCTGACTTGGATATAACCAAATTTTATAAAAAGTACTGATATTTTCAGCAATCCAAATGATAAATGCCAAAATCAATAAAATTGGTAGCATAGGCAATTGGAATTGAGATTGTTGTATTTGAAAGCGAATTTTTGTTTTCCAAAAAATAACGACGCTCCAAACAAACAATACATTGCGTATATCTGGAACAAAAAATTTGCTCATAAAATTAAGATAAGACAACAATGCTAAACTCAACATATTGGCAAAACTAGGCAATCTTAAAAAAGAAACTTGATAAAGCCTTAATGAACGTGCAAAAAAACTGCCGACTGCCGAATACATAAAGCCTGCAAATAACGGCACAGTCATGATTTTAAAAACCGCAGGCTGTGGATATTGCCAAGATGCGATTTGTGGATGAGTCAGGAAAATTTCCATCACCATTGCCATAACATGGAACAAAGCAATCACTTTTGCTTCCGCCCATGATTCGAGTTTTAAATAGAGTAAACAGACTTGAATGAGTAAGGCATAAAATAATAAATAATCATAACGAAAGAAGCCATAAAACTCATGACTGCCCATTTTTGCACTCAGTGCAAAAGCGATCAGCAATAAAATACCAAATAAGGCAGCGGAAACTGCCTTAATGATAAATTCAATACTTAATTTTATATAAAACATGGAGAAAAAAAGCGTTTTATCCTAAGTATTTCGCACTATATTCATGCACGGTATCAATGAATATTTTTGGTTGTGCAGGGTCAACCCATTGCGTAATACCATGTCCTAAGTTTGCAACATAACCTGTTTTTTCACCGTAGGCATAAGCATCGTCTAGCATGGCTTTTGTTGCTTTCTCAATCGTTTGTGCTGAACCATATAATGTTGCAGGATCTAAATTACCTTGCAGTGCCACACGACCATTAACTGTTTGGCGTGCTACATTTAAAGGTGTTGTCCAGTCCAAGCCTAAAGCATCTGCACCTGTTGCAACCATTGGCTCTAACCACTGCCCGCCGCCTTTGGTAAATAAAATGACAGGGACTTTACGTCCTTCATTTTCACGTTTTAAACCTGCAACAATTTTTTGCATATACTGAAGTGAAAACTCAAGATATTCGCGATGTGCTAGTGCGCCGCCCCAACTATCAAAAATTTGAATTGCTTGTGCGCCTGCATCGACTTGCGCATTTAAATAGTCGATCACTGCATCAGCTAAACGGTCTAATAATGCATGTAAAACTTCAGGTTGGACATACATCATTTGCTTGGTAAAGCGAAAATCTTTACTCGAACCACCTTCAATCATATAGGTTGCCAAAGTCCAAGGACTACCTGAAAAACCAATTAAAGGGACTTGACCACCTAATGCAGAACGAATAGTTGAAACTGCATTCATGACATAATCTAAGTCAGATGCTGCATTAAATTTCGGTAAATTTGCAACGTCTTGTTCGCTACGAATCGTCTTATGAAACTTAGGACCTTCACCTACTTCAAAGTATAGACCTAATCCCAAAGCATCAGGAATTGTCAAAATATCTGAAAATAAAATCGCAGCATCTAAATCATAACGACGTAAAGGCTGTAAAGTCACTTCACATGCAAATTCAGTATTTTTACATAAAGAAAGAAAATCACCTGCTTTGCCTCGTGTCTCACGATACTCAGGAAGATAACGACCTGCTTGGCGCATCATCCATACTGGTGTGGTATCTACGGGTTCACGCAACAAGGCACGTAGAAAACGATCATTTTTGAGGGTCGTCATTTACTTTCCTATTTTCAAATTTAACAATTTGACTCATCATATCAAAAAAGCTTTCAAATATAAGCTTTTCTTCTCGACATTTTATTTTTCTACATATTCTTAAATTTTCTGTTTACTTTTGCTGGCTTTTATTTGCATAAAACGAGTATTTACACAAAACAACTACTGCATCTACATTTAAATTCTGCAATACTTATTCGGTTTTTATAAATCAATATGAATAATTCTTAAGGTTGAATTACATGTTCGTTCGCTCAATTCTTGCTTTGAGTTTAAGTTGTATATTAACAGGTACTGCATTTGCTGCACCTACAACTGCTGAGCAACCCTTAAAGCCAAGTAAAGTATCATCAGCAGTTGAAGATCCGATCGATCCTCTAGCTGTTGATTCATCTGCTGCATCTACCGTAAATACAGCAAGTGCTAGCGAAGCTCAAATTTCCCAACAAGAGCTTAATGACTTAGACCAAGCAGCTACAACGCTACAAAACCTAGAAAAGACTGAAGACAAGACTGCTGATACAGCAATTGCACCAAGTGCAAAAACGACTGAATCAAGCACAAGTGAAACAACAGCAACGCCTAAATCTCCATCTACAAATGCAGCTAAAGCATCATGGACTTTAGATGGTATTAACAATGCTGAATGGTATGAAAATATTGGGAAAGGTCAATTCCCTGTTTATGCTCGTGCGCATGTTATGCTGAACAACGCCCATGCTTCACCTGGTGCGATTGATGGTTCAAGTGGTATGAATACCCTAAAAGCTATTTCTTCATTTCAACAAATGAATGGCTTAAAACCTACTGGCGAACTGACCAAAGAAACTTGGGATGCTCTTGTTGCAAAACAAGCTGCTAAACCTGCATTTGTAGAGTACACCATCACAGATGCAGACTTGAAAGGTCCTTATGCTGCATCTATTCCACATGACTACGCTTTACAAGCAAAAATGAAAGGCTTGTACTACACGCGTGTGACGGAAATGTTGGGTGAAAAATTTCATATGGATGAGGATTTCTTAAAGAAACTAAATCCTAAAGCAAGCTTTAAAAAAGCTGGTGAAAAAATCATTGTCACCAATATTCGTAATGAACTACCTGAAAACATTCACCTCATTGTGGCACATAAAGGTGCTAAACAACTTTACTTGTTTAATGCTCAAAACCAGATGGTAGGTTCATTCCCTGCAACGATTGGTAGCTCTGACACACCATCACCAACAGGGACATATAAAGTCACTGGCGTAGCACCAAATCCATGGTATAGCTATTCACCAAGTAACTTTGTACAAGGAAATAACCGTAAACCACTTTCTTTACCACCTGGTCCAAATGCACCAGTAGGAAATATCTGGATCGGTTTAAGCAAAAAATCATTTGGTATTCACGGTACACCAAACCCATCTGCGATTTCAAAAACCGCATCTCATGGCTGTATTCGTTTAACCAACTGGGATGCTAACGATCTTGGTAAAAAAGTGAAATCTGGTGTCACGGTTAAATTCTTAGAATAATGTTGAAAAAACTTTTCACATGATTTCAAAACCAGTGTTGTTATACACTGGTTTTTTATCGTCAATCATTTTGCTTTTACCTATACATACCAAATAATAATCGATCATTTCTAACAAATATTTCATAGGTTTCAAATGCGATGTTAAATTCTCAGCATATCTCAAAAATACAAAAGCTTTTTTCACATGTAGATAGCTTAATCATCACGGCAGGCGCTGGCATGGGCGTAGATTCTGGTTTGCCTGACTTTCGTGGTAATCATGGGATGTGGCAAGCTTATCCAGCCTTAGCTAAGCAACGTATGCAATTTACATCTATTGCAAATCCAAACGTATTTCAACAACAACCTCATCTTGCATGGGGTTTTTATGGGCATCGTTTAAAGTTATATCGTGAGACAATACCGCATCAAGGTTTTCATTTATTAAAAAAACTCAGTGCAATACTGCAACTCCCCTATTTTATTTTCACATCAAATGTGGATGGGCAATTTCAAAAAGCAGGTTTTGCTGAAAATCTGATTTATGAATGTCATGGTTCAATTCAACATTTACAATGCTTAAATGTATGCACTGCAAAAATTTGGACAACAGAAACATTAAATCCACATATTGATCACATCCGTTGTGAATGGCTAGGTGAGTTACCCCACTGTCCTCAGTGCCAAGCACTAGCACGACCTAATATTTTGATGTTTGATGATTATGATTGGATCGAACAACGTAGTCAGCAGCAAAGACAAAATCTTAATGCTTGGCTCACGCAATACCATCACCCTATAGTCATTGAACTAGGTGCAGGAACAGCCATTCCAACAGTACGTTATTTTAGTGAACGCTTTGCCCCTGCTGTCATTCGAATTAATCCTAGAGAAGCACAATTCTCAGCAACACAAGGTATTTCTTTAGAATATGGCGCGCTAGAAGGTATGCAAATGATTTTTCAAGCACTAAATTTAACTGAATAATTTAAATTTTAGCTTTTATTTATTGTTCCATAAATGCTGTTCATCAATCCCTTTCATCGTTCCAAATACACAACAATACGTTGCTACTTTAAGGTTTTAATCCATATTCTAGAAAGCTAATATGAACTCAAGTTAAAAAATAAAAATTTGGAGTTTCATCATGAATACATTTCTACATCGTAGTGAAGATCGTGGTCATGTCAAAGCAGGTTGGTTAGATACCAAACATAGTTTTTCTTTTGGTAGTTGGTATAACCCTAAATATATGGGTGTTGGTTCATTACGTGTTATCAATGACGATACCATTGCAGCACATAATGGATTTGGTACACATCCACATGACAATATGGAGATTTTGACTTGTGTACTCAAAGGCACAATTTCACACAAAGATAGTATGGGCAATGAGCGTCATATCAATGCAGGTGAATGGCAATTAATGAGTGCTGGTACAGGCGTACAACACAGTGAAGTCAATCAAGGCGATGAAGCTGTACATATGCTGCAAATCTGGGTAATGCCGAATGTACAAAATGCAGAGCCAAATTATCAACAAATTGAACGTGATCCACGTAAAACCCCCAACCAATGGCAATTAATTGTGGGACCAAATGACAATGCACCAATGCATATCCGTCAAGATGCTGAAATTAAAGCTGCTTATTTGGAAAAAGGTCATACACTTGAGGTTAAAGCAACTCAAAAATTTAACTATGTACATGTCATTGAAGGTGAGATTGATATCGCAGGGCAAACTTTGAAGGCAGGCGATGCTTATCTTTTTGATGAAGATGCAATGCTCAATGCCAATGAAAACAGTCAATTCATTTGGTTTGACTTAAACAACTAATTGTTTATTCAAAAATAAAACCTCCATATTGATTATGGAGGTTTTTTATATTGTGACGTTTAATTTTACGCTTCCAGACTACTAAGCTCTTATGTTTATATTAAGTATATCTACACTTTATTCAAAAATAATTGAAAGCTGTAACCATCCATTTTTTATTGCAAATATGGATATTTTTCATGATCTTGCATAGTGAAAATCGCCTATTTAAACAACAAAATTCGTATTTTTTAAAATTTTTTCCAAAAAACGCATATTAATAAAGCAAACAATTCATTTCTTTACATTATCTTATTGACGAGTTGCCATTTCATCCCTAAAATGCGCATCAGATTCTCCAATAGCTCAGTCGGTAGAGCGACGGACTGTTAATCCGCAGGTCCCTGGTTCGAGCCCAGGTTGGAGAGCCATCTATTCTTCCATAGCTCAGTCGGTAGAGCGACGGACTGTTAATCCGCAGGTCCCTGGTTCGAGCCCAGGTGGAAGAGCCAGATTCTAAAAAGCCCACTCATTGCGAAGTGGGCTTTTTTTATTTTATGATTTAAAATCACATCATCAATAAATTGATTAAAAAATAAATATGCCAGAAACTTATCATCTCTTTTATTTAAAGAAAAAAAATCTAAATAAATTTTTTCTTCCATTTTTTATTTTAATTTTTAGCTGTGCAACATTTATTATGACTGTAAATGCAATTGCACATCAAAGCATTATATATACAGTACTTGCCTTATTTTTTGGCTATATGATCTATATGCTTTGCTTTGCAACTTATCGTTTATTTAAAATCAAGACACCACACTTAAAAATTACACCTGAAGCCATTTATCATGAAGGAATATGGAAAAAATCTGAATATATTAAATTTATCGATATTATTTCTACGAACCTAAAATTACACACTATTTCTGGTCAATCAATATGTGACTTAGTACTGAATGATTGGGATATTCAAGCGCAACATAAAACAGGTTATGGAAAATACACAGAAATATTATGTATTCGAATTTTCCCTGAAAGCTATGCATCCATTAACCTAGATTTTGCTACATGGATCACAGTGCTTAAACGCATGAACACGCAACAACGTCAAACTATTATCCAACAATGGAATCAGGGTGAAAAACCTCACTTAAATGAATACTTATCCGAAAAAGATCTAAAATACTATCAAGAAAATAATGTCATTTTAATAGGAAATCATATTAAAATGACCTTGAAATCGAATTAAAAGAATTTATGTTCAGCTAGTAAAAGCAACCATCTATCTTCAACAATAACAACCCAATTCAGGTAATAATCTCTATTTCAATATGAATATCAAGACAAGCATTCTATTTAAAACTCAACTCTCCACAATTATTTTCAGTTTTTTAGGATTATATATTTTTGTATTTGTTTTTTATTTTATATTTAATGAATTACGATACCAAAAACCATTACTAAGTTTAATTGCAGCACTGATTGGCTTTTTACTTGTCGTTATTTCAATATATTATCTTTTATTTTTAATTCGTTTTGGCAAACCTTATCTACGTATTTCAAAACAACGATTTGAGGTGAGAACTTTATTTCATCATTTGGATATTTCGCTTGAAGACATCGCACAAACGAATATTCAAGTAGAAGATATTAACTTTTTCCAAGCCACCGTGATATTACACCTTGATCAAAAACACATAGATGAAAAATTGAGTTTAACTCAGCAAAAAGTATATCAACATCATGCGATTTCTTTATTCTTTTTACCCAAAGATTCCCACTTCCAAGCTGTAACATTGCTTTCTATACTCTATGCCTTACCACTATTTAAACGAGACTCATTCATTCAGTCCTATCATCAAAACCCAGATTTTGATTTCAGCAATTTTTTAAGTCTTGAACAACGCCTTGAATTAGATTTACTGGGTTATTTATTAATTTCATCTCAGCAAAATCATAGTCTTGCTGACCATATTGAAAATTTGTAAAATAAAAAATAGAGCGTAGACCACTCAATTTTCACCAATTCAAACACATTATTTTCAATATTTTTGCCATAAAATACGATAAATGGTTAATTTTATACCAAACAAACTTTATTCCTCATAAATATTACATTTGCCTCTTGACCATACTGCCTTTCATCACTAAAATGCGTTCCAGATTCTCCAATAGCTCAGTCGGTAGAGCGACGGACTGTTAATCCGCAGGTCCCTGGTTCGAGCCCAGGTTGGAGAGCCAAATTCCAAAAAGCCCACTCATAACGAAGTGGGCTTTTTCTTTTGAAATGAATGTATTTATGTTTAATTCACATGAGACTTTGTTTTTTATCATTGGGTGTCTTGCACTCGTCGCCTTTTTAGTTATTTGCTTTGGTCAAAATTTGTTTCGTAAAAAGGAATATTATTCCAAACCTGTCATTACTGCTTTTGAGCAGAAAATGTTTCTACGTTTAAAAGAAGCTTTCCCTCAATATCATGTCTTAGCACAAGTGGCTTTTAGTGCACTCATTACCGCAAATGAATATAAACTAAGATCTCGTTTTAATCGCAAAGTTACTGACTTTGTTATTTTAGATCAAAGCTTTCGTGTACTGAGTATTATTGAACTTGATGATCCAAGTCATATTGGTCAAGAAAAACGAGATGCTGAACGAGATGCGATGTTTCATCAAGCTGGCTATCAAGTTTTACGCTATACCAGCATTCCGTCAGTACGCCAACTGAAAAAAGATCTCCCCCATTCTTAAATCATCTACCTCTCTGCCTAAGGTCATTTGATTATTTCAATGGTAAAAAAAAGCTCCCGAAGGAGCTTTAATTGATATAGAAATTAAGGTTTAACAACCACTAAGACTTGAATCGCTTCTGGTGTAACCGCCAACCCTTCTAACAATTCCAAACCTTCTTTTTGTAGTTTTTGTAAACGTGCAATTTCATCTTCACGAATGCTTGGATTGAACTGTTTCAAATAAGTTAAACGATCAATTTCATATTGCCATTTGCTACCATAAATTTCTTTGGCTTGTTGTTTTAGCTCTGGCAATGCGCCTCTTGCAATTTCAAGTGCTTGTGTATAGCGTTGCTCAACCACTTCTCGACGTGCTTTCACCACTTGACGACAACTATTGCTATCTAAATGATGTAAATAAGGTTTTAAAATTTCAGGTGCGATTTTATTCGATAAATCCTGACCTTTTTCACTTAATAACACACGAATAAGTTGTGTTGGCAAACTCGAAGGTAAATTTAAAGCTTTTGGTGCAACCACATCAACTTTAAACCACACTTCAAGCAAGACAGAACCTTGTGGTAAAGCAGCCGATTTAAGCAAGGCAACATTCGTACTACCAAATGATTGTGTACGAATCATTTCCATCACACTTTCAGTAAATGGATGCTCTAAAGTGATGTATTGCGCATCTTCACGAATTTGCGCTTGATCACGATAGAAAGTTACGGTCATGCCCTCTTCATCAAGGTCTAAACCTTGCACTTGCATTTGATCTGTTGGCTTAATGATCACAGTGCCATTACTTTGCTCATCAAAATCAATGTTTGTCGATGCCATAAAACGCTTCATAAACATTGGTAACAATGTGTTGTCATCATAGTCTTCAAGTGCATTGACAATTTCTTGTGCAACCATAGGACGACAAGAGTTGTATTCTAACAAACGGTCACGACCTTCTTGTAACTCATTTTCAAGTGCTTGGCGTTGAACATTAACAGCTTCAAGCAAGTCTTCAAAATCTTGACCTTTATCTGCCAATAAACAATCTTTTAAATCAACAATAAAGTTTTCTTGCAAGGTTTGTGCTGTTGGAGAAATATTACTAAAAATATTCAATGCTTCGTTGTACCAACGGAACATACGTTCTTGTGCTGTTCCAACCAAATAAGGTACATGAATCTGAATACGATTTTCTTGACCAATACGATCTAAACGACCAATACGCTGCTCCAGTACATCTGGATTTGCTGGCAAGTCAAATAAAATTAAATCTGAAGCAAATTGGAAGTTACGCCCTTCTGAACCAATTTCAGAACAAAGTAAAATTTGCGCTCCATATGAGTCTTCAGCAAAATAAGCTGCTGCTTGGTCACGCTCAAGTAGGCTCATCCCCTCATGGAACATTGCTGTACGAATACCTGCATGAATACGCAAAGCATTTTCTAAAGCTTCAACCACAGGACCACTACGTGCAATAAGTAAAACTTTCTTATGTTTTAATTGCGTACGTAGCATTTCCATAATCCAAGATACACGCGGATCTGTTTCCATCCAAGCACCATCAAGTTGTGCTTCTTCAGGCCACATTTGCTCACGCAATTTACCATCTTTAGACCAGTTTTCTGGTGCAGGTAATGGCGCAGGCTGACAATCACGACCAGGGAAACCTTGAATTGCTTCACGAGTATTACGGAATAAAATACGCCCTGTACCATGACGGTCTAACAACTCATGAATAGCACGGAAACGTTGCTCAGGTTGATCTTCTATTGCATGACCTAAGAGCTTTTCAATTGCAGTAAAATGTTCAGCTTCTAATGGTAAATCAGACATCAACACTTCAGCAATTTTTGCAGTGTGATGATATTGCTCTTCTTCATCTAAGAAACGATCAAGTGAGCTAAAACGTTGTGGATCAAGCAAACGTAAACGTGCAAAATGACTCTCTACACCTAATTGTTCAGGTGTCGCAGTCAATAACAACACACCAGCCGTTTTTTCAGCAAATTCTTCAACTAGGTCATAACGATCATTACCGCCTTCTTCTTCGCTCCACATCAAATGATGGGCTTCATCGACCACTAAAAGATCAAAACCTGCTTCAAGTGCTTGCTCACGCAAATCATCATGGTCAATCATCAAGTCAACAGAAGCAATGATGCATTGTTCAGTTAAGAACGGATTCAGTTCAGGATCATGTTCTTTAATCGAAGCTGTACGTGTCAAATCAAATAAAGAAAAATTCAGATTGAAACGACGACGCATTTCAATCATCCACTGATACTGCAAAGAATCTGGCACTAAAATCAGAATACGCTCAGAACGACCTGTTTTTAACTGTTGATGAATAATCAAACCTGCTTCAATGGTTTTCCCCAAACCAACTTCATCAGCAAGGAGTACACGTGGTGCAAAACGCTTACCCACTTCATGAGCGATATAAAATTGGTGTGGAATCAAACCAACACGTGCACCAATCATGCCTCGTAATGGAGAGGTTTGCATTCCTGCTTGCATTTGCATTGCTTCAATGCGTAAGTCATACCATTCTTTATAATCAATTTGGCTTGCAAGCAAACGATCCAGTGGTTTAGATAACTGAATAGAAGCTCCAATACGCGTTTCATTTAAAGATTTGCGTTCTTCTGTGCCATCTGCCAACGTACGAATCACATTGTAACGTAAAACGCCATGACGGTCTTCAAGTGACTCTACTGACCATGTCGTGCCTTCCTGATCTTGAAGCTCATCGTTTACATTAAAAATAATACGAGATAAAGGAGCATTATTACGTGCATATACACGAGTTTCATCACTTTTGGGAAACAATATACTGATTGAACGCTCATCGACATCAATCAATACTCCCAGACCAAGTTCTGTTTCTGTATCTGATAACCAACGTTGACCTATAGCAAATTGTTGCAATTTTTCCACCTTTATCTCATGTTAGGACTGAAAAACAGTTGCTCAAATTAGGAGAATATTTGAACAAAGTTTAACCCCATTAAGCAATACTTTTTGACACAAAGCTCACCAAAAGAGTGAGCACATTCAATCTTTGTTAATAAAACCAAGTTAAAACGGAACTGGACAATAAAATTGTACATCCTCCTCTGTTTTAGGATGATGAAAACTCAACTGTTCCGCATGTAAACATAAACGCGGCATTAATATTTGTTGTTCTGGCGTTGCATATAAAGTATCACCAATAATAGGATGTCCTAAAAATTGCATATGCACTCTAAGCTGATGTGAACGTCCTGTAATCGGCGTTAATTTTACTCGTGTTACAGCTTGCCCTTGTATTTCAAAATGCTCAATGCTTTGCCACTCTGTTAAAGCAGGCTTATTATTTTGAGGGTCTGCAATATGCAAAGGAGGATGTTCTGGGTCATAAACAACAGGAACATCAATCGTACCTTGCCCGACTAAATGCCCAGCAACCACAGCTTGATAAGTTTTTGACGTTTGGCGTTCTTGAAACTGACGGGAAATACTTTTTTGTCCCCAACGAGACAAAGCAAAGACTAAAATACCTGATGTATCACGATCTAAACGATGGATAAGTAATGTTTTTGGTTCTATCTTTAATAAACGATTAATCACACAATCTTGTAAATCTTCTGTTTTGCCCGGAACAGTGAGAATACCCGCTGGCTTTGCAATCACCATAAAATCTTCATCACGATGTATCAGGTGTTCGGTTAGAAAATTACTCAAGGTTCAATTCCGCTGATCGTGCAAACAAGCAGGCAATGATAAGAATCTTAGCTTAAAAATACAATGAATATTTTCGTTTTTTCGATTGATTGCTCTAATTGACACAATCTAAAAGTAGAATAAGCTTTTAGACCACTAAACAATTTCAATATTGTCATCTTTATAAAAAATATGTTTAGAATATTGAAAACGTTAATACGATGAAAATAAAAATGCATATCGGTACAACATCATATACAAATGATGCTGAATTACATGGAAAAATTGTTTCAGGTCAATAAACATTCACCCAACACATTAAAAACTTAAATTAAAGATATTCAATCATTATATTTTGCCAACCCACACCATGAAAAACGATAAACACATCTCAAAATTAGAAAATTTATCGATAATTTTGGCATCTTATAAACTTAACGGGCTATAACTTAAATGCTATAAACTAAATTGAAAATAATCAATGAGTATAAAAATGCTTACAGCACTCAAAAACCCTTTCCTTCCCCTTACTTTAAGTGCCGCTGTCCTCTTTACGACAGGATGTGCTACAAAAACACTTTTAGAAAAAGATGATGGTATACGCATACAAACAGTGCAAAAAACCTTAATTGAAGATTATGTCATCGCTTTTGGTAAACCATCCCAACCTTTAGCAAATCTACCTCAGGACAGTATCGTTATTGTTGGACAACAATATAGTTATGTTTTAACACATGGTGGAAATCGATTTGCAAAAGTAATTTCTGCACTTGATCCTAAAAATATACAAATCAAACGTTCTTTAGATTTTTCCTCACCTAAAAATGATGGAAAATTTGTGGGAACTGTGGAACTTTCCTATGTCAAACTTGCCGAAGATGTAAGCAAAGCTGACCGTGAGTTCTTTATTGAAAATGGTGCTGAAGAATGTACCAGTTCAAGCGATAAACGTATGGAGGCTCAACGCTTTTGCTTTGACATTAAACTTGCTGGAGTCGTATATCCCGCTGCAACCAACCGTGATTCTTTTAAAGC
The DNA here is from genome assembly GCF_030325485.1 of Acinetobacter sp. R933-2. Classification (NCBI taxonomy): domain Bacteria; kingdom Pseudomonadati; phylum Pseudomonadota; class Gammaproteobacteria; order Moraxellales; family Moraxellaceae; genus Acinetobacter; species Acinetobacter sp. R933-2. Next base: position 162,104 of record NZ_JACAIJ010000003.1, read on the forward strand.
GCTCAGTAAGCCTTATCGTATAAGCATTTATACGCAACAACAAGAGAAAGACTATTCTGAAGTCGGTAGCAACGCAGCCAATAAATTAATGTTATTCCCTTTTGCTGTAGCATTTGATGTTGTGACTTTACCGTTCCAAGCGATTCACAAAATATTTGATTAATTATTTAAAGATATGCAGGATACTTATAGAATATCCTGCATAATTCCAAATATATTTAAATATGATTCCTTTTTCTTTTAGCTATTTATGGATTTTTTTTATTGCAGCAATAGGCAGCTTGGTTTTTTGCTTATTTGCAATCGGACTTATTTTTAGCGCTCAATGCCGTACCAAACTCAAAAATGGCAATATTTTCCTACAATCACTTTTTGTCACAAGTTGCTTATGTGTATTGCTCAGTATAGGTTTATTTTTTCTGGTTAAGAAAGCGCAACTTGAAGTTAAAACTGATCATGAAGCAACTTATCAAACCTTAACTTCACCACAAAATATTTTAGGTATTTCTATGCCAACAGGCACAGAACTTTATTTATTTGAAGCCAACAACCAAGAATCTTTTCGTGAGGCAACATTTCCAACACCCGTCGCTTTTGGTAATTTTCAAATTAATAATATACAAATTCCTAGAGGCTATGAATTAGAAATGTTTGATGATCGTTCAATTACCTTGCGTGGTAAAGGAGTTGATCAAATTGAGGGCTGGCAATGCAAACTTGAAAATTACATAAAAGTTTATTTAGATAAACAAGCAAATATTTCTGGCTTAGAATTTTGTATTTTAGCAAATCCTATCAAACTCAAACAAATTACCTTGCAAGCTGGAGCTGATATTCAACGTAGTAAATATTCAAAATACCCCGATGGATTTATTGCTCAAGATACTTGGCAAATCAGAAATCCGTTAACGCACTACAAAAATATTTCGGTTGAGTGGGCAAATATTTATTTAGATAAAAATCATCAATTATTAGGCATCGAAAATGGCACACTTGCCAAAGATTTACATTTTGGCGGTATTGATTATCCTCAAGGAACAGAATTTAATTTTTTGCTTCATCCCCTAATTAAAAATCAAGAAACTTGGCTGTTTACACCACCAACAAATAAAACTGCAAAAGCAAAAGATGGAACCGTTTACACCGATCAACAAGCCATTTTGCACACCACTGATGGTCAAGTTTTAAAAATTTTAAATGCTAATGACGAAAAAATCATGGCTCGTAGAAGTAATCGCTCCTAGACGATTTTATATTTTCAGGCAATGGATATTCCTATTTTTTCTTTAAAAACAGGAATATCTATACTTTCATTAAGATAAACTTTGTGAGCCTGAATGAAAGCCTTGAGCCTGTATTTCAAAACGATTTTGATCTGCTTGTTGTAAAACCTCATGACTTTTTACATTTTGCTCAGAGACTGACATTCCATAACTTAATTCAGCATGAATCAATTTATTTTTTATTTTAATTGGATGACTCTTAATCACACCAAGTAAACGCTCAGCAATTTGGGCTATTTGTTGTTGATTAATATCATTTAAAATCAAAATAAATTCTGAATCACTGAAACGCCCAACCAAGTCCGTATCACGAATATTGTGACTCAGTTGATAAGCAACCGAAACCAAAACTTCATTGGTAACTTTTTGATTATATTCTTCATTTAATTTATTAAAATTATCAAGATTAAAAAGAATAATCCCGTATTGAATCAATTCTTGTGGATGTAACTCCTTTAAAAATTGATTAATTGCAAACTGGTTGTATACACCTGTTAATGTATCTGTTTCTAAATCCTGATGTTTTTGATCCTTATGGATAAGTTTTGTAAACAAGGAATTTTTCAGAACTTGGTTGAGTAATCTATAAATTTTACGACGTTTTTCTGAATAAATTTTATTGCGCATACAATCCCCATCCCCATGGTTTTTTATTTTATCCTATCAATGTAGCAATTTATTCAATGATTTCCAAATCTAATTTTCAAGCAATTCTTGATATATATAGCAATCAAAACTAAGAATGTGACCAGATTTACAATAAAATTAAAACAAAATTAACTAACATTTCTATTTAGTATAACTGAATAATAAAAGTTTGAGTATAGTTAATGAATTGAGGAATTCCTTTATTTTTATTTGAATAAGATAGATTGCAGTGAGATACAATCTACCTCATTTTAACAGCATAAATCATTTAATTTATGAAGAAAACTGAGCTAAGAAATTTTGAATTGCATATAACGCAATCTCTGCATCTTCAAATGATTTCACACCTGAAACACCGACAGCACCAACCAACTGCCCTTCATATAAAATAGGCTCGCCACCTTCTAGCATCCCTGAAAAAGTTTCCATAGTCAGAAAGCCCATTTGACCATTTTTAATTAAATTTTCAAATAAACCTGAAGATTTACGGCTGATTGCAGAACATTTGGCTTTTTCCAAAGCAAGGTTTGCGGTCATCGGTGCAGCGCCATCCATACGCTTCATCGCAACTAAAGTCCCGGTTTCATCCACAATGACAATACTGACATTAAATTGTTTTTGAACCGCATATTGATGTGCATGATCCAATAAAAACTCGCCATCTGCCAAAGTCAAATAATGTTTGGTTTGCATCCATTCATTCCTATTCAAAATTTAAGGAGTTCCCTCTCTTTTCAGGAGAGGGTTAGGGAGAGGTATTAAGCTTTCATTTCTGCAAAGACTTCTTTTGCCATATCAATAGTAAATTGAATATCTTCATCATTATGTGCAGCCGAAATAAAGCCCGCTTCAAAAGCCGATGGCGCAAGATTGACACCACGTTTTAACATACCGTGGAAGAACTTACGGAAAGCATCAACATCACATTTCAACATCGAGTCAAAGCTTGTGATATCTTCTTGATCTGTAAAGTACAAACCAAACATCGCACCCACTTGCTGAGTTTTAAAGGCAATACCTGCTTCATTCGCAGCAGCCTGTAACCCTATAAGTAGTTTTTCGAGTTGTGCAGTAATGTTTTCATAAAAGCCGTCTTGGCGTAAATGTTTAAACATTTCAATCCCTGCACGCATCGCCAATGGATTGCCTGACAATGTACCTGCTTGGTAAACTTTACCCAAAGGTGCAATGCATTCCATCACTTCACGTTTACCACCAAAGGCACCTACTGGCAGACCTGCACCAATGATTTTACCCAAAGTGGTTAAGTCAGGTGTTACGCCATAATGTGCTTGCGCACCGCCTAAACCAACACGGAAACCTGTCATTACTTCATCAATAATGAAAACTGAACCATGTTCGTCACACACATCACGAATAGCTTGTAAGAAACCATCAATCGGTTTGACCAGATTCATATTCCCTGCGACAGGTTCAACAATTACCCCTGCAATTTCAGCACCAAATTTGGCAAAACATTCTTTTAAAGTGGCAATATCATTGTATGGCAAAGTTAAAGTGTGTTTGGCAAAATCAGCAGGTACACCCGCAGAAGTCGCTTCACCTTCACCGCTCGTCAACAGACCTGAACCTGCTTTTACCAGCAATGAATCTGAATGACCGTGATAACAGCCTTCAAATTTGACAATTTTGTCACGTCCAGTATAGCCACGCGCCAGACGAATTGCGGTCATGGTCGCTTCCGTTCCTGAGTTGGTCATACGCACCAACTCAATCGAAGGCATGATTTCACAGATAATGTCTGCCAATGTGGTTTCGTGCACAGTCGGCGCACCAAAACTTAAACCATCGACAGCAGCATCTTGTACAGCTTTGATAATGTCAGGATGTGCATGCCCTAAAATCATCGGTCCCCATGAACCCACATAGTCGACATAACGCTTGCCATCGACATCATATAAATAAGCACCCTTGGCTTTTTCAATAAAAACTGGCGTACCACCGACACCATTAAAGGCACGTACAGGAGAGTTCACTCCACCTGGAATATGTTTGCTTGCTTGTTTAAACAATTGTTCTTGCTTAGCAGATAAAGTCATGGAAATGCTCAACTTAAAAATAGAACGGCATTCAAAAAAGCTTATGCTTTTGATGCAAATAAATCAGCCCATTCGTGGGTACGCACAGTAACGCCTGATAACGACTGTCCCAATATATCACTAATCACAGCACAAAGGTCGGCACCTGCATCAATCACTTCACTTGAATTTTCAACAGTTAAACCACCAATCGCACAAATTGGCACATCAAATTTTGCTTGGGCTTGTTTTAAAGTTTCCAATCCAATATTGCCTGCTTCAGGCTTGGTTTCAGTGGCATAAATTGCACCAAAAGCCACATAGTTTGCGCCATCCGCAATGGCTTGTTCAGCAAGCTCAATCGAATTATTACAACTGCGACCAATCAAGACATTTTTGGGTAAACGAGCAACAGCATCAACAATTGAGCCATCACCCTGTCCCAAATGTACGCCTACGCCATATTTTACTGCGGCTTCCAAGTCATCATTAATCACAAAAGGGACTTTATATTGCGCACACATCAACTTCATATATTCGATTTCATAGTCCTGATCTTGTTTTGCCACTTTTTTACGGCGATATTGCAACACTGCCACTTCATAAGTTGACATTGCACCTTCAAGCTTTGCCAATAAAAGTTCAATTGGATCATCATTGGTAATGAGATAAAGACCGCGCATACAAATACCTAAAGTTTCTAATTGATCTAATTATAGCGTTGTTCTTTTATATTTCATGTTATAAAGCGATTAAAAAATATTTTATGCTTACAAATAATGTTTATTGATTACAAACATTTTGCTAAATTTTCTAAAATTATATTTTTTTGGCTATTCATGCCTTAATTTCTATAATTAACATTTATAATTCATCTTTAATTTTCACATAAAAAAATGCTGTGTCTGGAGCACAGCATAAATTTAAAAAACAAATAACTTAAAAGCCAAATAGTTTAGGTCAAATGATGATATTAATACTCTAAAATTTCAGACCATTTTTTTGTTTCATCAAATAAGATCTTATTGTTTAAAACTGCTTTATATTGTGCAGTCTGATCATTTAAAGCTGAAATTGTCGTAATATTTTTATTGTTTTTGGTATCAATAATTGTCATGACACCGCTATATGGCGAAGAAACAATATCATCATTTTTTGCATCTTTTTTAACAAAGAATGGCTGATTAGTATTGTCATAAGCAACGCTAAAGTCACCATTTTCACCACCTGTTGCAGCAATTTTACCACTCAATTGTAATTTAACATTTGTGGCATCTTGTGCTGACCAAACAAGTTTATAGTTATCAACCACATAATTGACTGTTCTAAGTTTTTTACTTTGATCAAATTGTTTGATCACTGCTTTAATTTGATTGACTGTGATTGTCGCTACGGAAGGTAAATCATTGACATTCAGCCCACCATTAATGACCTGATTTTCTCCATCTGCAAATGAAACATTCAAGTCGTTAAATTCATAATCACGACTATGATCATTGATTTGCTTAAACTTAATAACACCAGAAGCACTCCCCTTGCCTTCAACTTCAAAAACACCAACACATTTATTTAAAGTGACCGTATTGGCTGTTTTTTGATATGAACCAGATTCACACTTGATATTATGATCAAATATTTCATCTGTTCCATATACCAAAGAGTCAATTAAACCATCTCCTAAAGATTCTCGGAGAACAATTCCACTAACTTCATTGATCAGTGCTTTTGCTGTTTCATCTGTTGTTGGATTTGTTGGATTTGTTGGATTTGTTGGATTTGTTGGATTTGTATCATCATCATTATCACTCCCACAAGCAACTAATGCTAAAGTACAAACAAGTGTTAATATTTTAATTTTCATTTGGATCATCCTTGTTGAAAGCGCCATCCTATTTTTAAAAATAAAATGCAATAAAACTATTCCTCAAATAAGGAGTTGTTAAATCTCTAAAGTTATGATTTTCAAAAATTTGAATGCTTTCTGAATAAAAATAATACTTCTTTTTTATTTACTGTTATACTTAAGACTCTATATTATAAACACATTAAATATATAAACGAAAAAATGTTCATCTCCAAAATAAAAGCAGGTCTTCAAACCCCAAGTCAAGAACTTAAGAAAATTTATCGTGATATTTTCATTTTCAGCTTAATTGGTTTTTTTATTTTAGTTTTTACTCAAAGTTTTTTAGCATCTATAACATCTTATTTAGTTTTATTTTTTCTTTATAAGTGTTTTTTCTATTCAAAAAAAATTGAACTACCTCAATATTATGAAAAAAATTATCGTATTTTTAAAATAAATCTCATTTATAGTTTAAGCATCATTTTTATTTCTACATTTTTTATTTTAATTATTTCAGCATTTATACATCTAAAATTTTTTAAAATTTTAATCGTCATTTTTTCTACTTTTCTTGTTTACTTTATATTATACCAACTGCCTATTATTTTAGCCTACTTAATCTATTTTAAAATAAAAAGTACATTTTTTGAAATCAAATGGGAAGCTCCTACTTCAAATACTCAAGATAAGTCATCAATTTCTGAACGACAACTTAAATTTAAACAACGTACTATAAACCCTAAACCAAATACTCCAATGATAATCAAAACAACGTCAGATAAAATTATTCCTCCATTTATACTGAATACTGAAAATAGTCGTACAGAACAACTGTTCGAGCTAAAAATACATTATCAAAGTTATTTAGGCATACGCCATAAACGCCAAATCAATGAAATATATAAAGTATTCAAAGAAGTTGATTTAAAGCTATCAAACAAAAAAAAATTTTATAAGAACAGACAAAGTATTTCAAAAATACAACTCACGTTATTAGAACAAATCCTTGAATATACTCAACAATTTTTGACTTATCCGCGAAATGAACAAACACGTTTTTGTCGAAATTTAAACAATGTTCCTGATCTTTGGTTTACACAAATGCTGAATAAAATTTTAGATGATTTGTTAAAGCAAGTTGAGTCTATTTACAATCATGATTTACAATCTTTATTAGACCATCAAGAATTCTTACATCAAAGTTTAAAAGCTGAGGAGGATTTTAAAATAGATAAAAAATAAAATTTTAGAATATTAAAAACAGCATAATAAAATCAAGAGGTTGAATGAAAATACAAAATATTCAAGGTGATCTAAATTTATGCATTATCTTAAAATTACTTTAATTATCTTAATTTGTATTTTATTCATCTATAGTGAAATAAGTTTTTTAAAGTCTTTAAGTATTTTTGTGCTGACTTTAGTATGTCTTTATCTTTTCTTACTTGTATTTATGAAAATTTTGAATCAAGTTTTATTTCCAAATACAATACATGAGCATATTGAAAAAAATGAAAATCAAAATTTAAAATCAATCCCTATTCAGCTATTTAAAACTGATCATCCAAAAGTTAATCAAAAAAAAATCACGATCATACAACAATTTCAAATTTTTAAAAAAAATATTTATACACAATTAGATTCTCAAAACCAAGCTTATTTAGATGAAATTGAAATGATTTTTCTGGATATAGAGCAACGTAAAAAATCCACTCAATTTAATATTTCTAAAAAACTAAACCGTAAACTTAGGTTGGCTGAAAATGAATGCTTAAAAAAAATTCAACTGTTATTTGATCATTATTTAAATCATGCATATAACAACTTTGATCAGCAAACATTCATAGATGAACGCAATAAAATTATAGAAAAATTACTTAAAAAAATAGAATTTTTATACCAAAATGACTTACAATCCTTACTAAACCACCAATATTTCATACAACAAAATTTAGATGTGAAACCAGTATTTGAATTAAAGCAAAACACAAAGAGAATTTGGCAAAACGATGAGTAATAAAGATCAATCACATAATCGAATTTCTGGAAAAGACGCTTTAATCACGTGTGTTATCTCGATTATACTTGCTATCTTTATTAGTATCCTTCTATTTATAGATACATGGTTTTCTAATCTATTACTGGTCGTTATATTACTGGGAATTGTATTTGGTGTATATTGGCTGTATAAAATAAGTGATTTAGAATTTAAAAAAATGTTAAAAAATCAAGAAGATGAAAATAAAATAGACGTTATCCATCAACAATCAACTGCTTATTTTTTACAATATCAACAACTCATTTCAAATTATCAACATTTACAAAGTCAGAGTCTACGACATTTAAGTCAAAATGCGCAAAATCAACTGACAAAAATTGAAGAAATCATGCAATTTATGAATGAAAAACTTCAGCAGAGTCAAGATGAATCATTTCAAAATGAAATCATGGATATTCAAAGAACCTTAAATGCCTATCTTAGCCCTGCATTACAACATTTTATTGATATTCCTGAGTTTTTAAGAAATCGTAAAGTTTTAGATCAACAACAGACACCAAATCAGATTATTGAACAACAGCTACAAATGATTGTAAATGAGTTTGAAAATATTGCTGAGTCAATTTATTTAAATGATTTAAATCAATTGGTTGATCATGGGCAATTCTTAAAATATAAATTACAACAACCCGATCTTTTTAAGACGCAGCAGGATATTTCTGATCATTCAGCTTAAAAGTAAAAAGTTGCAATTCTTACAACTTTTTATTGGTTATAGATGATCAGATATCAAATTACTTTTCATTGACAGAAATAAAATCTTTTACAGTGAGCTGCTCATCTTTTAATTGCTCTGCAACTTCTTGAGCTCGAACTTGATCTGTAAATTGCTGCGCACGTTGTAACTGTGCAGCTAAATGATCCATACTTTGTTGTAAATTAGGCAAAGCTCGAACTTTAAATTCGTTCACTAAATCAATGGTTTCAAAAATTTGGTTAAAAGCCACTTGTAGTTTTTCAACATTAATTACACTATTTGAAGATTGTGATTGAATATCTCGTGTTTGTTGATTCAACATTTTACTGGTTGCAACAATCAAATCTTCAGTGGTGCTATTAATAATTTTAACCTGATTTAGAACAAGTTTTTGAGTTGATAAGGCTTGAGCCACCACCATAGCCGTTTGTAAGGCAGAAACCGTTGTCATCAAAGCACGGTCTACACCTTTTATCAGTTCTAAATTATTTTTTCGAATTAAATCTAGCGACATATACGCCTGTACACTCACCGCTTGTTGCGTCATTAAATCGGTGACTTTCTGCTTTAAATAAAACAAAACTTCTTCTTGTAAAACCATTGCTTTTTGCTGATCTGTCACCCGTACATTTTCAATAATATCTTCAACTTTTCGGCTGAGTTCCTGCCCAATATAACTATATTGTTCAAGCTCTTGCATAGTCTCCCACATATTACGTTTATCACGTTCTAATGCGATATTATCTTTAATTAATTCATCTTTACCATTTTCTAAACTACTCAGTACAACATTAATATGCTCTTCTGAAGATTTATATTTATCAAAATAGTCTTCGACTCGCTCACCTAAAGGTAAAAATTTTAACCATTTTCGCACAGCAAAAAATTTCTGATTATTTGCAGGATTCAAACTGTCTAAAGTTTGTTTAAGATCAATCAAACTTTGGCTAATATTTTGACTGTCAGCATCATCATTGAGTTGATTCAATGATCTTGAAAGTAAGCGGTGGCTCAGTCGTGATGATTTTTTAACACTATTATGTCCAAGTTGATGAACTGCGTTCACCTTATCTTGAAAGGTTTTTTCATGTACAGGAAGATCAATTAAATGTTGTAAAAATTGTTCAACTTGTTGATTTAAATTTTGTACAACCTCTGGCTTAATTTTTACTGCGCCACCAACTTGTTGATGATCTACTAAAGGTAATGCATCAGGTGCAGTTAATTCTATTTTAGCCATACATTGTCCTCTTTTATTTTATTATGATCTTTTTCAACCTCTTTGATTCAATCATTCAAAGAGGTTTTATCTATTATTTAAGTGAATTATTAAATTTTAATCAAAACGATTAACGATCAATTTTATCAAACTGACGGTCTTTTAAACTTAAGTTACCACGAACAATATCAGATAACATCCGCCAATCTGAAATAAAACTATATAACGGTTGTTTAAAACTTGCTGGTTTATTTTTTTCAAAAACAAAATGCCCTACCCATGCACAGGCATAGCCAGAAACTAATCCATATACAAAATATTTAGGTTTACGCTGACGAATTGCTTTAGTGAAAAAATAAATCCCGACGCTACTGCCTACCGCATGTAAACGGCGACTCATAATATTTCGGTGTTCGGTAAGATAAAAACGATAAAATTCAGAATAATTTTTAATTGGTAGCTGAAAGTTCGGCGTCGTTAATTCTGATTTTGGTTCAACGAGTGCATTCATTCTGATTTTCCTTATTTATTTTGTATTGCTTTATTCTAATGGATGCCGAATTAAAAGCCAAATGAACTTTGACCAATATAAATACTGATAATGCAGTTTGAATCGACAAGAAAGCGAACAATTTTACAGTATATTTTAGGCTACAATAGCGCATTAAAATTCAAATTTTACTATTTTTCAGGATTTCACCATGCTTGAAGTTGAATTGAAATTTCAGATTTCAGAAAGCCGTCGTAATGCTTTACTCAAAGCCATTGACCCTAAAAAGTCTGAAATTATTCAACTTCAAGCCAAGTATTACGATACACCTGATAAAAAATTGGCGGCACACGGTGCTGCACTGCGTCAACGCTTAGAAGGTAAAACATGGGTTCAAACCCTTAAAGCTGCGACTAAAAACCATTTACAACGTATTGAAGAAAATCACAATTTAGGTGAATTAGCTGAAGCACCACAACTGGATCTTTCACTCTATCCAAAAAACTCCGAAGCTGATCAAATTCTGCAAAATGCTTTAGGTGATCAATTTGACCAACTACAATTGCAATTTGAAACTGATATTCAAAGAACGTGTCGAGTCATTACATTTGAAGATGCAGAAATTGAAGTCAGTTTAGACATTGGTGAAGTGCGTACTCAAACAGCACGTCATGAAATTCATGAAGTTGAATTTGAACTAAAAAATGGTTCTATCCAATCTTTATTGGCTTTTAGTTTTGAATGGGTGAAAAAATATCAACTTTGGTTAGATGTTCGTAGTAAAGCCGAATTTGGTAACTTATTGACATTAAATCAAACTGTCAGCCCTGCTCATATCGCTAAAGAAATGATCCTGAACAAAAAAGATAGTTCAGACAAAAGCTTAAGAACGATGATTGCTAATCATATGCAACATCTATTACCAAATATTGCCGCAATTTCAGCACAAGTCGCTGAAGCAGAACACATTCAACAAGCTCAGCTTGCCTTACACCATTTACATCTCAGTTTATCTTTATTTAAAGATTGGACACATGTAAAAACTGAAAAATGGGCACATCAGCTTGCTGCATTTGAAAGTCATTTTCAAAATTTACAACATTTTCAACACATGCAAAATACTTTAGGTGCTTTGCTACAAAACCCTAAAACGGCTGAAAGTTTAGATAAAGACATTCTATATGCACAGGAAAAGTTGAATAATTTAGTTAAATCTACACAAAATGTGCAGCATTATTTAGAATTACTCATGTTTAGCCTTGTAGAGGCTGAACAATCCACTCATGATTTAAAATGGTTTGCACAAAATACGCTGCAAAATCAATATAAATTATTACAAGAGGCTTTGAGTCAAGCCGATTTAAATCATCTGGAAAGCCTTGAACTTTTAGCGCAAAGACTGAATGAGTTAAAATTTAGCTTCCCGATTTTAACCCAAATTTATGATGTAAAAAATCTACAAAAATATGGAAAATCACTGAACGATGCACAGCAAGCATCTGAGCAATATCAAGTTTTAGCATCATCTTCATCTTATTTACAACAAACTGAACTAGAAGCCAGTGATTGGTTTGCATTAGGTTGGTTAACTGCAAAGCAAGAAGCTTATGCAGAAAAACTACTTGAAGCAACTGAACAATTTCTAATCAGTCGAAAGTTTTTAAAATAAGGTTAAACTATAAAATATTCAATATTTTACATTTAAGTTTATTTTGTATTATGTTATCAGGTGATCAAGACATTGATATGTTGTGGTCACCTTATTGAGTAACAAACATCAAGTTTTACTTAGTTATTTTTAGTGATATTTAAAAACCTCATTGTTCTAAATCAGTTTTTTGAATAGCACTTTTTTGAATTAAAGTATCAAAATTAATGACTTCATCTGCATATTGTTGGGCAAAATTTGCATGTGAAATGATAAAAGTTGTTTTTACTTGGCTTTGAATAAATTTCATTAATGTCATACTTGTTTGTTCATCTAATGCGGCTGTTGGCTCATCCATAATTAATAATTGTGGTTTTTTAAGTAGTGCTCGAATAATACTAATACGCTGTTTTTCGCCACCTGAAAAACTTTTATAAACATGTTTAATATTATCATCTAAAGCTAAATTATTTTTATTTATTAAATTCAATAAATTAAACCGTTCTAAATAATCATAAAGCTCATCATCTGTATATGTATAATGACTATTATGAACTAAGTTTTCTCTAAATGTTCCCGAGTACACTACAGGCATTTGACTCACAACTGCAATTTCTTTAAAAATATTTTCAGAGAATTGTTGACTGATTTCCACATTTTTATAAAACAATTGCCCTGCTTTTATCTTTTCTAAGCCAATTAAATAGTTGATAAAACTCGTTTTTCCTATACCTGTTTGCCCAATCGCAATATAGTTCTTCCCTTGTTCTATGACAAAGTCAAAATCTGTAATTAGGTTTTTACCTAAGTAAAATTCGGCTTGTTTAAACGCATAGAAAATAGGCTGATCAATAATAACTTCAGAACTGAGTTGATCTGTCATTAAATGAAAATATTGTTCAAATTTTTCGATGGCAATAAAATCACCTTTCAAATGAATAATACTTTGTGACACCATTAATAAAGGCATGGTTAATGCAATAATATATGTACTAATGAGGACAAAATCACCTGAAGTCACTTGCTTTTGATTGAACAGATAAACGGTCAACAACATAAACGATAAAAGAAAAAAACCCACAAATAAAACTTGTATAACCATTAAACCAGCAAGTTTTTTATGGCTACTTAAAATCTCATCTTTATAATGTTCTAAACGCTTTTCGTATAAATTCATTTCATATTGCTGCGCACCATTAACCTTAATATCATAATTTGTTTGAATTTTTTCAACTAAAAACTGACCGACCTGATTTTGCGCATTATACATTGCAGTAAAAATATCATTTCCCTTTGCAGTAAAATATATGTTCAATGCAAAAGTAATCACGGCGAATAACATAAAATATAAGGCATAAGCTAATTCAATAGCATGTGCAAGCACCCAAACCATACTTAAAATTTGGAATAGAATAGGAACTAATACAAATAAAATAACGTAGGTAATCGTACCAAATGAGTCAGCTCCACGTAAAATATCAGTTTGATAAACCCCCAATTCAATTTTTTTCTGTTCAGCAAATGTCGCCTCAAAAAATTGTTTGACCCCACCATGTAAAAGTGCAATTTTAAATTTAGTCATTAATCTTGCACTTAAGAAATTCGCTGCATGATTTAACACATTCATCAGCAACCATCCTAAAGCGTAGGCTGTTGCTAAAATGTAGAGATTTTTCCATGTAAATAACTGGTCAAATGTTACAACATTTGTCGTATGAGACTGATCAACAATTTCTTTTAAAATATAAGGCACTGCAACTGAAAGTAACGTGTGAATCATCAAGAATAGACCTAAAATCAGCATATCTTGTATCGGTCTGGGATAACGATTTTTGACAATTTTCCAAATATTTTGATAATTTTTTAAAACTTTTATACTCATCCAAAACCTATTTTTATCTATTTTTTAGTCAATTTATTCTTATTCTAATCATGGCAGATCAAATGCTTCCATGTATTTATTGTGAACAGTGATTCAATTTATCTTAATATTTAAACGTATCCAATTATGTACTAGGTTTTAAATTTATATTGTTCTAATATAAGAAAAAGTTTCTATAACAGGATGTTAGACCATGTTTGAAATAGAACTCAAATTTCAAATCAAAAATGATAAAAAAGATGCCTTTCTCAAAGCATTGCAAAGAAAAAAGTGTGATAAATCCACTATACATACTCAATACTTTGATCATGATAAAAGCCCTTTATCTACACAAGGTATTGGATTACAACAACGTTTAGAAAATGGTCAATGGATACAAATACTACATTTATCCAATACAGAACAACTGGCACCCACCCAATTTCAAATCAATTTAGGAACAACAGCCCCCAACAATTTCGAGTTTAAAAATTTTGGTAATAAAAACCATCATAAAAGCATCAGCAAAAATACTCAAAAATTATTAAATGATCTTTCATCTGAACTGTATGTGAAATTTAGCATAGATATTGAACGCTTTATCACCTTATTTAATTTTCAAAAAAGCCTCATTGAAGTGTATTTTGATCAAGGTGTTGTTTATTCTCAGCAACAAAAACGAGAGTTTTCTGAAATAACATTTAAGTTAAAAAAAGGTAATATTCAGGATTTTATTTCTTTTGTTCTGCCTCGCATTAAACGTTATGCCTTATATTTAAATACACAAGCTAAAACACATTATGATGATTTACTCAGTCAGAACATCCCTGCTCAATTTCAAACACCATTTCAATTAGACCCAAAAAGCTCACCTGAACAAGCCATTAAAAAGATTGTACAACATACTTTACAGCATCTTTTGCCGAACAGTTCTGCCATTGCCTCAGGCTACTTTACTGAGGAACATGTACATCAAGCTCGTGTTGCGATCCGTAGGTTACGCAGTGCACTCAAAACTTTTGCGCATTGGTCATCTCATCTTGATCCGATATGGGAACAACAACTTGCTGAACTTTTCCGCCAACTGGGTCATCAACGTGATCTTGATATGGTTGAAAGTACCATTTTACCGCAAATTTTAGCTGATGGCGCACCCAACATAACGTTGAAAAAACACAAAAATATAGATGAAAATAAACTAGATGATGTGTTTAAGTCATTTAATTTTCACGCTCTTATCTTAACTTTGATGCAGTTTGTCCATACACAGCATAGTGAGCCACCTTCTCTCAATCTGAAAAAACAATTTAGAAAAGAGATTGAAAAATTACATCAAAATATTATCAACAATTCATTTAATTTTTTAGAATTAGCAATAGATGACCAACACCGTGTTCGTAAACGCTTAAAACGTCTACGTTATAGCATTGAGTTTATCGCATCGCTCTATCCTACTGAAAAGGTAAAAGAATATTTAAAAGCACTGAAACCTGCACAAGAAGCTTTAGGTTTATACAATGATTTATTTGTTGCTGAAAATATTTTTAAAAGCATCTCAGAACATGAACCTAAAGCATTATTTGCTCTAGGTTGGATTGCTGCACGAAAGCATGATTTATTAGCACAATCAGCCCAAGAGTTACGCCATCTTTCTCAAGCTGTACCTTTTTGGAAGTAAATAATCTTAATTTTTACAATATTTTAGATTTTATTTGGGAAAATGCGATTAACGATATTTCCCAAATATTTTCCAAGTTTGGTTATCTGCTAAAGGATCACTATAACTGTCATTTCGTTGCTTACGTGGCTTATCACGTGCATCAATCAATTCAAAATGCTCTTCTGTGCTTAATACTAAACCATTCACATAAAAACGAGTACGTGTATATTCACTTTGACCATGCTGAAAAATATACGTTCTTAAATCAATAAACTCACGATGTGCCACTAAGGCTGCGGTATCATCGCTATTTAACCAATGTTTCATGGCTAAAACTTGTTCAGGCTCAAACTGACCACATTTATCCATCAAACTGGCTAAACCACGAAAAGTTTTAGATTCTTTTGCTCGTGTTTTATTAATACGAATACGATCTACATGAAAGAAAAATAAGGGTAAATTTAAGTGGCTAGGGAGATGGACAGCATCTAAAACCTCATCTTCCATAAAGGGTTGAAATAAGTCTTGCGCACGTTCAATCAACCCTGTCCACTGATGATAATATTCGGCAACTTGTTGTTTTGAACCATAATAAATAGGTAGACCTTCAACATTTGCTAAATCTGTTGGCGGCCAAATATTTTGACGCAATAAGGCAATATCACTTTTTAAACTTTGTACCGCAATAGCATCTTGCATATACACCTCTTAAATTGTTTAATTTTATACTTAGGCTATTTTAAGTATGCTATAGTTTAAATATACATACAAGATATTGAGAGATTTTAAATGTCAAACAATTCAAATAATTTTGATGGTTTATTAGACCAAAACGAATCTGCACCAGATGAACAATTTTATCAACGTGCAGATGAGTTTATTGCACTTGCAAATGAGCTTGCAGACACGACAGATGATGCTGAACAATTCGCTCAATCTGCTGCAAAAGTCAGTGCTTCACTGATGTATGCCAATGCACGTTTTGACATTTGGTTGACTGCATGTGGTTATGACAAAGCTGAAGATATGCAAGCCAACAAAGAACAAATTTTGCAGTATTTTTTAGAGCAATATAAAGTTATGTTAGAAGATAATTTTGAAGAATATGCAAATAACTTTGAAGAATATATGAATCCACCACAGGATGAAGTTAAGCATTTCGTTTAAAGGCGAGATTGCCTATAATATGAGAATATTTATGTAATCGTTGTGGAAATATTCATGTCTCAAAAAATCGATGCTGCGGATGTCACTGAAGAAGAAGCGTTAAATGCCGTTTTTTTTGAGCGTGCCGATGAGTTCATCAAACAAGCCAATGAATTTTGCCGCCCACCAAAAGGTCAAAAACCTGATCCAAATGAGTTACGTGGTCAGGTCAGTGCAGCCATGTTATTTGCCACAGCTCGTTTTAATACATGGGTTGCAGCCAATACTTTTAAAGATGGCAACGAAATGCGTGATGCCAAAGAGCAAGTAATGTCTTATGTACTTCAACAGTTTCAAATGATGTTAGAAGACAACTATGACGAATATTGTGAACAATTCGAGAACTATTTACGCTTCCGTAAAAATGAAGAATTTCACACACATAAGCATGACCATGACCATCATCAACACTAATTTACAGACCTAAAAATGAAAAAAGCCTTGTCAATTACAAGGCTTTTTTATTCCTTTACAGATCATTAAAATAAAAACAATCGATCAAAATATGTGATTACAAAAAATTATGGTTTCTGTGCCGTACCATATTGGTCTGCCATTACCTCAACCAACTGATTCAGATCAATATATTTCTTAATCACAGCATCTACATCTGCTTTGGTCAATTTTGCAAACTCTTGATCACGTTGTGCTCGATCCAATAAGTTACGTTTATTTTGCATTTGGGAAACTAACATACGATGAATAATACGATCATCTTCAAGTGAAGTAACACGTTTTTTCATGATTCTGGCTTTTGCTGCTTCAAGCTCTTGTTCCGTTATGCCATTGCTTAATAATTCAGTTAATACTTGATGAATGACTTGTGAAACTTGGGCTGATTTTCCCGCAGTATAGTTGGCTTCTATCTTGATTGCACCAGACTCAACAACGTCATCCAGATCCAATTGACTACCAAAACCATAAACTAAAGCATTCTTTTCACGCAATTCCTTACCTAAACGAGAAGATAATTGTGAATCACCTAAAATATTATCTAATACAATTAATGCAGGTGCATCCACATGATATGCCCCAACAGGAATTGTCAAAATACTTTGATAATTACCAAACTCTCGTTGCTCTGAAAGTGCATGAACTTTTTGTGCTTTATATGCTTCAAAATCAGAGCTTAAACGCTCATATTTTTCTTTACTTTTCCAATTTCCTAACTGTGATTGAAGTAACTTTTGAATATGTTTAGCATCATATTGTCCTGTAATAGCAATTTGCGCATGATCCATTGCAAAAAATTTCTGATATAAATCTTTCACTTGCTGATTCGTCATTGACTTAATTTGCTGTTTTGCCAACTCTGGTTCATAGTGATAACGCAAATCACCTGCTTGATAAGTTTCTAGCAAACGAGAAATGGTTAATGCAGCTACAGTTTCAGGCTCGGTATAAGGACGATCTAAAGTCGCTAAACTTTGTAACTTGATTAAATCAAACTGTGATTGTTCAAACTTTGGCTTTTTCATCACAGCTAAAATATATTGAAAAAAGTCATCAAACTTATCTTTTTTCGCAGAAATTTGGATTTGCATCCCATTGCCATTTGCAACTGCACTGGCTGAACCACCTGCTTCTATCGTTTTATCTGCAATATCTTGCAAACTATATTGGTCTGAAGCACGCAATAACAAATAAGAAGTAAATTCAATAATCTCATCTTTATTGAATAAAGACTGTGCTGTACCGAACTCCACATTCAAGGTTGCATAGGTTTTATCATCACGAGTGGTCGTTGGAAATAGCGCATATTGCATTCCATTTTTCAGTTGACCACGTTGAATTTTTTGCTCAGATTTTTGCAAAAGCTGTTTTGAAACATCAACATACTGCGCTACTTCTTTTTTATATTCATCTGCTGACTTTAGTGGCTCTTCAGCAATGGTCTGCTGATCTAATGTTTTATTAGACTCCGTAGACTGTTTTTGCTCAAGGGCTTTCTTTTGATCTTCAGGAGTAGGCTGTATATCCCCACTAAAACGATGTGGTGACGTTAAAAATGTTTTTAAGGTTTGATTGGTTTCTGCGACTGTTAAAGCTTGTATTTTTTGTTGGTCTTTAAAATATTGTGTCCAATCACCATGTGATGATACAACATAATCACTCAACATTGAGCCGACTGCTGATGCACTACTCAATAGATTATCTTGTGCATTTTTCAAGAGATTTTTAACACGTTTTAACTCAACTTCATTAAATGCTGGGTTTTGTTCTACACCTGAAATTAAGGCTTGATCAATACGTTTTGCATCATGTGTAGGTGCATAAATTGCCCCCATTAAAATCAGATTAAAATCATCATCTAACCAAGTTGTTGATTGCACATTCGTTGCTATACCTGTTTCAACCATACTGGAATATAAATGACCACTAGGCTGCAATGTATATAAATAAGGTGTTAATGCTAAAACGGGTTGAATTGCTTCATTTTTCCCATTCATATAAATATTAAATTTTGCCAAATCACTGCCTTTTTTTACAATAAATTGGCGATTTTTTACAGTTGCTGAATCTAATAAGGGAACTTGTGCTTGTGTTGGTAATGCACGTTTTGGAATGGCACTAAAATTTTGATCAATTTGCTTTAAAACCTCAGCTTTATCAAACTTTCCTGAAATGACCATAACCGCATTATTGGGTGCGTACCAATCTTTATAGAACTTGTTCAATTCATTCATTTTAATGGATTGTAACTCAGGTAAATCACCTATCGGCAAACGTCCTAAGAATTGATTACCATAAGCTGCTTTCCACATTTGATCCATGAGTACAGCAAATGGCTGATCCATTCTGACTTCACGCTCACGCATGACAATATTAATTTCAGAAGGTACATATTTTTCTTGTAAAACCAACTGATCCATCCGTTCTGCTTCTAAATAAATAATTTCATTTAAAGCATTCGCTTCAGGACGTACAATATTGGTATATTTTGTTGAATAATAATCTGTGCTCGCATTCGTCATTAAAGTATAACGATCAAGTCGACGTTGAAATTCTTCGCCTTGAACATTTTTTGTTCCTTTAAAAGCAAGATGTTCTAGTAAATGTGCTAAGCCTCCTTTTCCTTTTGGATCATTCAAAGAACCTGTAAAATATACTGTATTAACAAAGACTTTACTCTCTTTCTCATTCGGTGCTAATAAGATACGAAAACCATTTTCTAAGGTATATTCTTCAATATTATGTTCAGATTTAACTAAAACAGGTTGGGCAAAAGCCGCTATCCCGACGCCCATTAAACAAAGAGATAAAGTGAGTTTTTTCAACCGCATTAACATAGAAATTCCAGATTTTTTGGATAAATTTTAAAAAATTGTAAACAGCTTAGCTTAAGAAAGACTGCAATAAATAGTTAATTTTTGAAACTTTTTACTGTTCAATCACATTTAAAAATCAGGACTGCCATTTTTGTAAAAATTTTATTTCAGTCGTATCCACCACATTGCATTGGTTAAATGCTGCAAACCTTTCCAGTTCCTGCATCAGTAGAAAATAAAACTGATCCTGATCTAGCCATGATTTGGCTTCATCCTGTAAATGAAAACTACACAGTTGCAGAATTTTTTCTCCCCGATGCGCTTTACAATCCATCCGCCCTACCAGTTGATCAGCATATAAAATAGGCAAACAAAAATAGCCAAAACGGCGCTGCTCGGCAGGTAAATAGCACTCCAACCGATAATCCATCGCAAAAATCTGCTCTAAGCGTTCACGATGGATCAGTACATTATCAAAAGGAGATAGAATTTTAAGCTGTACTTGTGGCTGTAGCGTATGCGCCAAAGCCTGCGTGTCGACATATAAAAGCTGCCCATTCGCCTGCTGAATAGGCATAATAGTGCCAAGCTGAAGCTGTTCATCAATAATTTGACGCATTGCCTTTTGTAGTGACTGACCTGTTTTTAAGTGCAATAGCTGTTTTAAACTGAAAATACCATGTGCCCGTAGCGTCTGATCAAATAAATATTGTGCATATTGTTGCAGATCAGGTTCGCTTAAATCGAGATCTGCGGGTAAACATCGCGCTGTCAGATCATAAATTTTTTCCATGCCCTGACGCTGACAAATCATCAGATCACCTTGCATAAATAACTGCTCAAGTGCACGTCTTCCTGTACTTGACTTCCATCCTTGTCCCGCAACCTGACGATGCCGAAGCTCCAGATCACGTAATTTGAGTGGACCTTCTGCTGTGATTTGCGCCATGATTTCAGTCATTAACTGAGGCTCACCACGATTAAAATAACGGCTTTCACCACGTCGGACTGCATTCATCTGGATTAAAGCAAAACGATAATCACGCATGGGTAAATATGCTGCAGCATGTGCCCAATATTCAAAAATCTGTTGATCTTTCACCAAATGATTCAAATGATCTTGCTGATAATCCTGCACACGATTCCATAACACATGATGATGTGCCCGCTCCGCAACGGAAATGGTATCAATTTGCACATAACCCAAGTGTTGAATCATGCTCAATGTTCCTGACTTTCCGATATATTCCGTAGCATCTGGGATTAATTTTTGATGAGCCAATGCCAATTGTCTTAAATTTTGTTGATGCATAAATCACACAATATAGCTGTTATTTTCAGGTGAATATTAAAGTTATAGATTTAAATACTGATTTGAATGAGCAAAGCAGAATGATACAAAAGTTGAAGCATCCACATCAGCCTTAAAATGTCACTTCTTAAAAGATCACTCAAGCAGACTTTCCCTCAAGAAAGTCTCCAGCATGCCAACATTATTTTTTAAGATACAATGCAGAATTTACAGAGAAAGTTCAGCCACCATATACAACTGCGCATAACCTGAAATTTCAATACGTTGATCATTCAAAATTTTACAATATAACTCTCCGCCTCGTGCAGAAGCCTGATAAGCAATCAGTTGATCTTTACCGAGTTTCTCAGCCCATAACGGTGCCAATCCTGTATGCATGGAACCTGTCACAGGGTCTTCATCAATGCCTTTATGTGGTGCAAAATAACGTGCAATATAATCATATTTTGAAGAAGCTGCCGTGATGGTCAGATCCAATTGATCTTCTTTGGCAGTGATTGCAGTTGAAATTTTATAGGATGCTGCAAGTTTCTGAATTACATCTAAATTTGGAATAGCATCTTGAACCGCTTGTGCTGACTTTAATACCAAAATAAAAGCTTGCGGACTGATATAAACCTCTTCAAAAGGCTGATCAATCACCTGATTTAACAGTTCAGGATAATTCAGCAAAGGTTCAGCTCTACGAATTGGAAAATTCATGTGAATCATTCCATTTTCATTGCGCTGAATAATAAAAATACCTAAATTTTCAACATGAAATTGCAGTGTGGTTGCCACTGTATAATGTTCAAATAAAACAAAAGCTGATGCCAAAGTTGCATGTCCACAGAAATCCACCTCCAAAATTGGGGTAAACCAACGGATTGCATAGTTTTCCGCATCCATTTTTTTAACAAATGCAGTTTCAGCCAGATTATTTTCCAAGGCAATTTTCTGCATGAGGGCATCTTCCAGCCATTCATCCAGAACCAATACAGCCGCAGGATTACCCTTAAATAATTGTTGGGTAAAAGCATCAACCTGATACATTTTCATGTTTAATCTCCTCATTCATGGGTATTTTAGCCAAAACCATTGCTTGAAAAACAGATACACTTTTTATTTTTAACCAGATACAAAAAAAGCATTATGTGACCATAATGCTTTTAAATAAAAATGCTCAGCAAAGCTTAGCGCTGCTGTAATTCTTCATATTGTTCTGACTGTAAAATGGTTTGATCAGTTTGCCCCATCAATTGACTGGTGACCATGCCCGCAGTCATGGATCCATCCACATTTAAGGCTGTACGCCCCATATCAATCAAAGGTTCAATTGAAATTAACAATGCCACTAAAGTTACAGGTAATCCCATAATAGGTAAAACAATAAGAGCAGCAAAGGTTGCGCCACCACCGACACCTGCTACACCTATCGAACTCAGGGTGACAATACATGCCAATGTTAAAATCCAAACAGGATCTAGTGGATTAATTCCAACTGTTGGAGCAACCATAACAGCAAGCATTGCAGGATATAAACCAGCACAGCCATTTTGACCAATGGTTGTACCAAACGAAGCTGAAAAACTGGCAATTGACTCAGGCACACCTAAACGACGAGTTTGCGCTTCAATATTCAAAGGTATACTTGCGGCACTTGAACGACTGGTAAAAGCAAAGGTCAGCACAGGTAAAACTTTTTTAAAAAAGCGAATCGGGTTGACACCTGTTAAAGCCAAAATGATGGCATGCACAATAAACATAATGGCAAGACCAACATAAGAAGCCACTAAAAAACCACCAAGGTTTATAATGTCCACAAGTTTAGAACTCGCAACGACTTTTGTGATCAATGCAAAAACACCATAAGGTGTAAGTAACATAACCAAACGAACTAGCTTCATCACCCAAGCTTGTAATGTTTCAATGGCTGTTACAATACGCTGTCCTTTTTCAGCATTCTCTTTAATCAATTGAATACCAGCAAGACCTAAAAATGTCGCAAAAATTACAACACTAATAATAGAAGTTGGATTTGCACCTGTTAATTCAGCAAAAGGGTTTGTAGGAACAAAAGATAAAATAAAATCTGGAACATTTAAATCGGTTACTTTACCAACATAATCAGAATTTAACTTTGCTAAACGTTCTGTTTCTTGCGTTCCTTGAACCAGTCCTGCTGCACTTAAACCAAATAAATTCGTTACAAATACACCAACCAATGCGGCAATCAAAGTCGTAAATAGTAAAGTTCCTATACTAAAAATACTAATTTTACCCAATGAACTTGCATCATGAAGTTTAATCACAGCACTCAGAATAGAAATAAATACCAATGGCATAACCACCATTTGTAATAGTTTTACATAACCATTACCTACGATATTAAACCATTGAATAGATTCAGTTAATATTTCTGGCTGTGCGCTATAAACAAGATGTAAACCTAAACCAAATCCCACACCTAAACATAAGCCTGCGAAAACTTTTTTAGCAAGACTCCAGTTCGTTTTTCGGGTTTGCATCAAGATCAGAATTAAACCTGCGAATATCAAAATATTCAAAATGAGCGGATAATTCATTCAATTTCCAATTTTTTACACTGCTTTTATTATATTCTAATTCAGTGGAATTCCTTGTTATTTAGCATTTTTATGTATAAATGGCGAATTTTCACCCAAATTATAATAAATTGATAAATCAAATACTTCTTGCTTATATCTAAAAAAATAATAAGTATTTCTAAAAATAAAATATATAAGTGTATAACATTCAAACCAAACTCAAATGACTGTAACACTCTTTATATTTTTTATATAAGTGTCTTTTTCATTTGAAAAAAAACATAAATCATCACAGTTTAAGTATTCCTCAAATAAATAATCAAAATAACTTGCCAAGTTTTAAGCAGCAATTTAGTGTAAGACTCATGATTAAAACAGATGATAAAAAATTGAGTAATCAAATCATGTCAATAAGCAAAATTAAACTGAGTCTTTTTCTCTGCTTAAGTACATGTTTAGGCATTGGTTTATTGCGTTTTTCTTATACAGCTCTTCTTCCTTCAACACGTGAAAGTTATGAATGGACAGCTCACTTTGCCAGTATGTTAGGCAGTGCCAATCTTCTTGGTTATTTGATAGGGGCTTTTTTCGCAATGAAGCTACCACAAAATCAGAGTATGGCAAAATACTTACTCTATGCTGCATTTGCAGGTAGTTTAAGTCTACTCAGTTGTGCTTTTGCTGAGCTTCCTGCAAGTTGGTATGTTTTTTGGCGTATTATTTCAGGTGTCAGTGGTGGATTATTGATGATTCTTGCACCGAGTGTTGTAGTGCAATGTTGTGCCGTAGAAGATCGCTTAAAAATTAACTTTATTGGTTTTAGTGGAATTGGGATTGGTGTCCTAATTGCAACTTTATTTATGCCGTATTTAGATCATATTTCAACACAAACTGCATGGCTCATTTTATTTGCTTTTTCATTTATTATTTGTCTCATTCTTTTATATTTGCTTAACATTTTTAAAAATCATCTCAATAATATTCAAATGCCACTCCAACAAAACAATGTGATGGATGGCATGTATTTTAGCTTATTACTGGTTTATGCCTGTAGTGCATTTGCCTATGTGCCGCACTCTTTATTTTGGATTGATTATTTAAAAAACACTTTGGCTCTTGATTTATATCATATTAATTTTAATTGGATTTTATATGGTTCAGGGAGTGCTTTGGGTGCAATTAGTGCTTATGTATTCGCACGGATTTTTGGGCATTTTACGGCACTTAAAATCTTATATAGCTTGTATGTTGTAGCAATTATTATTGCCATTTTAGATTTAAACCCTATTTTTACTTATATATCTTCATTTTTTACAGGTTTACTCAACCCTGCTGTAGTTTTTTTAACCTCATTTACCATTATGCAGCTTTATGGCGTGGCGTATAAAAAACTTTGGAGTATAGCGACCTTGGCGTTTGCGCTTACACAATTAGTCGGTGGTTTATGTTTTAGTGCTTTACAACATTTTGGAGTAAATTATCATCAACAATTTATACTTGCTGCTGCTGTGTTAATGGTCGGTACATTACAATTTTTTGTTTATAGCCTGCGAGCAAAGCCGCTTTAATATCATCCAAGTTAATACGCTATTGAACATACATAAACGCTTATTAGGCTGATATTTTTAAAAATATTTTTCTAGATAAAATCCAAACTTAACTGAGAATTAATCTGACAATTCACAAATTCAGTCTTAGAAATTTGCATATATTTCATGTTACAACACTTAAAAGTACAATTTTCGATATGTGATTGATGAATAATCAATGTAATCATATTGGTTTCTATAAAATAACAATGTTCAAAATGACATTTTATAAAAAAAGCACCACGCAAATTGGTTTTAAACCATGTAAACCCTATAAAATGGATATTATAAAATCTCACTCTATGTAAATTTACAGCATTAAACTGAAATTTTCCGATAAAAACAAAACTTCTAAAATTTTGTTCAAACATAAAATCATACATCATGCTTTATAAGCGTCTCCCATGCGATTTTAAAAAGTCATCATAAAACTAATCTTAGCGATAATCTGTTTGTACAATTTGAGGATCAAGATCCAATAATAAATCTGAGAATAATCCCTTTTTCAAACACGCATCAAAGCCATAGCTTGTGTTTAGCATTAAGGTATTTAAACTTGCCTGTAATTGCTCAAAAGTTGCTATTTCCAACACTTTTGAGAAAATAATCTGGCTACGCTTTTTACTTGTAATTCCTTCATTGATCACATAAAGGTCAATTTCATAGCTTAAATCCACAATTTTATCGTGTTCATATCGCGGATACGAACTGACCCACAATGTCACTTTATATTGTTTTGTCCAAATAAACTCTGCCAAAAAAACATTATAGCCAAGATAAAATTCAGTAATTTCAAATAGATCATCTTCATTCAAAGCATTGATCACATCTAAGGGAACTTGAATTAAATTATTCTTTGCAATACTCCAGCGTGCTGGAACACGAAGTGAAATCAATGTCTTATAAAATTCATTTATCATTTTTATCCAATCTTTAAGTTTACAGAACCAACAATATAAAAAAGCCCATCAGTTCTATGAGCTTCTTTTTATTGTATTGTAATGGATGTAATGAATTAACTGTCCATATGTATAATAATCGCTTGAGCAAATTCAGAACAACGTAATAATTTTGCACCTTTCATTAAACGTTCAAAATCATAAGTCACTGTTTTAGCTTCAATTGCAGCCGAAATACCCTTAATAATCAAATCTGCTGCCTCAGTCCACCCCATATCACGCAGCATCATTTCCGCAGAAAGAATAATCGAACCGGGGTTCACCTTATCCTGTCCTGCATATTTAGGTGCTGTGCCATGTGTCGCTTCATAAACTGAAATTGCCCCGCCAATATTGGCACCCGGTGCAATGCCAATACCACCCACTTCAGCAGCCAAGGCATCAGAAATATAATCGCCATTTAAGTTTAAGGTGGCAATCACAGAATAATCCGCAGGGCGCATTAAAATTTGTTGCAGGAATGCATCAGCAATCACATCTTTAATGATGATGTCCTTACCTGTTTTTGGATTTTTGATTTTCACCCAAGGACCACCATCCAATAATTCACCTCCAAAACGCTCAAGTGCAAGTTCATAACCCCACTCTTTAAATGCGCCTTCGGTATATTTCATGATATTACCTTTATGCACCAAAGTGACTGAAGGTTTATCATTATCTATGGCAAATTGAATGGCTTTACGCACCAATCGCTGTGTGCCTTCTTTGGAAACAGGTTTTATTCCAATACCACAATTTTCCTCAAAGCGGATTTTAGTAACACCCATTTCCTCTTTTAAAAATTTAATGACTTTTTTCGCTTCAGGCGAGTCAGCTTTCCACTCAATTCCGGCATAAATATCTTCGGAATTTTCACGGAAAATGACCATATCAGTCAGCTCAGGATGTAACAATGGTGAAGGCACTCCCTCAAACCAACGTACAGGGCGTACGCAGACATACAGGTCAAGTTCCTGTCTTAATGCGACATTTAAAGAGCGAATACCACCGCCTACAGGTGTGGTTAATGGACCTTTGATTGAAACGACATATTCACGCAAAACCTCAAAGGTTTCTTCGGGCATATAAGTGCCATAAATTTTATTGGCTTTTTCGCCACAATACACTTCCATCCATTCAATCGAACGTTTGCCACTATAGGCTTTTTGTACCGCAGCATCGACCACGGCTTTCATTGCCGGTGTAATATCCACACCAATGCCATCTCCTTCAATAAAAGGAATAATAGGATGATTCGGAACATTGAGTGACAGATCTGCATTTACGGTAATTTTGCTGCCGTCCGCAGGTACAACGATCTTTTGATAACCCATTTTTCAGGATCTCCCTGTTGTTATAATTGGCGATTTTTAAAAATTCACAGTAATAAAAAGAGATTTTGCATCTTTCCCTATCTCTTAGAGATTAATCGAATTTGCATGTTTTTGAGATTTATATCAGGAATAACTACATTTCTTAATTGAATAAGCGACATGCTTTTACATTGTCTGGACTCAATCCACATGTTTCAACACATCTTACTGACTGTTGATGAATGCAAAGCATAAAGTTGCAGAGCATAAAATTTAATTCTGTTATAATCGCCCTCAATCCTGCGGGCTTTTTATTTTGATGCCTGCCCCACCTTTGTTAAAACGGGTCACTGAACTAATGCCAATCATTTAAGCATTTTTAATCCTTCCCAACTCTACTTTTTCAAAGCAGGGAACTTTTCATGACTAAAAATGACTTTAGTTAGTGGAAGTTCCCCTCTTTTCAAAGAGGGGTTAGGGGAGATTTTTAGGAATTTAGCCAATTATTTTGCTTAACTGAACGGCTTATACCGTACTCGATTTATTTTATTTCTCATGATATTAGTAGCTTAAGATGAAAATTGTCATTCTAAACAAGCCCTATGACGTCCTCTCCCAATTTCGTAAAGACGAAGCACATATGACGATCTCGGACTTTGTCGCTGATCCAACATTACGTATTGCGGGTCGTCTGGATATGGACTCAGAAGGATTGGTTTTTTTAACCGATCATGGTGGCTTGAACCAATTTATTACCAATCCTGCCAATAAAAAGTTTAAAACCTATTTGGTTCAGGTTGATGGTGATGTGACTGAGGAAGCTTTAGAGCAACTGCGTAAAGGCGTTGAACTTAAAGATGGTATCACTTTACCTGCCAAAGCTGAAAAAGTTGCACAACCTGAATGGTTATGGGAGCGTGATCCTCCTGTACGTTTCCGTGCCAATATTCCAACGTCTTGGATTGAAATTTCAATTTGTGAAGGGCGAAACCGTCAGGTTCGTCGTATGACTTCGGCTGTGGGTTTTCCAACTTTACGTTTGATTCGTACTAAAATTGGTGCGATTGATTTGGTGCAAATGGCACTTGAGCCTGGTGAAACCAAAGAGATTGAACCACTTTTATATCCAGACTTCCAAAATATACCTGCGGAAGAACCTTATCGTTCACGTTCTTATGTAAAAAAACCGGGTGGTACAGGTGGTAAACCGATGGTTCGTAAGAATAAAGATGGTTCTGTGAAAAAGTCAGGGACAAAGCGGATCTGGCAAATGGATGATAGTGAAAAACCAAAGCGTAAAACCAACGGTACGACGCGTCCAAATACCAAAGCACCGCGTGGTCGTGGACGTAATGGTCGTTAAGTTTTAAGTTTTAAGTTTTAAGTTTTAATGAAGCTCACATATGTGGGCTTTTTTAATTTTCTACGCTGCATAAGTTTATATTTTTATATAAAGTCTAACTCAGTTCTTAAAAATAATTACAGTTTTACGCTGTATTCATCTTGTCTTAGCATCATCAAAATGATATTCATGATACATTATTTTATATTTTAAAATAATTAAGTATCAATAAAGGAATTTTAAAATGACACAGGATTTACAAAAAAACGTTTTTGAAAATGATGCCGTAATGCAAAATTTAGGTGTTCAGCTTGATCACTATTCACATAAAACAGCACAGCTCTCCTTAACCATTACCACTGACCATACACAAGGATATGGAACTTGTCATGGTGGTATTATCTTTACACTTGCAGATGGTGCATTTGCGGTTGCATGTAATTCTGAAACAACAGCCGTTGGACAACATTGTACGATTAGCTATTTAAAACCTGGAAATGTTGGAGATACATTAACTGCAAAAGCGATATTTAAAGCACCTAGCGGTCGCTCTGAAATTTATGATATTACGCTAACAAACCAACACAATGAAATCATTGCAGAATTTCGAGGTGTATCACGAATGGTCAGTAAAATAAAAAATACTTAATATCACTAAAAAGTACATCTGCAAGACAGAATTGCTCAATCTTGATTGAAAGATTTGAATTTTTACAGCACTTGAGCGTAATACTTTTCTAAACTTAGACGTTCCGCCTATGGTTTTCTTGCTAAAAAGCTTTAGGCTATAACACATAATATTGAATGATCAGGATCAAGATCAATGTCACAACAAGATTATGAAAATGGCTTAAAAGTCCGCACAGAAGTTATGGGCGAAAGCTTTGTAAAACGCGCACAAGAAAATACTGTACCTTTCACACAACCTTTACAAGATTGGATCAATGAACACGCATGGGGTTCAACTTGGCAACGCGAAGATGTTTTGCCACGTAAATATCGCTCTCTCATTACCATTGCATTTTTAACTGCTCAAAAAAGCCCAACTGAATTAAAAGGTCATGTGCGTGGTGCATTAAATAATGGTGCGACTGTCGCAGAAATCCAAGAAGTTTTATTGCATAGCCTACCTTATTGTGGCGCACCTGCGACTCAAGAAGCTTTTCGTGCAGCACTTGAAGTGATTAATGAATACCAAAAAACTGAATAAAAATAAAAGTATAAGGCTAGTTACAATCTAGCCTTATGCTGATTGATCAAACATATTATAAATCTACATTCTGCGTTCAATAATCACGATATTCACCTGATTTAATTTTAAAAAATCTATATTTGTTTAGGCTTTTGATTTCTCTTGTTTTAAATTTTAATAATAATTGTTATCATTTGCATTAATATTAACCCTATGATCAATATGTATGTCTAGCGCCAATCTTGAGATGCAAAAATCTCCCCCTCTTATTTCGCCATCCGAAAAAGTAAAAAAAAGCATTAAAACTCAGTCATTATTCACATATCGAATCATGATTTTTTATCGTTTTATCTTGGCAATTTTAGGCGGCTACATTCTTGCTTCTTTATCAGCAATACTCATCGCACAAACTTTTGTAGAGTATCGTTCAAGTGCTGCTATGGCTGCTACTTTGATTGCATTTAGTCTGCATTGTGCTGTGTTTATTTGGGTTTTTATGGTGAATAAAACATTAAAAGCCACTTTAGGTATTTTCCTACCCATTCTCATTTTATTTTTAATTTATAAAGGTTTGGGCAACTAAAATGAGAACTGATGAAAAAATTGAAAGCCCTCGCCAATCAATGTCATGGTTACATACATGGGCAAGTTTAATTTTGGGTTGGTTACTTTACGCCATTTTCTTGACTGGAACGCTCAGTTTTTTTCAATCGGAAATTAGTGCATGGATGAAACCTGAATTTCATCAATCCATACCAAGCCAATCACAAATTCAAAATACGCAAGTCGCTTTAAATTATCTACAAAAAAATCATGCTGAAGCAGGGAGTTGGTCGATCCAACTGCCAAATTCACGACAAAATGTCACAACCTTAACCATTCGTAAACAAGGTGAAGACCCCCGTGCACGTCGTGGTGGTGAACGTGTGAGTATTGATAGCCAGACAGGTGAAGTTTTAACTGCACGTGATACACGTGGCGGTAGTTTCTTGTATCGTTTTCATTTTGAGCTTTATGGTTTACCACGTACATGGGCGCGTTGGATTGTCGGTATTGCGACGATGATGATGCTTGTTGCAATTATCAGTGGAATTATCACACATAAAAAAATCTTTAAAGATTTCTTTACCTTTCGTTCAGGTAAAGGACAACGCTCTTGGCTTGATGCACATAATGCCACAGCAGTTTTTGCGCTTCCCTTCCATATTATGATTACTTTTAGTGGCTTATTGCTGCTGTTATTTACCATTATGCCGTGGGGGGTCAATCAACTATATGAAAATCGTGGACAATTCCTACAAGATCAAAGCCGCTCTTTAGTACAGCAAAATAATAGCGAACGTGGCGAACGCCCTGCGAATGGTGAAAATTCACAAGCGCGTGGTGAAAGAGCCTCTCGTGGTGAACGCGGTGAAGGTCGTCAACGCCAAGCGCCTCAATCTGCACCATTGGCTGATCTTGCACCGATCATTGCTGCAACACAAGCAAAATGGAAAGACAATCCGATTGCAAGCATTAATATCATCAACCCTAATACCAACAAAGCCAAAATTGAATTACGTGCTTTACATGGCGAAAGCGTGGCACATCGTAACATTTATGCCAGTTTAGAATTTAATGGCGTGACAGGTCAGAACACCACAGATGACAGTGCAAAACTACTCAATCCTTCTATTCCAACAGGGATTTATAATGTCACAACTGTACTCCATGAAGCACGTGGTGTTGATTATGCTTTACGTTGGCTGTTATTTTTCTCAGGCATTGTAGGCACAATGATGGTCGCTACAGGACTGATTTTATGGTGTGTCAAACGTGCGCCACAGCAACAAAAACAGGGTTATAAATCTTTTGGTTATCGTGTTGTTGAAGTCACAAATATTGCAGCAATTATTGGCTTACCGATTGCCTGTGCTGCATATTTTTATGCGAACCGTTTTATTCCCACAGAAATAGAATTACGCTTAAATTGGGAAATTCGTACGTTCTTTATCATCTGGCTGCTGACCTTAATCTATGCAACACTACGCCCTCATCGCCAAGCATGGTTAGAATTATTAATGTTGGCAACGCTTGCATTTGCACTATTACCTATCATTAATTTTGCAACAGGTGGCGCAGCACTTTGGCAGTCCATCCCACAAGGTTTATGGATGATTGCAAGTTTTGATATTGCAATGTGGGTACTTGCTGCACTCTTTGCTTATAGTTTTTATAAAGTGAAAAAACACCAAGGTTTACCGAGTAAAAAAGCCAAAATAGCGCATAAAGTACAGGAGAATGAAGCATGATTTTCTTTCTCATCATTTGGTCTTTGTCTAATCTTGGCTTTTTTGCTTTAGCTAGTTCAATGTCAAAACATCAAAAGCAGATCTATTTGACCGAGTTAGATACATCTAAAACTCGTTTTGCACGCTGTATCGGTTGGTTGATTTTATTGGTCACCTTAGGAATTTGTATTTCTCAAGGACAAATAAGCAATATGATAAGCTATTGGGTCGGTGTGCTGACCTTTGCTGCGTTTTTTATTGGGTTAATGCTCAGTTATTTTCCTGAAAAAATTAAAAAACTTATGCAAATGTGTCTGTTACTTTCTATAATTAGTGGTTTACTTTACTTGCTCTGATTGTTTCAGATACCTTTGTGATGCCTGCCAATCTTCGGATTGGCTTTTTTGTGGTAACCTTTTAGGCTATGACGCTCTGATGCTTTGGATTTTTGAATATGTCTGATCTCCCTATTTCAACTGAACTATATAACCGTGCGATGGCTGGCAACCGTAATGCTCAATTTGAACTTGCTGAAATTTATATGCAAAGTGACAAAGATGAACATGTTGAATTGGCTGAAGAATGGGCACTGAAAGCAGCACAACTGGGTCATGTAGAAGCGATGTACTGGTTGGGTGAAGGCTATGCAGTCTATGCAAAAGATATGCTAGAAGAAGATCCTGAAGAAGCGAAAGCCTACTTTGAACATGCACATCGTTGGTTAGAACAAGCTGTTAAACACCATCACCCTGCTGCCATTTTTGAATTAGCCAATTTTTACCGCCGTGGGGATGTGGTAGAAAAGGATGTGGTTAAATCAATCGAAATGCTAGAACAAGCTGCTAAACTTGGCGAAGTACAAGCCATGCGTGACCTTGTCGCCATTTATGAACATGGTTTGGGTATAGATATTGATGAAGCAAAAGCTGATTTTTGGGCGGAAAAAGTAAAAGCAGCGGAATAAAAGTAGCAAGCTCATTGAATATATTTTTCAATGAGCTGATTCATTCTACTCAAAAAAACTTCAAGATTAAACTGAGCGTTTAATTCAAAAAAATATAATGAAAGACATCATTTAACAGAGCGAACACTGTTATTTCAAAGAATAGAAGAAGCGATCTAATCTCACCTTACAAAATTAGGCATTGAGATACAGCTCGATGAATAAAGCAACAAGATCACATTGGAATCAAACCAATTTCCAAGTACAATACGCCACAGTCGAGGGATGCTGCGACTTTCTTACAGGCACTAAATGTAAGATCGCTAGGCTCGACCATCGGTATGCTATTCAGATATACCAACAACGGCATCCGCGAACATACTGATCAATTTTTATTTTTATTAAGGAGATCGTGATGAACGCGGTTAATGCTTCATTTACAGATTATAAAGTTGCTGACATTTCACTTGCAGACTATGGTCGCAAAGAAATCAAACTTGCTGAAGCAGAAATGCCAGCTTTAATGGGTCTTCGTAAGCGTTATGCTGCTGCAAAACCACTTGCAGGTGCGAAAATCCTCGGCTGTATCCACATGACTATTCAAACTGCTGTTCTTATTGAAACATTGGTTGAATTAGGCGCAGAAGTTCGTTGGACATCTTGTAACATCTTCTCTACACAAGACCATGCTGCTGCTGCGATTGCTGCTGCGGGTATTCCTGTATTTGCTTGGAAAGGCGAAACTGAAGAAGAATACGTTTGGTGTTTAGAACAGCAAGTTAACGTAAATGGTACACCTTGGGATGCCAACATGATTTTGGACGATGGCGGTGACTTAACTGCACTTGTTCATGAAAAATATCCTGAAGTGATTGCAAAAATCCACGGTATTACAGAAGAAACAACAACAGGTGTTCAACGTCTGTATGAAATGCACCGTGATGGTACTTTAAAAGTTCCTGCGATCAACGTAAATGACTCTGTAACCAAGTCTAAAAACGACAACAAATATGGTTGCCGCCATTCATTAAACGATGCAATCAAACGCGGTACAGATATGCTTTTATCTGGCCGTCGTGCGCTTGTGATTGGTTATGGTGACGTAGGTAAAGGTTCTGCACAATCTCTTCGTCAAGAAGGCATGATTGTACGTGTCACTGAAGTTGATCCAATCTGTGCAATGCAAGCATGTATGGACGGTTACGAAGTTGTTGCTCCGTACAAAAACGGTGTACAAACTGGAAAAAAAGAAGACATCAACCTTGATCTTCTTCAAAATACTGACCTAATCGTGACTACAACTGGTAACTATCATGTATGTGACGCTGCAATGTTAGACAGCTTAAAAGCTGGCGCAGTGGTTTGTAACATCGGTCACTTTGATACTGAAATCGACACGAACTATTTACGTGGTTACAAATGGGTTGAAGTTAAGCCACAAGTTCACCAAGTGTATCGTTCAGAAGATGAAAATAACTATTTAATTCTTTTATCTGAAGGTCGTTTAGTGAACCTTGGTAATGCAACAGGTCACCCATCACGCATTATGGATGGTTCATTTGCTAACCAAGTTTTAGGTCAAATGCACTTGTTTGCTGAGAAATTTGCTGATCTTCCTGAAGATCAAAAACAAGCAGCGATCCGTGTTGAACTTATTCCTAAGAAACTCGATGAAGAAGTTGCTGCGGCAATGGTTGCAGGTTTTGGTGGTGTCTTGACTCAATTGACTCAAGTACAAGCAGATTACTTAGGTGTAGCTGTTGAAGGTCCATTTAAAGCTGAGGCTTATAAATATTAATTTTCATTAAGACCTCTCCCTAGCCCTCTCCTAAAAGGAGAGGGAATCCTTCATTGTGAAAATAAGATAGAGGATAAAATTTAAACCGTCTTAACTCACGCAATGAAAGTCCCTTCTTCCCGAGGGAGAAGGTTAGGATGAGAGGGTTTTAAAATATAAGTATTTATAAAAAAGGACTTAACCATGACCAAACGTGTCCCGATTTCCTTTGAGTTCTTCCCAACCAAAACAGATGCTGGTGCGGAAAAACTTAAACTTGTTCATCAAGAACTTCAGTTATTAAATCCAGAATTTTTCTCTGTGACTTATGGTGCAGGCGGTTCGACCCGTGAACGCACTTTGTCTACACTGAATGATTTCAATGGCAAAGGCACGCCTGTTGCTCCGCATCTTTCTTGTATTGGTGACAGTAAAGAACGTATTGCTGAATTACTTGATTTATATAAATCACAAGGTATTGACCGTATTGTTGCGCTTCGTGGCGACTTACCTTCTGGTCAGGTGGGCTTAGGTGAATTACCTTATGCAACCGATCTAGTACGTTTTATCCGCGAACATTCAGGCGATCACTTTCATATCGAAGTAGCAGCTTATCCTGAAATGCATCCTCAAGCAGACAGTTTTGACTTAGATATTCAACGCTTTTGTGACAAGGCTCGTGCAGGTGCGAATGCGGCACTGACACAGTTCTTCTTTAATCCAGATGCGTATTTCTATTTTGTAGATCGCATTCAAAAAGAAGGTATAGATATTCCTGTTGCACCCG
Organism: Acinetobacter sp. R933-2; assembly: GCF_030325485.1. NCBI lineage: Bacteria > Pseudomonadati > Pseudomonadota > Gammaproteobacteria > Moraxellales > Moraxellaceae > Acinetobacter > Acinetobacter sp. R933-2. The sequence continues at coordinate 198,038 of NZ_JACAIJ010000003.1, forward strand.
GCATTATGCCAATCACTAACGCAAGTAATCTAATTCGCTTTGCCGATGGTACAGGTGCAGAAATTCCACGCTGGATTCGTAAACAACTGGCGACCTATGGTGATGACACAGCTTCAATCAAAGCCTTTGGTCATGAAGTTGTTGTTAAGCTTTGCGAACGTCTCATTGCAGGCGGCGCACCAAGTCTACATTTCTATACCATGAACCATACAGAGCCAAATCGTCAGCTTGTGCTTGACCTCGGTCTAGCTTAAGTCAAAACCATCATCGTTATTTGTGAGTAAAACTACATGCCCCGCTTTTATATTGAAACTGATTTAGCTGTTGATACTCTAGTTGAACTGACTGAAACAGTATTTCATCATTGGGTAAAAGTTTTACGTGCGCAAATCGGTGAACAAGCCACTTTGTTTAATGGGCAAGGTGGCGAATATGAAGTTGAATTAACTGATATTTCTAAAAAATCAGCCATAGTCAAAGTCAATAATTTTAATCCTATTAATCGTGTTACAAAGTTCAGCACACTCCTTGGTCAAGTCATGAGCAAAGGTGATCGTATGGATTATGCCATTCAGAAAGCCGTTGAGCTTGGAGTATCAAAAATTCAACTCCTCACCTCTGAACGTTGTGAAATGCGCTTAAAATACGATCGTGACCAAAAAAAACTTGATCATTGGCAAGGTATTGCGATTGCGGCTTGCGAACAATGTGGATTGAATATTGTACCTGAAATTCTTGCACCACTTAATTTGGAGCAATGGCTAACAAGCGAACTTCCTACAACACGATTAGTTCTTGCGCCAAATAAAGAAGAAGTCAATGTATTAGCAAATGTAACAACTGATCTAGCTTTATTAATTGGACCAGAAGGAGGCTTAAGTGATACTGAAATAAACAATGCAAATCAGAAAGGCTTTATAAATTGGTGTATTGGTGAACGTGTATTACGAACAGAAACAGCCCCTGTTGTTGCTTTGTCCATTTTAAACTATAAATTTCAATAAATATTTAATCTTTTTTTGTGAACTGTGCCTTAAAAATCTATTGATTTTGCCAAAAAAAATAAGTAATTTACATATTTCTTGAGCAATTATTAAAGTAATATTAAATGTTGTCTATAAAATTAAATTCTAAAAGCATTTAAAATAAGGAAAAGGCATTAGGAATGGTCATAGATGTTCAAGATGAACTTTTGTACACTTCACAGATTAAAAGTGCAGCAGTTCATTTACAGCGTTTTCTAGTCTGTCTTTTTGGCATTCTTGCATATGTTGATCTTGTTCACTTTTTTTATTTTGAAAGCTTCTCATTTGCATTTAATTTATGGTTCATTTCAGTTTCTATTCTTCTGAGTATTTTTTGGTTATTAATTAAAGCAACTATCGCCTCTCCTTATAATAATACCTTTAATTTAGATGCACTCTGTCAATTTATTTGTCTAGTTTTAGGATGTATTTTAGGTTTTGGTGTTTTTAATTTACATCATTATGTCAATATTGATACCCCGAATATGACTTTAAATCATTTAATCATATTATCAGGGATTTTAATTTTTTCGACATCTACCATTTCTATTTTGTATTTAAGCAATAGATTTCGATATTTTTTATTTTTATTTATTCCTTTTATTACGCCATGTATTTTATATAAGTTTATTTTCTTCACGCCATTATCTACTTATTATCAATTTACATTTAATTTTATTTTTTTATTTATTATTATCTGTGCCTTTATTGTGCATAGATATCACACACAATTAAGCTTATTATCTTTTAAAAATAATAAATTTTCTCTCCAAGAAACACAGCTTACGCAAGATAAGAATCAATTGGGTCTTAATTTAAAAAATGCAGTTGAAAAATCAAATCAAATGCAAAATGAGCTTTTATTACACAATCAACTCCTCGAGCAAAAAGTAAAAGAACGTACTTATGATATTAAACAAATTAATGATCGTTTAGAAAACCATCAAGCAAACTTAGCATTTGCCCATGAAACTGCAGGCATTAATTCTTGGCTATGGAATATTGAAAAACGTAGTATTGAAATATTTGATACAAAATCAAAAATTTTATTCAACCATATTAGTGAAAATGAAGTTCAATTTGAAAGCTTAATTCATCCAGATGACTTAGATAATTATCAAAAATTAATGCGTCAACATTTAAGAGGTAAAACAGAACGTTTTGAAGCACGTTATCGTATTAAAAGAGATCAACAATGGTGCTGGATTCAAGATACTGGCAAAGTTGTTGCACGCCACCCTATGTCTTATAAACCATTGAGAATGGTTGGAATTCATCGTGATATTCAAAAAGAAAAGACGGATCAGGAACAATTAAAATTAGCAGCAAATGTGTTTGAACATGTCGCAGAAGGTGTTTTTGTTTTAGACAATAATTTGTGTTATTTAGAGGTTAATCCTTATTTTGAAAAGCTTACTTCTTATCATCAAAGTGACTTACTTGGTAAACATTTATTTGATATTACAGTCAATACAAAAAAAGAAATTTTGTCACAGCATTTTGATGTTACTAAGAAACTCATAGCAGATGGTGAATATGATGCAGAATTACAAATTGAGTTTTTAACAGGTAAAGTTTTAACATTATGGGTGCATATTAATGCAGTGACTGATGAAAAAAATAAAATCATCAATTATATTGGCATTATTACTGACTTAACAGAACGTAAGAAACAAGAACAACGTGTTTCATATTTAGAAAACTATGATTTATTAACAGATTTACCAAATCGTTTTTATTTTAATTTGCAACTACATCATTATCTAACGGATCCAAATGATTCAATACAAAATTTAGCTGTAATCCGCATTAATATCGATCGTTTTAGATCATTTAATGAGTTTGTAAGCACTCAAGCAGGTGATATATTACTGCAAAAAACTGCACAGAGATTAAGACATTCCTGCCCTGATGCTTTATTAATTTCTTATTTAAATAATGATGATTTTGCGATTATTTATAAATATGGTCAAAACAAAAAAAATATCCAACAAATTGCTAAGAAAATTTTAGAAGCATTTGAAAGTCCTTTTGTCATTCAAAATAATGAGCATTTTATTTCAACCTCAATTGGTATTGCGCTTTATCCTGAACATGGTCGACAAATTGATACACTCAACAGCCATGCAGAACAAGCATTAGCTGAAGCCAAAAGTCTAGGGGGAAATACAGCTTATTTTTACACCAATAAAAATACACGACTCTTTCACCAAGGAGTAAATTTAGAAGGTGATTTAAGACAAGCACTTAAAAACAAAGAGTTACTGGTTTACTATCAACCCAAAATTTGTACAAAAACAGAAAAAGTGTATGGCTTTGAAGCTTTAATTCGTTGGCAACATCCTAAGTTAGGTTTATTAACGCCTGATATTTTCTTGCCAATCGCAGAAGAATCTAGTCTGATTACCGAAATTGGACGTTTTGTTTTATTTGAAACCTGTAAACAAATCAGAATTTGGCAAGATTTAAATTTTGATTATTTACGCATATCTGTCAATGTTGTTGCTCAACAAATTCATCGTGGTGAGCTCATTCATGATATTGATCAAGCTTTAGAACTATATAATGTTTCTGGCGATATGCTTGAACTTGAAATTACAGAATCATCACTCATTGCAAAATCAGAAAATGTACTCACGCTCTTGCAGCAAGTGAAACATCGTCATATTTCTATTTCTTTAGATGATTTTGGAACAGGCTATTCATCTCTTGCTTATCTCATCAATTATCCTATTGATACTTTGAAAATTGATAAACTCTTTATTGCAAAAATTGAGCAAGAAAAAGATCAAGCTATTGTGAGTGCAATTATTGCAATGGGTAAAGCAATGGGGCTCAGTATTGTTGCCGAAGGTGTAGAAACGATTGAGCAAATTAACTTTCTCAAAAAACACGACTGCCATATTTTACAAGGTTATTATTATTCTAAGCCTCTCACGGCTCAAGAATGTATTGATTATCTTTCAAAATTCAAACTCGCTTCTGTTTACCGTAGTTGAATAATCCGTAATTGCACATCTTGTTTAAAAAGATATCTTTTCGACTGTCCGTATCGCTCAACAAATGGTATATTCAAGAAAATCTAGCCAAAATCGCCAGCCCCCGCTGGTACATTGTAACAAACGAGATGTAAATGGACGATCAATCACTAAAACAGCAAGCCCTCTATTACCATGAATTCCCAAGCCCAGGGAAAATCAGCGTTACTCCAAGTAAACAACTCGTTAACCAACATGATTTAGCACTTGCCTATTCTCCAGGTGTTGCTGCGCCATGTTTGGAAATCGAGAAAGATCCGTCTAAAGCAGCACTGTATACTGCACGTGGAAACTTGGTGGCAGTGGTCAGTAATGGTACTGCCGTTTTAGGTCTGGGAAATATTGGTCCTTTAGCTTCTAAACCTGTTATGGAAGGTAAAGGCGTACTGTTTAAAAAGTTTGCTGGTGTTGACGTATTCGATATCGAAATTGCTGAGAACGATCCTGATAAGATCGTTGATATCGTTGCTGCATTAGAGCCTACTTTTGGTGGGATCAACTTAGAAGACATCAAAGCACCTGAATGCTTCTATATTGAACAAAAACTCCGTGAACGCATGAACATTCCTGTGTTTCATGATGACCAACATGGTACTTCTATCATTGTAGGTTCAGCACTTTTAAATGCACTGCAACTCAATGGCAAAAAAATTGAAGAGATTAAAATTGTCGCTTCAGGTGCAGGTGCAGCAGCACTTTCTTGCCTAGATTTATTATGCGCATTAGGTGCAAAAAAAGAGAATATCATCGTTGCTGACTCACGTGGTTTATTAACCACAAAACGTGAAGGTTTGGATGACTCTAAAAAGCGTTATGTACAAGATATTGAAGGTTCTCAACTTGCAGATGTTATTACAGATGCAGATATGTTCCTTGGTCTTTCTGCTGCGGGTATTTTAACCAAAGAAATGGTTAAAGTGATGGCGGCTGACCCAATCATCTTTGCATTGGCAAACCCAGATCCTGAAATTTTACCTGAACATGCACATGAAGTTCGTCCAGACGTGATCATGGCGACAGGTCGTTCAGACTATCCAAACCAAGTGAACAATGCACTTTGCTTCCCTTATATCTTCCGTGGTGCGCTTGATGTTGGTGCAACGACAATCAATGAAGAAATGAAGATTGCTTGTGTACATGCGATTGCACGCATGGCGCATGTTGAAGCAGATGCAGCCTCTTATGGTGAAAAATCTGCATCATTTGGTCGTGATTATTTAATTCCACGTCCACTTGATCAACGTTTAATTCTTGAAATTGCGCCAGCTGTTGCACAAGCAGCAATGGACTCAGGTGTTGCCAGTCGTCCAATTCAAGACTTCTCTGCATATCGTCAACGTCTTTCTGAGTTTGTTTATAACTCAGCATTGATGATGAAACCAATTTTTGCTCAAGCAAAATCTGACCCTAAACGTATTGTTTATGCAGAAGGTGAAGATTTACGTGTACTCCGTGCTGTGCAAATTGCAGTAGATGAAGATTTGGCTAAACCGATTCTTGTTGGTCGCACCGCAGTGATTGAAGCGAATATCAAAAAACTTGGTTTACGTCTGCAAAATGGTGAAAATATCACGATTGTTGATCAGGAAAATAACCCTGATTATGAAAAATTTGCGGATGATTATCACACAATCATGCAACGCAAAGGTGTTACACCTGAATATGCACAGCGTGAATCACGTCGTCGCTCTACACTGATTGCAGCCATGCTTGTCAAATTTGGTAAAGCTGACGGTATGCTTTGTGGTACGTATTCAAGCTATGACATTCACCTTGATTTCGTGAAAAATGTCATTGGTTTAAAAGAAGGTCGTAATAACTTCTTTACGTTGAACGCTTTGATGCTTGAAGATCGTAATATTTTCATTGCAGACACGTACATCAACCGTAACCCAACGGCTGAACAGTTGGCTGAAATGACCATTTTAGCGGCTGAAGAAGTGCGTCGTTTTGGTATGACACCTCGTGTTGCTTTATTGTCACACTCAAGTTTTGGTTCAGATCAAAATGACCCAAGCGCACAAAAAATGCGTAAAGTTTTTGAAATTTTGACTGAAATTGCACCTGACCTTGAAGTTGAAGGTGAAATGCATGCCGATGCGGCATTGGATGAAAATATACGTCATTTTGCATTCCCGAACTCGCGTTTCAAAGGTTCTGCAAACTTGTTGATTATGCCAAATCTTGATGCGGCAAACATTTCATTCAACCTGTTAAAATCTACATCGGGTAATAATGTGACGATTGGTCCTATTTTACTGGGTGCAGCAAAACCTGTTCATATTTTGACACCGACTGCAACGACACGTCGCCTTGTGAATATGACAGCATTAACCGTTGCTGAAATTCAGGAAAATGAGAAAGCTGCACTTTAATTGCACGTTTACTCACATCTTGTGACTTGAGAAAACCTCTATTCTGTAGCATCATGGCTTGAAGAATAGAGGTTTTTTCATGCAAGTTTATTTAGTAGGCGGTGCCGTCAGAGATCATTTACTCGGACATCCCTATCACGAAAAAGATTATGTGGTTGTCGGTGCAACACCAGAACAACTGATCGCTCAAGGCTATCAACCTGTGGGCAAAGATTTTCCTGTGTTTTTGCATCCTGAAACAAAAGAAGAATATGCACTTGCACGCACTGAGCGTAAGTCAGGACATGGTTATCATGGATTTGAGTTTTTTACCGATCCTGATGTGACTTTGGAAGAAGACCTGATTCGCCGTGACCTCACCATCAATGCTATGGCAATGGATGATACAGGTCAGGTATTTGACCCCTATCATGGGCAAAATGATTTAAACAATAAAATCCTGCGTCACGTTTCGGATGCCTTTGCCGAAGATCCTTTGCGTGTGCTACGTGTAGCGCGTTTTGCTGCGCGTTATGCACAATATGGTTTTAGCATTGCCGATGAGACTTTGGCGCTCATGCGTCAATTGGCTGAGTCAGGTGAACTTGAAGCACTGCCCCCTGAACGGGTTTGGAAAGAGACCTCGCGCGCCTTGATGGAAAATCATGCCGATATGTATTTTCAGGTTTTACGTGATTGTGGTGCGCTCAAAGTTTTATTTCCTGAAATAGATGCTTTGTTTGGTGTTCCACAGCGTCCTGAATATCATCCTGAAATAGACTGTGGTATTCACACATTAATGTCTTTGCACCAAGCCTGTAAAGCCAACTATTCTTTAGATGTTCGTTTTGCGGTTTTAGTGCATGATTTGGGTAAAGCACTCACCCCTGTTGATGAATTGCCGCGTCATGTTCAGCATGAAGAACGTGGTATAGCACCTGTGACTGAAGTATGTGATCGTTTAAAAGTACCAACGCATACCAAACAACTTGCGCTTGCTGTGTGCAAGGAGCATTTAAAATGTCATCAGGCATTTACCTTAAAAGCAGGGACTTTGTGGCGTCTGTTACAGCGTTTGGATGTATTGCGTCGTCCTGAGCGTGTGGAGGCATTTTTACAAGCCTGTGAATGTGATGCACGTGGTCGCTTAGGTATGGAAGATCGTGATTATCCTCAAGCTGAGTTTTTATGGAAAATCACGCAACGTGTTCGTACCATCAAGGCTTCTGACCTACCACCTGAGATCAAAGGTGTGGATATTGGTGAAATGCTCATTCAAAAACGGATTGAGGCGATTGCGCAGTTAAAGCATGAGTTGGGGCATCATAGTCATACCGTTTAAAGAAAAATCCTCTCAGGGATGGGGGTGGGTTTATTCATTCTAAAATTATATTACTGAATCTGACTTTACAAATAGCTTTGTGTAACAAAGCCGTTTTAATACGAAACATCCGAAATGGTAGTATCTACATTCTTGCAGTTAAGCAAGGTCATCTAAATATTGTTTATTCAATGTACAAATTGAATTAATTTTAAGCTATATTCACTTAATGATTTCTTTAATAGGTACAACTGCATGGCGTTTGCATCGGAAATGAAGTTGAGAGAGGCTCTAAACTTATTTTATACGATGAATGGATTTCCATCAGATGGTGGTGTAAGCAAAGATAAGTGGTCTCCATTTGGTTGTCGAGATTTAAAAGTATACTTGCCAAATTTTGAATGGCGCAAAAAAGCCATTCCTTTTCACGATTTGCATCATATTTTAACGGGATATCCGTGTTCACCGATTGGGGAGTTTCAAATTTCTGCATGGGAGTTTGCGGCTGGTAAATACCCCAATTTATATACGACACTTTTTTGCATTCCTTTAGTCAGTATGGGTGCAATATTAATTCCAAAAAAGCAATTCCGAGCATTTGTAAGAGGTCGGCAAAGTAAAACTCTTTATGAAAATTATTCTTATGATGCATTACTAGATATGACTATTGGTGAAATGAGAGAGGAAATTTTACCAAAATCACATTATAAGGCTACTGTTAAAGATTTTTATCAATATATTAAACTCGTTTCTCTATCTGGAGTAGTTGTTTTAACTCCTTTTCTAACCATGTTTTTCATAGTAAAAGGTTTGATTTGATGGCAACACATGGTGGCGCTTCAGAAGGTGCATTTAAAGTTAATTCACTAATTCTGAATGAAGATGTTAGTCCCTTAACAGGAAAAATAATATGGGATAAATGGCGTTCACTTTGGAACTCATTTATTTTTTTGACTGCAATTATTTTAGCTCCTATCTATTTTACATGGTCTGCATTTCTTGTATTTTTATTACTCAGTGCTTTAACACTTTGTATGGGGCACTCGGTTGGTTTTCATCGTAGACTCATTCATCGAAGTTTTAAATGCCATAAATGGGTCGAATATTTTCTATTATGGATGGGAACAATCGTTGGTATAGGTGGTCCGCTTTGGACTATCAAAACTCATGATACTCGAGATTGGGCTCAACGGCAGCCAAGTTGTCACGACTTCTTGGCACATCGACAAGGCATGCTAAAAGATGCATGGTACAACCTACACTGTAAATTTGTAATGGATAAACCACCTGAATTTAATCCTGGTGAAGAGATATTAAATGACAAGTTTATTTTTTTCCTAGAAAAAACCTGGATGTTACAGCAACTGCCAATAGCTTTAGCTTTATACATGTTGGGTGGCATGTCATGGTTAATTTGGGGTATATGTGTCCGTGTTGCTGCATGCACAACGATGCATTGGTATATTTCATATTTTGCGCATACAAGTGGACCTCAAAGTTGGTTGGTTGATGGTGCAGGTGTTCAAGCTCACGACGTTCCCTTAATGGCAATTCCAACATTTGGAGAAAGCTGGCACAATAACCATCATGCATTTCCTGCATCAGCTAAACATGGGCTATATAAAGGTCAAATTGATATTGGATGGCATTTTATTAGATTATTAGAAGTCTTTGGACTTGCATGGGATATTCAAGTGCCAAGTAGGCTTCCTAAACGTGAAGGTATTACAGCAATTCGCGAGGATGCAGAGTACATTTATAAAAAAGATAAGGCGGCTACTGAACATTCAAAATGAGGTTCTGTCGCATTAAGACGAATTTGAGCTACTATTTAACTTTATAATACTTAGATAACTTACTTCATATAACATAATGGTGCTTATGCAAAATATAAATATTATTTAAAATTTTTAAAAACTACCATTCATCAAAAAAAAGCGACTTATTTCTAAGTCACTTTTTTTGATCAGTTCTATCACATTTTTCAACGAAATAATAACATTTAGATTTCATCTCGTTCCACCGTTGTACGGTGGAATGCCAAACTGGTTAAATTTATACCCATGCATCTGTAAACAATCATCACGACACACCCGCTGTAAAACTCACCACTTTTTCAAGCTTCATTTGATTTTGAACCACCATCAACAGACGATCTATTCCCAAAGCAATTCCCGAACATTCAGGCATATTCGGCAAAGCTGCAAGTAAGTATTCATCTATCGGCATCACATGCAAACCGAGTTTTTCACGCTCAGCATTATCCGCCTCAAAACGACCACGCAATACATCGGCATCAATTAGCTCATCATAAGCATTGGCAAGCTCTAAACCTTCAATATAAAGCTCAAAACGTGCTGCAACCAACTCACCATCTTCATCTACACGTGTCTTAGCAAGAGAAGCCAACTCAGGTGGAAAATCGGTTAAAAACACAGGTGTATCAAAACCTAAACTTGGCTCAACCATGTGTGAAAATAACAGGTCGATATACCCTAAACGATCATCACCCAAATCTAGATTTAGACCCACACGGTGACATGCATCTTTCAATTCCGCCAAAGTTGCTTGCAATGGATTCAAATCCAAACGATCCATAAATGCATGTTTATAACTATAAATGGTTGGGCGAACTTCACCGAAACGTTGCGCCAAAACCACATTCAATAAATCAGTCACTTCCAACATCAAATCTTTCAGTGTAAATGCAGGTCGATACCATTCCAACATGGTAAATTCGCTGTTGTGTTTGCGCCCATGTTCATCATCACGGAACACTTTACAAATCTGATAAATCGCACCACTGCCACTTGCGAGCAAACGCTTCATGGCAAATTCAGGCGAAGTCTGCAAATAATGCGTTTGCTTTTTACCTTGTACATGACGTTGCGCTTGCACAGAAGCCAAATGCACATCAGTCACACCCGCTTGTGACAAGACAGGCGTTTCAACTTCCAACACATCTCGTTCAGCAAAAAACTGACGAATTTGACTGTACATTTTCGCACGGGCTTTGAGTGCAGCCAAATCACAAGTCGGTTGATAATTTATGTTTTCAGAAAGCGATAAACTCATGCTTTAGGTCCCCCGTGTGCAGCCCATTCACGACGTAAAGGATAAGTTTTTCTAAGATAATCAAAGGCTTTTTGATCTACTTTACCATCTTTTAAACAAGCTCTTAAATTATCATCATCACGTTGAATGTCATAAATTTCTGTAAGATACTTTTTCAATGTTTGCTTAATATTATTGCCATAAAAATATTGTTCACATGCAGGCAATTGGCTCTCAAATTTTTTGTGTGCAGCATAGTCAAACGTTTTACAAAATGCCTCATAGATCATTTGTGTACCGCGTGCCTTACCCTCAAGGCTATAACCTGCAATGTGTGGGGTGACGATGCGGATTAAGTCTAATAATTGCTGAGAAATCTCAGGCTCATGTTCAAATACATCCAGTACGACTTTACGCTGTGTTTTTTTAATATCATCAATCAACGCAGCTTCTTCTACGACAGCACCACGTGCTGAATTAATTAAAATTGTCTCAGGTTTCATCATTGCTAATGCTTCAGCATTAATCAAATGATAGGTTGGATGCTCACCTGTTTTGGTGAGTGGAACATGTATGCTAATTGCATCGGCTGTTTTTAATAATTTTTCTAATTCAACTTGTTGAATATAATTACATTTTACAAAGGGATCATAACCGATCACATGCCAACCAAGTAAAGTTGCCATATAAGCCAAACGTGAACCTACATTACCCAGTCCAATAATCCCTAAAGTAAATGTTTTATTTTGATCAATTAAACTTACATTTAAATGTAATAATGCCGTAATCACATATTCTGCAACAGCTTGAGCATTACAACCTGCTGCATTTGACCAAGCAATCTGATGCTTTTCTAAAGCCTCAATATCTAAATGATCCGTGCCAATCGTTGCACTCCCAACAAATTTAAGTGCTGTATTTTCAATCAATGCTTCGTTAACTTTGGTCACTGAACGCACCAATAAAACATCACTCTCTTTGACATCATCATGGGTCAAAGTACGCCCTGCTGCTTGATGAATTTCCCCGTATTCTGAAAAAAAGTATTCAGTAAATGCTAGATTTTCATCTGCAACAATTTTCATAATTCATTCCAATGCAATAATGCAGCTATAATAACCCTTTGCGCGATCACTGACTATGCGAATACGGATGAATACAATACAGAATTCAGCTATGAGTTTTTAACTGGGTTTTTATTGACTTCTATATCATGCATATTGGTATTGGTAGGCATAAAAATATACTGATTGCGTCCCTGTTTTTTGGCTTGATATAAGGCATTATCCGCGATATTTAAAAGCTCTTTTTCTAAAATATGCTCATTTCCTAAATAAACCGTTAAACCAATACTGATCGTTAAATATTTGGAAATTTTAGAATGCTCATGTGGAATTTTTTGTTTATACATATCCTCAAGTAATTTTTTTGCAACTTTAATCGCGGCTTCATAAGAACTATTATTTAATAAAATAATAAACTCCTCTCCACCATAACGAATTGCAATATCATCGTCTTGAATATTCTTTTTTAATACTTCAGCTACAGAGATTAAAGCCATATCTCCTTGTTGATGCCCATAATAATCATTAAATAACTTAAAAAAATCGACATCTATAAATAATAATGCTAAAGGTTGATATTTATCTTTTGCACGATATAAACTTTGTGAAAATTTCTGTTCAAAACTTCTACGATTATCGAGTAATGTTAAAGTATCTTGATGACTTAACCGTACTAAATGCTGATTTAAAGCAGCATATATTTTTTTATCAAGATCAATAATAAGCGACTGCAAAAAACGGATTCTTTCTGTTGAAATGGTTAAAACTGCAAGACCTAAACCGACTAAATTTCCTAAGACTAAGACATTAAATAATACCCATTGTGGTACATATTTCCCTGTTATCCATAACACTAAACATGTTATGAGTGCGGACATCATACCTGCGATAAAAGTATATCGCGGACGTATACCTGAACAAATATAAGCAAACATTAATGCAAAAATAATAATTAATGTGCCTCGCCATGTCATAGATCCTGATTGAGTTGAAAATAAAACAATTTGTACAATACTCAAACCGATCATAATGACAGTCATAACAACATGACGATAATAAACTTTCCATATAGGATGCTTTGCCATTAAGTAAACCGTTAATAATGCAATCCATCCTGTGCTATATGAAATAAGCGTCATCAGAACATCATGTTTGCGATACATCACCTCAGTCGTAAAATAGTTAATGGGTAAACTAATCAGTTCAAATAAAAAATAGAAAATGGTGGCTGGAAAAAATGCACGTACAATTAATTTAGTTAATCTGTCTTCACGATCTTTCCAAAACTTAGACTCTAATGATTTTGAAAAAAGTGATGACATACTTTTTGATTGATTTTCGAGTAAGCACTCGTATTCTTTTCGCTGTCTTTCTAGTTCTTGGATTTCGGGTTCATCTTCTATTTTACTATTCATCTATTTACTACTTACTTTTACATTCCATTATTTTAAAGTTTATTTTTAAAAATAAATAAAACCTCAACAAGATTAACATTATAAATAATGCAATGAAATAATTAATTCCAACTTTATAAAAATAAAATAAATCACATTTTTATTATATTAAGCGATTTAAATCACAATAATATTAAAGTAATAATAAATAATTATTTTAATATTATTAAATAATAAATTTAAAATAAAAATAGAGGTATAAAATACCTCTATTTATAAACAAAAAATTTTAAGGGCTAAAATCACTCTAAAAATTTTACTACAGCGCCTTCTTGAACTTTACGCCCTAAATCATTCGCATCCCAATTGGTCAAACGAATACAACCATGCGATGCTGTTTTCGAAATTAAAGATGGATTTGGTGTGCCATGAATACCAAAAGACGGCTTACTTAAAGCAATCCACATATTACCCACAGGACCATTTGGACCAGGTGGTAATGTTAAAGGTTTCTTATTACCACCTTGTACAAAATTCTTTGGTGAATAACCATAATAAGGATTTGCTGCGACTTTTACGACTTTATGTGTACCTTTAGGCGAAGGCGTATCAGCACCACCAATGGTTGCAGGGAAAGACCCAACCAATTGATTTAAATGATTAAACAAATATAATTGACGTGCGCCTTTATGTGCCACAATCAAAGTAATATCCGCAGATAAATCATTACGTACATTCGGTACAATAATTTTCTGACCTGCTTTATTAAAATTTACTTTAGGATTTATTTGTTTTAGAAATTCTTCATCAATATGAAATTTTTCGCCCAACATTTCAGTAATACGCGTGTAATACAAGCCTTTCATTTTCGCTTGTAAAGCATAATTACGTGGAATACTTTTCGCATAAGGACCTTTTAAGTCCTGTGCTGTAATCGTATATTCAGTAAAGGCAGGTTGTGTTTGCTGAGCAACCAAACTATTCCATGTGCTTTGATTCAAAACCCCTGTAATTTCTAGACCATTCATTTGTTGGTAAGCAGAAATTGCTTTCAAGAAATTTTTACCACTTTTTGCATCAATTGGACCAGGAGAAGCATGTAAATTGTTGAGCATGACTTGTGCTCGTGCATAAGCAGGATACTGTCCACGTGCTAATTGAGCAGACCACACAGCTTTATTTATGGACTCTTTATCCCAACTAACGGATGGTGCAGATGCAACTTGAGCTGTTTTTTTATCATCATTCGCAGCTTTGCTTGTTGTCGCATAAATTGATGTATTAAAAATCGTGACACATGCAAACAACATGATGAATGGCACACTTTTGCGCATTTTCTACTCTCTATTCATCTCATTTTAAATATTAAAAAACAAATCGTTATCTAAATTTTTTAGTCTAACCGATATGCTTTTTATCATAACCCTATCAACACAATATACTTTACCCAAAGTAAAACCAATAAATTATTTTTTGAATATCAGCCTGTTAAATATACCAATCATTTAAAAGATTAATTTATTCACTCAAAATATATTTGCATCAAAAAACGTGACAAATTTAACACTTTATCAAAAGGAAAGTGTAATTTTATTGCGTTTTTTTAAAATAAGCCGACTCTTTACTCAATAGAAAATATTTATTTGATTATCCTACATTAAATCAAAGTATTTATTTTTCCTCTGCTATTTTCTGACTATTTTAAAGTATTGTATAAAGAATAAACATTTAATTTTAAAATAGAAATAAATATTGCTAAAAAAACATCAATTCAATCTATAGAATATGTGCAAAGATTTAGCAAGCGAAAAATAGCGGTTACCATTTTTGTTGGAATGGATTATCATCTACTTTATTTTTCAGTAAGAACTGCCTTGAACACGATTACTATTCTTCAGCCCGATGATTGGCACGCTCATCTTAGAGATGGTCTTGCATTAAAACGTACTGTTCCTGATTTAGCAAAACAATTTGCTCGTGCGATTTGTATGCCAAATCTTGTTCCACCTGTAAAAACAGTTGAAGAAGCATTGGCTTATCGTGAACGTATCATGGCACATGTACCTGAAGGCATGGACTTTGACCCACGCATGGTGCTGTATTTTACAGATCAAACCGCACCTTCTGAAGTGAAAAAGATTAAAGACTCAACCCATGTCAATGCAATTAAACTTTATCCAGCAGGCGCTACGACAAATTCAGATAATGGCGTGAGTGATATTCGTAAGGTTTACGGTGTCATTGAACAGCTTGAAGAACATCAAGTCCCATTATTATTACATGGTGAAGTTACACATAACCATGTTGATATTTTTGATCGTGAAAAACGCTTTTTAGATGAAGTCTTAGTTCCTTTATTAAGACAATTTCCAAAATTAAAATTGGTATTGGAACACATCACAACCAGTGAAGCTGCGCATTTTGTCTTAGAACAAGATCGTAATGTTGCTGCAACCATCACACCACAACATTTATTATTTAACCGTAATGACATGTTAGTGGGTGGCATTAAGCCTCATTTTTATTGCTTACCAATTCTAAAACGTCAAGTTCACCAACAAACATTATTAGAAGTTGCAAGTAGCGGTAACCCTAAATTTTTCTTAGGTACTGATAGTGCTCCGCATTCAAAAAATGCTAAAGAAAATGCTTGTGGATGTGCAGGCTGTTATAGTGCGCCAACAGCAATTGAACTTTATGCTCAAGCATTTGACCAAATTGGTAAAATTGAGCGTTTAGAAGGTTTTGCAAGTCATTTCGGTGCTGATTTCTACGGACTTCCTCGTAATACCAAAACCATCACCCTTGTAAAAGAAGACCAAGTGATTCCTGAAAGTTTAGACTATTTGGATGGTGAAAATATTATTCCATTATATGCGGGTAAAACCATTCAATGGAGAAAAGTGTGACAACTGAAATACAGCCTGTAATTGCTCAACGATTCCGTGGTTTTTTACCCGTTGTCGTGGATGTTGAAACAGCAGGCTTTAATGCAGATACAGACGCTCTACTTGAAATTGCGTGTATTCCAATTATTTATGATGCTGAAGGAAAATTTGTGCCTGGTGAGGCTCATCACGCACACATTAATCCTTTTGAAGGTGCTCATTTAGACCGTCGATCATTAGATTTTATTGGGATTGATCCATCAAATCCTATGCGTATTGCGATGGCTGAAGACGAAAAAACAGCTTTAAAACGTATGTTTAAAGCAGTGAATGAAGTTCGTCGCCAACAACAATGTACGCATGCGGTTTTGGTTGGGCATAATGCACATTTTGATTTAGGTTTTCTCAAAGCAGCCATTGCACGTACAGGAACTAAAAATCAAAATCCATTTCATAGTTTTTCTGTATTTGATACAGTCACTTTGAGTGCTGTGATGTTTGGTCAAACTGTATTAGCAAAATCATGTATTCAGGCAGGAATTGAGTTTGATGGCAAAGAAGCACACTCTGCTTTATATGACACTCAAAAAACTGCTGAACTGTTTTGCTATATTTTGAACAAACTCTCTCCTCATGTACTTGACACTTTGATGGCGGATCAATAAGATAGCGCCATCTTCTAAACGACCCTATCGTCTAGAGGCCTAGGACATCGCCCTTTCACGGCGGTAACCGGGGTTCGAATCCCCGTAGGGTCGCCATATATTTTTAGTATTTCATATACTCATCTCAATTTCCTTAGAACTCCAAGCATTTTTTTCTTGCATCTCATCTTGTCTATTTTTTAACATCCGACTTTATTAATTGTTCAAACAATCTATACAATTACACTGAATTTATCAGTTCGGCTTTGAACTCTAACGCAATAACACCTACAATACTGCGCTTCCTATTTATCTTTCATTACTTTTTATGCAGCCATCTCATACTCAGAATGACAACCAAACTCAGGACGATTCTGCACAATTAAAACGTGCAATGAGTACTCGACATTTGGTGATGATTTCACTAGGTGGTGCAATAGGCACAGGCTTATTTCTAGGCTCTGGTGAAGTTATTGCTCAAGCGGGTCCTATTGGTGCCATTATCTCCTATATTTTGGGTGGTATTATTGCCTATATGGTGATGCTATGTTTGGGCGAACTTGCTGTACACATGCCAGAATCAGGCTCTTTTGGCTCTTATGCTCAAAAATATATTGGTCCTGCAACAGGTTATACTGTGACATGGCTGTACTGGTTAACATGGTCAGCGACTTTGGGTACCGAATTTACCGCCGCCGCCTTGTTGATGCAAGAATGGTTTCCACAAGTTTCTATGTGGTTATGGACACTTATTTTTGCAGCTATTGTACTTATACTCAACATGAGTTCGACACGCTGGTTTGCTGAATCTGAGTTCTGGCTCTCTTTAATCAAAGTAGTGACTGTTGTTGCTTTTATTCTGCTAGGTTTACTGGCTATTTTTGGTGTCATTCATTACGACGGCTATAGCACAGCACCTCTTTTTAGCAACTTGACAGCAGGAGACTGGTTTCCACAAGGTTTGTTTCCTATCTTTACCACAATGTTAATTGTTAATTTTGCCTTTTCTGGGACAGAGTTGATCGGCGTTGCAGCGGGTGAAACCAAAGACCCCGCAAAAAATGTACCTAAAGCGATTAATACTGCACTATGGCGTTTGTTAATTTTCTTCGTGGGTACAATCATTGTAATTAGCGCACTTCTTCCGCATGAACTGGCAGGCTTAAATGCTGAAGGTGTTAGTAGTAGCCCATTCGTTACGGTGTTTACGCATATTGGTATTCCTTATGCTGAAGATATTATTCGTTTTGTGATTATTACGGCATTATTATCAGCAGCAAACTCAGGTTTATTTGCAGCTTCACGTATGATGTGGTCGTTATCCGCAAAAAAACAGCTCCCTGCTATATTTTCTAAATTAAATGCTCGTGGTATTCCCTATATTGCAGTGTTAGTGACCATGTTAGGCGCAATGCCTGGCTTATTGTCTGAGCAATTTGCACCTGAAAAGATTTTTAAAAATCTATTAGGAATTGCAGCATTTACAATGGTAATTGTGTGGATGAGTATTTGCTGGAGTCAATTTAATTTTCGTCGTACATGGTATAAAGCAGGACATCGTAAATCTGATCTTGCTTTTTCCGTGCCTTTCTTTCCTATTATTCCAATTTTAGGGTTTATTTTCTGTTTAATTACAGGAATTAGTATGGTGTTTGACCCCGAAATGCATGTTGGCTTTATCAGTTGTTTAGTGTTTATTGCAGGTTGTTATGCAAGTTATGCTTATTTTTATAAATCAAAATAATAATAACTAAACAAAAGCAATGAGCCTAAAAGAGTGTAGCGTAAGCTGCACTTTTTTATATTTTAAACTCCCTAATGATGATGACAATTGTTATATTGGATGAAATAAAAAACTATTTTTTAAAATTTTAATGAAAATTATTTTTATTCATGGCATGAATCAACAAAACCACACAGCTCAATCTCTACAAAGATATTGGTGTGATATTTTTCAGCAAGGTATAAATGCTCAGCAAATTGCGCTCAAATCTCCATTAAATATTCAATTGGCATTTTATGGCGATCTCATCACCACACATCATTTGAGTAATCATTTTGATTTAGAAATGCTCTTGCCTAAATTTTTGCTTAATTTTCATGTCCCATATTTTGCTAAAAAGCCCTCTACACTTTCTATTCACCCTCCTCCATTTATTCCGACACTTTCTCCTCAGCAACCTGTTGCACTTAAAACACAACTCTATTTAGCATCAGAGATGATCAAAGACAGTGCATTAAAAGAATTTGTATTACTTTTAAATCATTTTCCTCAACTGCATGAAAGTATGATTCATCGTTTTCTGATTGAAACTTATTTATATTTAGATAATGCAAACTTTTTACAAGAAGTACATCAACGGGTTCTAAAGTGTTTAGATGAACATGAGCCACATATTATTGTTGCGCATTCACTTGGCACTGTGATTGCCTATAATTTATTACAAAGACTTAATCCGAAATATAATATACAACGTTTTATTACTCTCGCTTCTCCCTTAGCTTTTCGTGTCATTCAAGCCAAAATTTTGCATCCTATTCTGCGCCCAACAATTTTACAGGGTGATTGGTTCAATTTTTATTCTCAAGACGATTTTTTAAGTGCTTTTCCTTTAAGCAATGCACCTTTTAATTTTGAACCTCATATTCTAAATCAACGCATTCGGACATTTATTGACCGCCCACATAATATTGCTGGTTATTTACAAAATCCTGCTGTCATTCAAGCTATTCTTCAAGCACTTTAGCTCACATAACCCCAAAACTGTGCTAAATTCAACCAAAACCCAAAATATTGTTTTATATTTATACATTCAAATTATTTTTTCTTTTTTATTGCTGAAAAGTGTTTGACACATTCACTTATTCACCCTAATATACGCCCACCTCTGAAACGACCCTATCGTCTAGAGGCCTAGGACATCGCCCTTTCACGGCGGTAACCGGGGTTCGAATCCCCGTAGGGTCGCCATTAATTTATGGTTTAGTTTCTAAATTCAAAGGTATGCCTCATTTTATTGACCCTATCGTCTAGAGGCCTAGGACATCGCCCTTTCACGGCGGTAACCGGGGTTCGAATCCCCGTAGGGTCGCCACATTCTAGAATGTTTTACATTCTTATAAAAAACCTGAGCATCATGACTCAGGTTTTTTTATGCCTATCGACTATACACTGTTTTTAAATATCGAGAATCAAACAGTGCTTTAGGGCTAATCACTTTTTCTTGTAATGGAATATGTTCACCATAGCGCTGCTTCATTAAGGCTTTGACTTTTACATGACTTAAATCAAACGCTTTTAATTGTTGCAAGGGTGTCAATTCTATTGCCAAAGCATTTTTATAGGCTTTCCACACAATTTCAGAACAGTAAATCGCACGATCATCCCATTCAAAATAAATATCATAAGGTTTATTTAAATACTGTTCTGCATTTTTGATTAAAGCATTTTGTTGTTTTGAGTTTAAACCTTGAATCAAACGCTTTACGACATATTTTTGACCCACACCACGCCGTATCCACGCCTCAAATGGTGTGTATTGAACAGGTTGGATTGCTTCCAAGACCCATAATCGACCATTTTTATTCACCAACATTCCCATATGACTATAAGGTGAATGCGTTGCCAGTTGGATCACCTGACTCTGTGCAGATTTAGAGGTCTGAAAAATCAAATCGCCAGTCTGTAATGGTATTGCGTATACAGCGCTGCAAATGAGCATTAAAATCAGATAAAATATTGTATTAATTAATCGAGACATCACTTCAATTTACTCATATTATTTTTAAAATCACCTTCGTTTCGCAATTTGACATCAAGCATTATTTCAAAAAGTAGCAATCAAATGCACATCACTTTATATCATCTACAAAACTCACGCTCGCAACGCATCGTTTGGTTATGTGAAGAATTAAATCTTGACTATGAAATCGTGACTTTTACTGAACATATACAAGAACAAGACTATCCTAAGCACCCTCATCCCTGTAAAAAATTTCCAACTTTGGTGTATGCTCCGCCTGCGCAATCCGCCTTGGTATTGGCAGAGACCACAGCCATTGTAGATTTTCTTTGCCAGCAATCTACACAGCTCGCCACGCATCATATGACAGAAAATAAGCAACTTGCTGATTTTTATTATTGGAAAAATTGTGCAGATGCTTCTTTTATGCCAAATGTGGCACTCAAACAAATTTTTGCACAAATCGTGCAACATACGCCATTTCCAATTCGTTTTATTGCCAAAGTATTTAAATATGGTTTTGATCAGGGCTATTTAAATAACGCGCTACAACAACACATGCAACAGATTGAGCTACAACTCAAACTTCATCCATGGATTGCAGGAGAACGCTTTTCGGCTGCTGATATTTTATTGTGGTTTCCCTTATTTGCCTGCACACAGCTAGATCAGACATTGCAAAACTACGTGCATATCAATGCCTATCTGGCACAAATAGAAAGCAGACCTGCCTTTCAACGTGCAAAAGCGAAAGGACAATGGTCTGCTGAGCATTTTCAGTTATATTGGAATAAAGCCCATTAAGCTGATTTACGTGAATTCACTCGCCCTTGAATCACAGCTTTGACATTATTTTTGGCGTAGTTCAAGAATACTTTTAATGGCGATAATTTAGGATTTGGCTGTTTGCCTTCACCAATCGCCTTAAACTGCGCTGCGTACCAGAGAATTTCCATGATTGCCATTTTATCAACAAATGGAATACCCGTTTTAATTTGCTCCACGGCATAACGTACATCACGCCCGGCAATCAAACTATTGCTGACATCTGTTTCTACCGCCAAAGGACGGGCAATCCCGATAAATTCACATGCACCACTGTCCAAAGCTGCATTCATACCTTGTGCAGTACGGAAACCACCCGTCACCATCAGTTGGCATTTGACTTCTTTACGAATTTTTTCTGCAAAATCGAGGAAATATGCTTCACGGGCAATGGTACTCGCCTTACGCTTATCCGCCTTGGCACCCGCCATCGCAGGTGCTTCATAGGTTCCGCCTGACACTTCAATTAAGTCAATGCCTGCCGCATCAATGGCTTTAAAGACATGAATCACTTCTTCTTCAGTAATACCGCCACGCTGGAAATCTGCCGAATTCAATTTAACGGAAACAATGAAATTTTCTGAGGTTTTAGCACGAACTGCCTTATAAATTTCCAATAAAAAGCGTGAACGGTTTTCAATGGAACCACCCCATTGATCCTGACGCTTATTAGTCAATGGCGATAAAAACTGACTAATCAAATAACCATGTGCGCCATGCAGTTGTACACCTTCAAAACCTGCCTTTTCACAGATGCGTGCAGATTCAGCAAAACGCTGGATAATATCCAGAATTTCAGCTTCTTCCAAAGCACGTGGCGTACCAAATGTCGTTGCCAACGTTGGGCTGAATGCCACAGCAGAAGGTGCAACGGTTTCTTTATTTAAACCACGTGGGCATTGACGTCCCGGATGTGATAACTGAATCAGTTGCACCATGTCATGCTTTTTACCGACATTTGCCCATGCTGTGAGTTTTTCTAGGTCACGCTCTGTTTCAACCACAACCACACCAGGTTCGTTTTTGGCACGAAAATCCACCATGACATTGCCTGTGATCGCACAGCCTAAACCACCCTTACCCCATGCATCATATAAACCTAAATGTAATTTATTCGGTTGACCTGCATGGTTTGCTAATGCTTCACTCATTGCACCTTTAATAATGCGATTTTTAAAGGTGGTATTTCGTATTTTAAATGATTGTGCAATATGGCTCATGGTGCATCTCTAATCTATTTTTAGAATATTTACTCTAAATTATTTAAAAAAATGGTCAAGCAAAATCTGACAATATCTCATGTCAAAATTGCATGCCAAACTTAAACGCTGCGCTATTTTAATACTGACTCGCTGAAATCAATTGCTTAGTATAGTCAGTTTTAGGGTTTTTAAATAAAGATTCAGTATCCTGAAACTCTATGACTTTAGCATGACGCAATACTAAAACTTTTTGACACAATGCTTTGACAACCTGTAAATCATGACTAATAAATAAATAGCTGATTTGAAACTCTGCTTGCAACTGACGTAATAACTTCACAATAGCTCGCTGTGTAGTACGGTCTAAAGCCGATGTTGGCTCATCAAAAATAATTAATTTTGGACGTAAAACCAAAGCACGTGCCAATGCAACACGTTGGCGTTGCCCACCCGATAATTCATGTGGATAGCGTGATATAAATTCAGCAGGAAGTTCAACTTTTAACAAAGCTTCTGTAATGTGTTTTTGAATTTCATCTGCTTTGAGTTTTTTCAAAGCCAAGCCTTCACCAATAATTTGTTCTACCGTCATACGTGGATTTAAACTACTGAATGGATCTTGAAAAACCATTTGAAATTCAGCACGTAATGGACGTAATTTTGACTCTTTAAGCCTATTTAGATCTTGATTTAATAAGACGATTAAGCCATCACTGTCAATCAAACGCGCTACAGCCAAAGCCAAAGACGTTTTACCTGAACCACTCTCCCCCACAATTCCGATTGACTCTGCTTGATGTAACCTCAATTCTAAAGGTTCAACAGCAACAAAATAGTCTTTTACCCGATTCAGCAAGCCTTGTTTGATGGGGAATTTGACACCAACATGATGTAAGGACAACACCAATGCAGAAGGGTCTTGTCGTGGTACAGGATTTGCAATACCAAAATCATGATCAAGTAAATGCTTCGTATAGTCCGCCTTAGGTGTATTAAAAATATCCCTCACCGCACCTTTTTCTTCAACTCGACCTTTATTCATTACAATGACTTGATTGGCATAACGTTTCACTAAATTTAAATCGTGACTGATTAAAATCATTGCCATGTCATGATTTACAATCAAGAGCTGTAATAAATTTAACACCTGCGCTTGCAAAGTCACATCTAAAGCTGTAGTTGGCTCATCTGCAATAATAATTTCAGGCTCTAATGCCAAAGCTGCTGCAATCATCACACGCTGTCTTTGCCCACCTGATAACTCATGAGGATAACGACTTAACTTTTCTTCAGGTTCAGGAATGCCCACATCTGTGAGTAAATCAATCACACGTTTACGCACTTTATTTTTAGGCATACCCTCTAACAACAAAGGCTCACCAATAATTTTTTCAACCCGATGTAATGGATTTAAAGCCGTCATGGGTTCTTGAAAAATCATCGCAATTTTTTTACCACGAATTTGACGTAACTGTGTCTCATTCATTTGTAATAAATTTTGCCCATTTAAATTGGCTTCACCTGTAACTTTTAAATGTTCAGGCAATAAACCTAGCATTGCTAGACTGCTGATAGATTTACCTGAACCACTCTCACCTACAATGGCAATCGTTTCTCCTGCATGTAAATCTAAGTTTAAATTTTGCACCAAATCATGTTGTTGATTTTGAATACTTAAATGCCGCACAGACAATACTAATTTTGCGTCTTTATTGACGTCTTGGATCGAATGCATCACGTGTCGCCTCCCCAATATAAATCAATAAAGATAAAACCAAAGCCAATGTAAAAAAGCCCGATAAAGCCAACCATGGCGCATTTAAGTTATTTTTGCCTTGTAACAACAACTCACCCAAAGATGCTGCATCTGGTGGTAAACCATAACCTAAAAAATCTAATGCAGTTAATGCTGTAATATTTGCGGTCAACATAAAAGGAAGCTGCGATAAACTTGAACTCATCGCATTAGGTAAAATATGCCTAAACATAATCGTCCCATCACGCACACCTAAAGAACGTGCAGCACGAACATAGTCTAAGTTTCGTGCACGTAAAAACTCAGCACGTACTAAGCCAACCAACGCTGGCCAACCAAAAACCAACATAATCAAAAATAGCCAATATACGCTTGGTGTAAATAAACTCACTAAAATCATAATCATGAAGAGCGTTGGCAAACCACCCCACACTTCCAATATGCGCTGACCAATTAAGTCAACCCAACCACCGTAATAACCTTGTATTGCGCCAATAAAAATACCAATCACTGAAGCAAATAACGTTAAAGCTAAACCAAATAACAAAGAAATCCTTAAACCATACAAAATTCGTGCGACGACATCACGTCCTTGATCATCTGTACCTAACCAATTTTGTGCAGTCGGTGGTGAAGGTAGAGGCACAGCCAAGTCTAAATTTGGTGTTTGATAGGAATAACGTAAGATCGGCCAGATCGCCCAACCCTTAGCATCAATTAACTGTTGCACAGCAGGATCACGATAGTCTGCTTCACTCTCAAAAACACCACCAAATGTCGTTTCAGAATAAGTTTTTAATACAGGCGCATAATAATGCTGATCATATTTGACCAATAAAGGCTTATCATTGGCAATAAATTCGGCACCTAAAGATAAAATAAAAATAAGCGCAAATAGAATAAAACAACTAAAGCCTAAACGATTTTTTTTAAATTTTTTAAATCTTGCTTGCATCAATGGAGACATTATTTTGCTCCTCTTGATTCAAAGTCGATACGAGGGTCAATAATTTGATACAACACATCACTAATCAAACGTAATACAAGCCCTAACAAGGTAAATAAAAATAATGTACCAAAAATCACAGGATAATCTCGCTGAGTAATTGCCTCAAAGCCGAGTAAACCCAACCCATCTAAATTAAAAATAATTTCAATAAATAGATTTCCAACAAAGAAAATACCCACCAAAGCTTCAGGTAAACCCGCGATCACAATCAGCATAGCATTACGAAAAACATGCCCATAGAGCACTCGATTTTCATTTAAACCTTTGGCACGTGCAGCCAAAACATATTGTTTATTCAGTTCTTCCATAAACGAATACTTCGTCAAATAGGTTAAACCAGCAAAACCACCCAATACAATCGCAATCAAAGGTAAGGTCATATGCCAAAAGTAATCTTTAATTTTGCCCAATACACTTAAACTATGAAAATCATCCGAGACCAAGCCTTGTAGTGGAAACCACTGAAAATAAGAGCCACCTGCAAAAAACACAATCAACAAAACAGCAAATACAAAGGAAGGAACAGCATAGCCAACCGCCAACAACAAAGAAGTTGATTTGTCAAAAATCATACCGTGCTGTTTGGCTTTTTTAATGCCTAATGGAATAGAAACCAAATAAATCAGCAAAGTACTCCATAAACCCAAAGACACCGTCACTGGCATTTTTTCCCATAATAATTGAGTTACGGGCTTATCTTTAAAAAAGCTGGTACCAAAATCAAAATGAAGATAACCTTTGAGCATCATCCAAAATCGTTCAGGTGCAGATTTATCAAAACCATATTGTGCTTTGATTTTTTCAACCATTTCATCACTCAAACCACGAGCACCTTGGTATTGACTAGGATTATTTGAAGCGGATACCACCTCTGCTCCCGCAGGTGCATTCCCCATCCCTTGAAAGCTTTCAGCTTGCTGTATCGCTTGCTCTACTGGACCACCTGGTGCCAATTGAATCACCACAAAATTAATTAATAAAATAAAAAATAATGTCGGAATAATAAGTAAAAGTCGTTTGAGAATGTATGTGCCCATTGATGTGACATTCCTTGTAAGCGCATGGCTTTTATTTTCAATCAAATACAGCCTAAATTATTGTTTACGCAAATATTGATTGATTTTTTGCGCTTGTTTTGGCTCAGACCACCAGTAGTCCAAACCAAGTGATAACTGCGGTTTCACTTTTGGTTGTTGATACATACTCCAATAAGCATACCAATTTTTATCATTGCCATAAGTCAAAATATGATAATAACCTGAACGCAATAAGCGATCTAAAACTTTAGTCCGTAGGATTAACTGCTCTCGATTTGGCGCACGAATCACTTCTTGTATTGCTTCATCAATCACAGGGTTTTTAATCCCTGCATAGTTATAATTCCCCACTTCATCGGCTGCTTTACTGCTCCACATTTGCGCTTGTTCATTCCCTGGAGTCAATGATTGAGGCATCACATTGGTGGTCATTTGAAAATCTGAACGGCGCATTCGCTCAATATATTGAGGAACATCAACCTGACGAATAGAAACCTGAATGCCAAGTTTTTTAAGATTACGCACAAAAGGCATTAAGGTTCGATTTAAACTTTCCTGAAATATCATAAACTCGATACGAATTGGCTGTCCTTTTGGGTCTACCAATATCGCATTTTGATAACGATAACCTGCTTTTAACAGCAAAGTTCGCGCTACGAGTAAATTATTACGGTTAAACCCACTGGCATCGGAAGGTGGATATTTCCAATTTGCCAAAACGCCTTGACGTTGTAAAGGATGCAAACGCGCTAAATAAGGTTGCATCATCTGTAATTCTTGCTGAGATGGTAGACCTGTGGCTGCAAGCTCACTATTTTGGAAATAACTGTTTAGACGAATATATTGCCCATAAAATAAAGCTTTATTTAACCATTCAAAATCATAGGCATAACTTAATGCTTGACGAAAATAAATATCGTTAAAAGGTGCTTTACGGGTATTAAAAACAAAGCTTTGTGTCGGTGCAGGGTTTGCTGTTTTAGAAATATATTTGGTGACCATACCTGCTTTTAACGCAGGAAAGTTATATTCTGTTGTCCACTTTCGAGACATTTTTTCTTCATGAAACGTATATTGACCCGACTTAAAACCTTCAAAAGCAATATCTAAATTACGATAATACACAAATTTCACAAGATCAAAATTATAGCGTCCTTTATTTACAGCTAAATCTTTTGCCCAATAATTTGGATTACGTTTATAGGAAATGCTACGTCCTGCATCTATACGATCAATCAAATAAGGTCCTGAACCTAAAATTGGCTGTAAAGTAATTTTAGCAAAGTCTTTATTTTTCCAGTCTGCTTTGGAATAGATGGCAATAGACGCCAAAATCAAAGGCATTTCTGTATTATTATCTGATTTAAACGTCATTTTAACTTGGTATTTAGACAATACTTCTGTTTTTTCTAAATCAGATAAATACATTTGAAAGCCAGGGTTGGCTTTACTCTGAATAATATCAAAGGTAAATTTAACATCCTCTGCGGTGACAGGTATGCCATTACTAAAACGCGCTTTGGGATTAAGATGAAAAATCACAAACTTGGTTTTATCGGGATCAAAAGTCACTTTTTCTGCTAGTAAAGGATACATAACACTTGGTTCATCGAGTGATGAACTCATCAAGGTATCAAATAAAAAATTTGTACCTTCAGCGCTCGTTCCTTTGCCATTAAAGCCATTTAAATTATCAAATGTTCCATTTCCTGCCTGACTAATCATGCCGCCTTTGGGAGCAACTGGATTAGCATACGGCATTGCTTGAGCATTTGCGTACTTTGCAGTGGCATGAATTGCAATATAAGGGGTTGTTTGAGGTGCTGCATATAATGCACCTGCGATCCAACATAAAACCCCTACTGCCCCTAGCTGTTTCGCATACGCAAAGCTCAATAGCATATTGAGTCTATCCTTTTACTTTTAAATCAACTTACAGATCAATTATAAGTTTGGTACTCGAATGACAGTTCCAATACGCAACTGTGTATTTGGCTGAATATTATTCATTTCAGCGAGTTCATTACTTGCTATACCATATTTACTGGCTAAGCGAATTAAAGAATCACCACTTTTGACTTTATATTCAGTCACAGTTTTTGGAATTTGAATACTTTGCCCACGTTGCAAACCTGAACGTACATTTAAGTTATTCAATGCCGCCAACTCCTGCACTGAAACACCAGTACGGCTCGCAATGACATTGAGCGACTCACCTGCTTTTACTGTATAAGCTTCAGTATCTTTAGTCGAGGCTTTTGTTGAAGCTGTCACTTTCGTCACTGGCTCTTCTTTTTCCTTGACATTACTTTCTTTAGTCGATAATTCACCATCAATTTTTAGACGCTGACCTGCACGTAAACTTGCATTACGTGCTAAACCATTTAACTCGGTTAAAAATGCGACTTGTAAATGATATTTTTTAGCGACTGAAGCAATCGTTTCGCCAGATTTCACAATATGTATATCTTTACTTACATTTCGTTCATTACTCTGGATTTCAGGCTGTTCAATCTGCTTAGTTTTTGCAGCTTGCACAGGCTCACCTGATAATTTTAGTTTTTGCCCAACAAACAAACCTGCTGTTGTACTTAAACCATTTAAATCAGCAACTTGACTTAAAGACAAATTATACTTATTGGCAACAGTCGTCAAACTATCACCCGATTGAACCACATAACTCTCTGGAACCGTACTACCTTCTGGCACTTTAATGGTTTGCCCAACCAATAAGCCTTTTGAAACAGATAAATTATTTAATGCGGCTAACTCAGATAAACTCATCTTAGACTGAACTGCAATACTCGATAAAGTATCACCGCTTTTTACACGATAACTTTCAGTTTTATACTGAGTTTCAGCTTTGACATTATTAAATTTAGTTTGATCTACAACTTTCGACTCAAGTTTTTCAGCACTTTGCTGTACTTCTTGCAATGGAACATTAATTTTTTGCCCAGCAAATAGATTACCTACTTCCAAACCAGGGGTTAAATCTGCTAACTCTTGTACAGATAAAGCATAGCGATCTGCAATAACTTTCAGATATTCACCACGTTTTACAACATAAGGTTTCGTCTTAATTTTTGCTTCAGGTTTAGAGGTGTCAGAATGAACAAGCGTTTTATTTAATGCACTGAGCTTTTCTTGTCCTATATCTTTTAAGTTAAGCTTTTGCCCAACCAGTAAATTACTCGTTGTTGTTAAATTATTATAGCTCGCCAACTGTGAAACAGACAGATTAAATTGTTCTGCCACGCCTGTTAAACTGTCATTTGGTTTTACGACATACGTTGCAGGGGTATGATCAGGTTTTTTAACTGAGTTTGATGGTGTTTCTGCTTCTTGTGGTTTAGCGTCATACAAATATAAAGTTGCACCAACAAATAATGTCCCACTTGGATCAACTTGGTTCCATTTTGCAATATCACGCCAATTTACACCATTTTTCATTGCAATGATTGCCAGTGTGTCACCAGCTAACACTGTATAAGTACTACGTTTACCTTTTGGTGGTACCACCACAACTTCACTATCTGTTTTGGCAAAGTTTTTATCTTGATTTAATTTTGCTTCTTCTGATGTTTTCGCTGTGGTTTCTGCTACACCTTTTGGATAAGCAAAGCCGACTGTATTTTCTCGTCCTTGTTGCTCAGCCACAGACTGACTCGTTTGAATCGCTGTAAGCTTAATTTTACCGTCATAAGGATCAACAATTTCAGTTCCTTGTGGCGCAATTGCTTTAATTTCTTTGACAACCTCATCTTTTTCAGCTTGTGTTGCTTGAGGATCAATCACTTGCTTAACTGTGAGTTTTTCGTCCTCAGTTTTTACTGCTGCCATAATTTGCTCACGTTCTTGTGCAGATAATGGCGGCTCAACTGTAACAGGTTTTACATTGCTGGCTTGTGTCACGGCTACAGGAATACGGGGTGCGCTTGGAATAACTGCATCTGAGGCAAATGCCGCCAAAGCAGAAGCACCTTGTGGTGTATTTCTAACTGTCGTTACAGTTGAAGGCGTAACAGGCTGTGTTGTCGTGACAGGTGCAACAGGTTGAGGACTTGTATTACTTGCACTTAGTACAGGTGGATTCGTTCTAGTTGGCGCGATAGGCGTCCCTGTATTTGCAGGTACATAAGTCGGTGCTGGTACATAAGTCGGCGTATTACTTGCTAAATATGAGCCTGAATTTGGCTGTAAGCCTCTTAATTTTGTATCAATATTTGGATTTAAATCTGCTGGAATTAAAATTTTCATTGGGCTGGAGATATCAACAACCTCACCACGATGCCCAGGGTTTAAAGCATATAATTCTGCACGGCTTAAACCTGTAGTTGCAGCAATTTGATTCAGTTGCACCCCAGCAGGCACAGACACTTCTCTAAAGTGTGGTCGATTGGCAATAGGAGGTAGTGTTACACCATATTTTTGTGGATTTTTTACAATCTGTGCTACAGCCAAGAAACGTGGTACATAGTTCATGGTTTCTTGTGGTAAACGTAATGACCAATAATCTGTAGGTAAACCCGCCGCTTCATTACGATTAATTGCTTGTTGGATACGTCCTGGACCTGCATTATATGCTGCTAAAGCAAGCTCCCAAGAACCAAACTGATTATATAAACTTCCTAAAAACTCATAAGCTGCACGGGTAGATTCGACCACATCACGACGACCATCATACAAACCAGATTGTCTTAAACCATAAATTTTCCCTGTACTCGGGATAAACTGCCACATGCCTGCTGCGGCTGCACTACTGGTTGCAGCGGGATCATAAGAACTTTCAATAATAGGTAAAAGTGCTAATTCAGTTGGTAAACCACGACGTTCAGCTTCTTTGACAGTATGGTATAAATAACGAGATGCACGGGCACTTAAACGATCAATATAAGGCTGACGTGCAGCAAACCAACTACGTTGTGCATCAATACGCGGATCCCAACGATCTTCATTCATTTTAAAACCGACTGACATACGTTTCCAGACATCACCATGTTTTAAAATAAGTAAACGATCGCCCTCTACAGCACGCATATCAGTTGCTGATAATAGATCTTCTAATGAGTCCAGACTTGTTGCATCCAACATTCCTGTTTGCTTACTCGTCTGTGGTTTACTCACAGTTTGAGAAGAAGAACACCCTGTCATTAAACCAATGGCAGCCAGTGCTGTTGTCATGAATGATAATTTAAATAAAACAGGAGTAGTGGACTGCCACACAATCGTGGTTGGTTTAGACATACAGGATTCCGAACAACATATAGTAAATTATTTTATCCATGCCATTTTAGTAGAGCATCTGGCTCATACAAGGCACTTATTGCAAGCAAACTGCTTACAAATGTTACAAAAAATTAAAAAAATCGGAGTTCTAGCGGTGGAAAACGCGATTTGCGTATACAATAAATTCTTAGCTCACGATGTTCAACACTAAATTTCATTCATTGGTTATCATTATGTCTCAAACAATCACGCTTTATGTCGATGGTGCATGTAAAGGCAATCCAGGATTAGGCGGCTGGGGTGCGTATATCATTACTGAAACAGAAGAACATAAACTGTGTGGTGGTGAAAGAGAAACAACCAATAATCGGATGGAACTTTCAGCCGCTATTGAAGGCATTGCATTTTGCCCCAAAGATGCCAAGCTCATTTTGTGGACAGATTCTAACTATGTCAAACGTGGCATCACTGAGTGGATTGAGAATTGGAAAAAGAAAAACTGGAAAGATGTCAAAAATCCTGATTTGTGGCAAAAACTCGATGCTACATGTAAAGATCGTGACATTGAATGGAACTGGATTAAAGGACATGCAGGACATGCGGGCAACGAAATGGCAGATCAACTTGCCAATTTAGGTGCATCAAATACAGCGCAAGGTATCACCCAGACTCAAATTACCACGACTCAGAAACTTTTAACTCAGGCAAAGACCACCATGACTCAAGATAAAAAAAAAGTTGAAGCAGATTGGCTTTTAGATGACCCTTTTGGTTTTGATCTTGTCAATGAAGATGAAGATACAGCCGAAGAAACTGAACTGAGCAGTGAAAGTGAAGAACATGAAAATATAGGTGCGTTATCTTCTTCTGCTCAACATTTCAGTCATGAAACAGCAGCAAAAGAACAAGAACATTCAACGACAAATATTCAACAGCATCCTGATATTGTCATTACTCCAAAAAAACTCGATATTGAAGGTCCACGACAACTTATTTTAGATACAGAAACCACAGGTTTTTATTTTCAAGACAGTGACCGTATTGTCGAGGTTGGAGCGATTGAAATGATCAATCGTAAACTCACAGGTAGCTCTATTCACATTTATATTAACCCTGAAAAGCCTGTAGGTGACTCTGAAGCAATTCACGGTATTACGGATGAGTTTTTAAAAGATAAACCTAAGTATCATGAAGTTGCACAAGTACTTTTTGACTATTTAGAAGGTGCAGAAATTATTGCACATAATGCAAGCTTCGATATGAACTTCTTAGATATGGAGTTTAAACGCAGTGGCTTTGTCGCTTTATCTGAAGTCTGTAGTGTCACTGACACTTTGGCAATGGCAAAAAGTAAGCATCCGGGGCAAAAAAACTCATTAGATGCTTTAGTTCGTCGTTATGAAATTCCACAACGTGACCGTACTTTCCACGGTGCTTTACTGGATGCTGAGATTTTATCTGATGTCTATCTAGCCATGACAGGTGGACAAGTTTCCTTTGACATGGATGCTTTATCAGACACATCAAACTTATCTTCTGAGCAACAAACACGTGCAAAAATCGATGTACAAGCGCCTGTCATTTTAGCATCAGAAGAAGAGTTAGCAGCGCACGATGCTTGGGTAAAAAAATACCAAGAAAAAAATGGAGAAGCATGTATTTTTGGTAAATAACAGGACAGTCAAAAGTGGAATCACTCAAGAATCCGATCGATTCAGCAATCAACTGAAAAGAACTGGGTAAATAGACAGCATTCCACTTCGTACAGTTTGTAAAGTCCTAAGACTAAGCAAATAAGTCTATTGTAAATTGTCTGCATTTAAGCGATATTAAAATCTAAAAATTAGTCTTTATACTAAAGGCTAAAAAATTAGAACATTTATTTTCATCAGGGGGCTTTGATGTCTTATCAAACATCAATATATTTTGATCCAACAGCATTATTAATAATAAAAAATGAAGTGGATAATTCGATTCAACAAGTTGAGTCGGCTGTTAGTAGTTTGGTTGAAGATCAAACCTTACCTTTTGGTATAGATGATGCACTGAATCAGTTTGAACAATGTGCACATGTGATTCGTTTGATCAACATACCGCAACTCGCACAACTTACTGAATATGCAGCGGAATTAATGCATAAAATCATGCAAGATCCGCGTAATATTAAAACATCAGATGTACTTGCGCTGAGCGAAGGCACAACAATGCTCAAACGCTTTGTCGAGTTTACCTGTTTACGTGAAGTCAAAGTTCACCAGTTTTTGCTTGATACCTTAAACCGTTTAGAGCTAGCGCTTGGCAAACCGCTTACACAAGAGGGAGAAAATCTAACACCATTGTTGGCTGAGATTCCTCATTTAGAATTAGCCCAAGCACAAGAACTCGAAAAATCGAATTATGTACATCGGTTATATAAGCTCTGCTTAAATCACCTTTTGAAACAAAACGAAACTCAATTAGATTATCAAGGCTTACAACTGGTGGGAGCCTATCTTTCTCATTTAGCAGATACAACGCCAAGTGCTCAATATTGGAAATTGGTCGCAAACGCCTTACAGCATCTACAAGATACTATTTTGAGTGATGCTCGCTTACGCACGTTAATTCAAATTGAAACCAATATTGGTAACTTCCTAAGCCAAACTCAACAATTTAATGTAGATAACTTACAAGTTGCGAATGTTCTCAGTTTGTGTATTAGCCAAGATAATGATATTGCACAAAATTTACGCCATAAAATTCAAGCTGGTGATGATGTTCTAACAGATAATCAACTCCATGTTTTTAGTCGTCATTTATATGGTCCAGATTTTGAAACGATTCATAGCGTAAGTAAACTGATCACTGAAGAAATGACAGAAATTCGTAATGCGATTGAGTACAACTATCAAAACATGTCAGATGAAAAAACAGTTGAACTTAAAAGCAAGTTATTAGGTTTAGCGAACATTTTTAAAGTTTTAAATCTCAATGAAGCAGCAACAGAACTTGTACAACAAGCAGCCTTACTTGACAATCCAACCATTTTAGAAGATGAAAACTATGCGCAACAATTGATGAATAGTATTTTATCTGCTATGAATTCAATTGGAATTTTAGAACGTAATTACACATCAAATCGCTTACAACTTCGTGTCAATAATCTGCAAATTTCACTCGATCGTTTAGATGAAGCACATACCACTTTGTTAGCAGAAACGAAGATTCAAATTGATGCCACTAGCCAAGCATTGGTTCAATATATTTCTGAACAAAATCAGGAAACTATTGCTAATGTTGCATTACAACTGACTGAAATTAGCGGTGCAATATTATTCCTTGGTTCTAAAGCGAGCCAAGAAACATTACTGACATGTGCTCAATTTATTGACCATGCTTTATCTCAAAGTACCACATTAAATCCACAGCAAATTCAATCTGTATTAGAAGTGCTAGCAAGTGCTGATATGATGATTGAAAATTTACAGAATAAACAACCTGTCCTACAATCTATGTTTGATATAGCATTGAAAAGTAGCCAAAACTTAAAAGCGATCGCCTAATGTCAGAATTATCACTTGCCTATATTTTTCACCATCACCAACTTCTTGTTGATGACAATTTTCAATTACCACAAGTTGAACAATTAGCAAGTGATCTTATTTTTAACTCGGGTGATCAGATTATCGCCCGAGATCTATTTATTGAGGAAAACATTCCTGAAGGTTATCAACTCGTTCCCATTCGCCAGCTTATTTCACAATGGACAAAGGTTCAATTTGAACAAGCAAGCCGTGCTTTACAACTTTTAGAATGGCGCCGTAACCATAAGTTTTGCAGCCATTGCGGGCATGAAACAGAAGTTCATCCTACAGAATATGCGATGGTTTGCCCTGCTTGTCGCTACCATCAATATCCACGTGTGCAACCTTGTGTTATTACGGTCATTACACGAGGAAAAGATGAAATTTTACTCGCAAAAAATGCTAAAAACACCAGTAATATGTATGGTTTAATCGCAGGCTTTGTTGAAGTTGGAGAAACACTCGAAGAAGCTGTACAACGTGAAACCCTTGAAGAAATTGGCATTGAAGTTAAAAATATTCAATATCTAGCGAGCCAACCATGGCCTTTTCCAAGCAACTTAATGCTTGCCTTTAAAGCTGAATATGCTTCAGGTGAAATTGTCTTACAAGAAGAAGAAATCAGTGATGCTCAATTCTTTAAATTTGATGCTTTACCCGAAATTCCTTTTTCAGGCAGTATTGCACATGCCATGATTGAACACGTGATTTTTAATAAAAAAATGCCTGATTAACAGGCATTTTTTTGATTTAAATGACAATTTTAGTTGTTTTTAAAAGTTTGATCTAATGCTTTAACAATTTCTGATCGTGTTTGATAAAAACGACTAAATAAACTTGAGACACTTCCCATAATAGACACATGACCTGTTTTTGGAATCACTGTCATTTGACAATGATTTCCTAAAGCTTCAAGTTGTGCCTTCAAATCTAGACTATTGCTTTCCTCAACAATTTGATCATGAGCCGCAGTAAATAAAAAGTGGCGAATCTCATTTTTTTCAATAAAGTAATAAGGCATCACTTGCTGATAAGGGATATCTTGATCAAATGCATCACTTGCTAAAGGATCACCTTTATAATCAAAGTGATAAGGTCCAGCAATCCCCACGATTGCCTTAATATTTTTTTTGACCTCAGACTGAAAACGCTTAGGATTATACAATAAAGAGGTAATATTAAATGCGCCTGCTGAATGCCCCATTAAAGCAATATTATGCGTAGAAATACCAAGCTTGTTTTGTTGTTGCTCTAAAAAGTTTAAAGCAACAGCCAAATCATCTACATAAATAGGGAACTTATGCTGTGGTGCTAAATGATAATTCAATACCGCAACATCATAACCATAACGACTAAATGCTTCGCCAACAAACTTATAAGCACTTTTATCGCCATGACTCCAAGCACCACCATGCACAAAAACAATTAATGGTTTTTCTTGTGTACGATTAGAAATATATAAATCTAAACGTTGTCTTGCTTTTAAACCATATGCAATATTGGCATGAAATTGATAACCCTTTTTAGGAGTCAATTTATTAATCGTGATACTGGCTAAATCATATAAACGAAAATCAGTATAAAATGCCTTAATTGATTGGATTTTTTTCAATACAACTTTAGGTTTAACTTGAAAATTACGGTTGAACATCTGTACTTGGCTCTACTGCATCTGGGTCTATTGCCACAGGAGTCACAACATCGGGTTGAACATTTGAAACGACAGGTGCAGTAAAGGATGAACTTTGTACTTGACGACTCGCTTGCTCAACATTATCTAATAAAGTCACAATTTTGGTGACATTACCTACTTTTTGCAAAACATCATTTAAGTCATCACTTTCAGCATTATTCAGACGTCCCATGACATAAAGCACACCATCTTCTGTATGTACTAAAACTTTATTATCTGAAACAACAGGTGCTTTCATAATTAAGCCACGTGTATTTGCTGTTACTGATGCATCTTGCATAATGGTGCTGTAGCTAATTTGATTACCCACTGTAATATAATTATGTACAGCCTTGACATCACTCATGGCACGGACATTATCTTCAGCCAATTGTTTTAAATGAACATCTGGCACTTGACCTGTCAATAAAACATTGCTGTGAAAACTATTGATATTGACACGAGATTGTTTAAATCTGGCATCTAATTTATATAAGTTAATTTTTGCAGTACGTTCAATTGAAGAATCAATGAATACTTGCCCTAATGATCTGACACCACTTTCAGTTCCAACAGGTGTACTTCCTGTGCCACCAGAAATAAAGCTCGCGCACCCAGATAAACTTGCTACACACAACATTGTAATGACAATACGGTTTAACACTCAGCAAGACTCCTCATTGAAATCATTATTTCTATATATTTTAAACGACTACTCGAGTTTACGCTTAAATTTTACTCACAGATTAATCAAGTCTGCATCTAAAGTAAATGCATTTTCAATCCACTGTAAATCATACGGGATTTTAGAAAAGTCATGCTGTACATTTTTTGCAATTTCTTGATGAAAATCAAAACAAATTGCATCAAAACGATAATAAAAGTCCTGAAAATGTTCATGATCTTGCAAAAACTTCAAAGCTGTCTTAATAATTTTACGTTGCTTACTGAGGGTAATTACCTCTACAGCAAGACCATACTCAGTTTTAGCACGTGCTTTGACTTCAATAAAAAGTAACTCATTATCCTTGACCACAATCAAATCAATTTCACCACAACTTGCATGATAATTTTGGCACACCAAACGATAAGCATGCTCTTGCATAAGCTGTAAAGCAGTATGTTCTGCCCACTCACCTAATTGTTGCCGCACAGACTTCGCTTTCATTCGATCTATTCCAATTGTTTACGTGATGGTTAGGCGATTGCTAAGCCTTTGCCTGTACTCACAAAACACATTGGCTCGCGATCAATGCGATTATTTTCAAGATGAATTTTACCTGTACGCCCTTTAAAGTCTAAATTTTTCATTTGTGGCTGTGTAATATAACTCTGAGTAATTTGCCATGCATCTCCACCAAAAGCATATAAACGTTGATATGCCATAGTGGTTGGACTTTGTTGATACGCTTTTAAAACGTCACTCCATTCAGAAATATACAATGAAGGCACATCGCAGAACTTCATTCCTTTAGGCAAAGGCTGACTGTCCTCAACGGCTACAGCTTGCATATATAAGTTTTTTACAGGTAATTTTTTTAATTGACTGATCCATGCATAATTCCCTAATAACAGTAAACCTTCACTTTTGACCATCTTTACGGGTACGCTATTCACAATTTGGATTTGCCCTTGGAATTGTTCAAACAATGCATTGAAAAATGCTTTACTGTCTTGAATATTTTCAGGTTGTTGTAAAATATATAATTTATTCACTCCATCACTTTCTATGGTATCAATTAATGCTGCTGCATCATCATTTTTAGATAAACTAAATTGCACAACATTCGGATGTTTTAAAGTCACTTCATTTAATGCCAATACAGGTATTTTTGGCGAAAATTTAATAACCTCTTCAACATCAGTGCGCCCTAAAGGTCCGATAATCATTTGGGTTTGTTTATTGATATTTTGCTTCAGCACAGCGCTGATTGATTTTTGGTCTGTATTTACAAATTTTAGAACAGTTTTCGACCCCGTTGCTTGATATGCAGTCGATATTCCAAGTTTAATGCTGTTACTTGCTCGCGCCAGAGGTCCTGTTTCAGGTAAAATAACCAATACTTCCGCTTGAGCAGTGATCATTATGCTCAAAAGCCCAAGACCACATAGCGTCTGTCTATAATTCAATTTTTTATTTTTAATCATGGAGAACCTTATGAGTGCTCAGTTATTTGTTGTAGCCACTCCAATTGGGCACTTAGATGACATGACCTATCGTGCAATTGAAGTTTTAAAGTCCGTTGCTGTAGTTGCCGCAGAAGATACACGACAATCTGCACAATTACTTAAACATTATAATATCTCAACTCCTTTGACTGCATGTCATGATCATAATGAAAGTAACAAAATTAATATACTGATCGAACGCTTAAAAAATGGAGAAGATATTGCTTTAGTGAGTGATGCAGGAACACCATTGATTAGCGATCCTGGTTTTAAATTAGTACGTGCAGCTCAAGAAAATAATATTCGTGTGATTCCTGTACCGGGTGCTTGTGCAGCGATTGCAGCTTTAAGTGCTGTTGGCTTACCCAGTGATCGCTTTAGTTTTGAAGGCTTTTTACCATCTAAACAATCACAACGCTTATTACAGTTAGAAAAACTTAAACATGAAACACAAACTTTAATTATCTATGAAGCGCCACATCGAATTTTAGATTGTGTTAAGGATATGGTCGACGTATTTGGTGCTGGACGTCCAGTTGGTTTTGCACGTGAAATTACTAAAACTTTTGAAACAATTAAAAAAATGACTTTAGCAGAATTACTGCATTTTATTGAAAGTGATCATCATCAACAAAAAGGTGAAATTGTTTTAGTGATTGGTGGAGCGCCACAAGAACATGATGTTAAGCAAGAGAAATTAGATCAGTTATTGATCCGTTTGCTTGAAGACTTATCTGTGAAAGCAGCCTCTCAGTTGGTTGCCGATTTAACTGGTGTTAAGAAAAAAGTGGCTTATCAACGTGCTTTAGAACTCACCCAAAAAGATGAGTGATTTTAAGCCAGATTTAAGACCTATTTCACATGATTTAATAAAGAATAAGTGAGACTAAATTGTAGTATTGCAGCAAATTTGATATCACAATCACAGCTTCAATATTACAATTTTAATTCCGAGTAAAATAGTATAAATTATATTTAAATACATAAGCTTAATACCAATAAAAAACACCAAAATTAATATTTTGATCTCATGCTAAAGTCGACATTTTCAAAGTAAATATTTTGCGCTATGATGAAATTATAGACAGTAATAATGTATATATTTTTGCAATAACTATAAGGAGAATTTTATGTCTTTTAAAAATATTTTAGTTCCTGTTGACGGTTCAGATACGTCTTTGGCTGTCATTCCTACTGTGGTTGAAATGGCAAAAAAATTTGATGCCAATGTAACCGTAGTTCAAGTCATGACTATAGATCCTTATATTGCCTCTGAATACATTGCTCATGGTCAAAGCAATCAACTTATTGAACGGGCAAAAAATTATATTTTAGATAATTTAGAAACAGCTAAAGCTAAATTTAAAGCGCAAGATTTAGACGTTCAAGTCAAGCTTTTAGAAGGTGAAAATATTGCCAAAGCCATTGCTAAAGCTAGCGATGAACTCAATACCGATCTGGTTATTTTATGCTCACACGGTCGTAGTGGCTTTAAAAAACTTTTAATTGGTAGTGTGGCACAAAGCTTAATTACAACGCTCAAAGCACCTGTTTTAATCGTGAAACAAGATGACGTATAGTTGATAAAAACTTTCACTAAACATTTGAAGCTCAGATGTTTAGTGATTCATCCATACAAAAAAAATTGAACTTATTTTAAATCATTCAATGCTGTACCTTGAATCGGGTTACGCTTCCAATAATAAGGCTGAAAAAATCTGAGTAATAAACGCCACGGTGTCATCCAAACAATACGTACATTGGTTCTTTTATTTTGAATTATTTTCTCTGCTAAATAACCACATACTTGATGTGGTGGATCAATGATAAACATAAATAACCATTTCATTTTACGCCAGTTTTCCACATCACCATCCTGCCAAGATGAAACTAATAAATCTGTAGCGACCATTCCGGGGCTTAAAGTACCTACTCGAATCGTGGTCTTTTTGGTTTCTTTATATAATGCTTGACTAAAATAAGCGACTGCACGTTTACTGGTGGCATAGGGTGTCATACCTGCACTCCACTCACCTCGACTTCCCCAACCTTCCATATTAAAAATTTGCCCAAACCCTTGCACTAACATTCCTTTTAGTGCCACTTGTGCGCCTAACATACATCCCAATACATTCGTTTCAATCACATTTGTGATCTCTTGAGGGTTTAATGCGGCAAAAGATTTTGCGCTATTACTGGTACCCGCATTATTAATCCAAACATCAACACGACCAAAGTGAGAAAGTGCTTCTTGCCAAAGCTTTTCTAAATCTTCAATTTTCGTCACTTCACAACATACAATATGAACTTTAGCTTCACCAAATTGCTGTTGTAGCTGCTTTTGAACTTGCTGTAAATTTTGTAGATCACGTGCAGAAATCACGACCGACCAGCCCAATGTCAAAAATGCTTGACTTAATCCCAAACCAATCCCACGCGAGCCTCCTGTAATCACAACACATGATGGCTTTTTATTTTGCATGTTCATCATTACCTTTGCTGCTAGTAAAATCTTATGACTCAAAATACATTCAAGATTTTTATTTCAATGCTCTATTCATAGCATGCTGAGTTTATAAATAAAATCAAAATAATTTTCTCTGGTGCTTACACATAAGACAAACGCAGCGTTCTATAGAAAAACTCTGAACTTTGACGAAAAATAGCTTATAATCAAAAAACATCGCTTCAGGGCGGGGTGTAATTCCCCACCGGTGGTAATTAAATACACATTTCTTTGTGATTTATTCAGCCCACGAGCCTATAATTTCTTTGATTTTATAAGCAGATTTGGTAAAAGCCAAAGCCGACGGTATAGTCCGGATGAAAGAAGACGACGTCACAGCTCAATAATTTTCAATCTATACATTGGAAATTGCTTTGTAACGCCACTATTTCACATGTCCTGAAATGTTCAACCGTATTTCTACTTACGAGAGCGTTTCAATGTCTAGCTTAATACAACCCGAAATTTTCTTTTCAGCCCTTCCTCCTGCTGAACAACGCATCCAACAAGCTTTAGAAGATATGCGTCAAGGCAAACCTGTCTTGGTCATGGACGATTTTGATCGTGAAAATGAAGCTGATTTAATTGTTGCTGCAGAAACATTAAATATTGAAACTATGGCACGTATGATTCGTGATGGTTCAGGCATTGTTTGCTTA
This sequence comes from Acinetobacter sp. R933-2, assembly GCF_030325485.1. NCBI lineage: Bacteria > Pseudomonadati > Pseudomonadota > Gammaproteobacteria > Moraxellales > Moraxellaceae > Acinetobacter > Acinetobacter sp. R933-2. Next base: position 240,190 of record NZ_JACAIJ010000003.1, read on the forward strand.
ACCTTAACCTCAGAACTTGCTGACCATTTAGCATTACCACCCATGGTTCAAGATAATTCAAGTCAATTTAAAACAGCATTTACGATTACCATTGAAGCTGCCGAAGGTGTCACAACAGGTGTTTCAGCGAAAGACCGTGTAACCACCATTCATGCAGCAATCAAAGATGGTGCTGTAGCAAGTGACTTAAATCGTCCAGGGCATGTATTTCCTTTACGTGGTCGTGATGGTGGCGTACTCACACGCCGTGGTCATACCGAAGGTTCTATTGATTTAGCACGTATGGCAGGACTAAAACCTGCGGGTGTCTTATGTGAAGTGACCAACCCTGATGGTACGATGGCTTCAGGTATTCAAGTTTTAGCATATGCGCAAACCCACCATTTAACTTTAATCACCATTGAAGAAATTGTGCAATATCGTTTAGCACATGGTGTCTAATGGAACTTCATTTTTGATGACTTATCTCTGATATTTTCATTGCTAAAAAATGCCTAATATTTACTTAAATTAGGCATTTTTTTTGATTACTTTTTTGTTTCCCACAATGCCAAGCCATAAATCGGCCATTTTTTTGTGACCTTGATATTATTCACCAACAACGCAACAAGTACCAAGGCAACCGCTCCACACAAGACAGGGAAAATCAGAAAATCCCAATCATAATATACAGTATGCGCAGTCAATAAAATCACCAATGGATTTGCCCCTGCTGGAGGATGGACACAGCGACAATATTGCATTAAAGCGATTGCAACACCTACACTACAAGCAATAGTCCAAATATTGATTGGAAAAAATTTTAAGCAAACTAACCCAACCAAAGCAGAAATAAAATGCCCAAAAATAATATTTCTTGGTTGCGCTAATGGCGATTGGGCAACGGTATACAATAAAACACAGCTCGCTCCAAAAGGTGCCATAATCCACATATGATGTGACCACTGCCCAAGCAATAATAAAATTAGAATACTCAAAGCCCCACCAATAAATCCTCTAAATAGTTCCAAACCATTTGGTATAGCTGCCAATAATTCTTTGCCACCGAATAAGTTCATTGTGCTCACCCTGCCTTGTTTTTTAGCATCAATCATACTAAAATAAAAAAATAGTACAGATCTGTACTTATATCAAGTGTTATTGATGAGAATGAACAATGTCCAAATCAGCACAAAAAATTTTAAATGTCGCAGAACAACTTTTTAATGAGCATAGTTTTGTTGCCGTGGGTGTGGATCTCATTCGAGATGAATCAGGTTGCTCAAAAACCACGCTCTACACGTATTTTAAAAATAAGCAACAATTGGTGTGTTCTGTTCTACAACAGCGTGATTTACGTTTTCGAGAGAGCTTAACGACTTTTGTCGCTGAACATCGTGGTTTAGAAGCACTAGAAAAAATTTTTGTTTGGCATCAAAACTGGTTTCAAACAGACCATTTTAAAGGTTGTTTATTTGTACGTGCTGTTGGCGAATCTTCTCAGCAAGATTTGGAACTTATTGAAATAGCTAAACAACATAAACTTTGGTTAAGACATTTTATTTTTGAAAATATTCAAGATTTAAAATTTTCACATCAAATCACAGAAATGAGTTTTAACTTACTTGAAGGCTTAATCAGTCGTTTTTTAGTGGAAATGTATGATGAAAAAGTTTTTTTAGACACCCAAAGCTCTTTATATTTTTGGGTTAAAACACTTCAGCTTACAACAGAGTAAATGCCATAAATTGCCACTAAAACTAAAATTGCACCACACAATGCTAAAATTTTTGTATATATTTTCGACTTTGCTAAAACATTAAAACCAAGATAAACAACTGACAATGTTACAAAATCTAGCACAATCCAAGTGAGTGTGAGTAAAATCAAACTGTGATCTAAATCATCACGAACATGCGTAAATTGTGGGAAAAAAGATGCAAAGAAAATAATATCTTTAGGATTTGAAATTCCCACTAAAAAACCTTGTTTAAAACCACCTTGTATAGAAGATGAAACTTCATCATTTGTGCTTGGTTTTAAAACCGCCTCTCTAATAATTTGAATCCCTAAATACGCAATATAAAGACATCCTAAAATTTTAATAATATCAAACCAATGATTTGCGATATTAACAAAACCTTTTAAAATCAGGACTGAAATAGCAATTAAAACCAAGGAAGCTAAATTTGTACCGAAAATAGTTTGTAATGCCTTTTTATAGCCCCCTTGCAAACCTGCACTTGCCACCAATAACATCACAGGTCCGGGTGTTGCAATCATGACAATCACCGCAACACAATATAAAAAATAGGCTGAAAAATCCAAAACAAACCCAGTCGATACTTAATCAGGCAGTATTTTACAATGAAATTGGGATATGAAGATTTTCTTTTTCTTCCACAATTTTAAGTAAATTATGATGAATTCCATCGGCACGTAGCCAAGCCAAATCATAACTTGCTGTTGCTAATGCTAAAACGCGGCGTTCAAACTCATCCCACAAAGGTTTAACTTGCTTTGCATGTATTCCTAAGCCACTCTCACCTGCCAACGCACGATTTTTCTCACAAATTTTTAACGCATAATATAATTTACGCCCTTTAGACGCATTTTCTAAGAGACGTACTCGTTTGCCTAAAATGAAACCTTCAACATGTTTAAGTTGAGCAAATGGCAACATAGGCACTAAAATTTGATCTAATTGTGCATCTAAACGCTTCCATACTGCCAAATGCTGTTCTGCGGTATAAGTATTCCATTGGATCACTTCATGATTAAAACGACGGCAGCCACGACAAACCGAATCACCAAAAACCGTTGAACAACGCCCAACACATGGAGTTAATGATGGAATTCGACCTTTATTACTCAAAACATTCTCCTTATTTAAAACCATATTTTTGCTATGGCTTTCTCGCAAATTTTTAAAATTCAGGCTAGAATACGCACCTAAATTTTTTCATATCTTAATACATTTGGAGTATTCCATGAACGCTACTGTAGAACAGCTTGCACCTGTAGAACAGCAAGCGACCACTGGTTGGGTTGTTGCAGCACTTTATCAATTCAAAGAAGTTCAAGATCCTGCTGATCTTCAGCAACGTCTTTTAGATTTGGTAAAAACCATCAACTTATGCGGTACTCTAATTGTTGCAGATGAAGGAATCAACGGCACTGTTGCAGGTGACCGTCAAGCAATTGATGCCATTCATCAATTTCTTTTAGATGAAGGTTTCAACACGATGGAATATAAAGAATCACAAAGTGATGATAAACCATTCCGTAAAATGAAAATCAAGCTAAAAAAAGAAATTGTCACTTTAGGCGTTGAAGTTAAACCACGTGATTTGGTGGGTCACTATCTTGATCCTAAAGAATGGAATGAACTCATTGCACGTGATGATGTGATCTTAATTGATACTCGCAATGACTATGAATATAAAGCAGGTACATTCAAAGGCGCAATTGATCCAAAAACTGAAACTTTCCGTGAATTTCCTGACTATGTTAAAAAAGAGTTAGAACAACACAAAGATAAAAAAATTGCCATGTTCTGTACAGGTGGTATTCGTTGTGAAAAATCAACATCATTACTTTTACAGGAAGGTTTCAACGAGGTTTATCACCTTAAAGGCGGTATTTTAAAATATCTTGAAGAAACACCTGCTGAAGAAAGCATGTGGGAAGGTGAATGCTTCGTTTTTGATGGACGTACTGCGGTCACTCATGGCGTTGAAGAAGGTGTTAACATTAAGTGTCATGCTTGCGGCTGGCCTTTAAGCCCTGAAGAAGTTGCACTACCAAGCTACGAACATGGCGTATCTTGTGTATATTGCATAGACAAAACTTCTGAAAAGCAAAAAGAAGGTTTCCGCATGCGCCAATCACAAATTGTTGCCGCAAAACGTAAACGTCTTTAATCATTTTTAAATTGTAAATAACCGCATATTTTATGCGGTTTTTTTACACAAAAATGACACTAGTTATGAAATCTGTCACCTTTTCATACAGGTTTTAAAAATTTATACGTAACAGTTTACAGTTTCTCTTGCTAATCTCCAAAATAAGAAATAGAGTGTTTTTTAACACCTTCACTTTAAGGAATAATCATTATTTATTAAGGAGATCAATCAAATGGAAAGGACTGCTTATTTAAAACCCAACACAGTAAATTACAAATATACCAACACCAACACACTGACTGAAATTGAGCGTGTTAAGGCAAAACTCAACCAAGAATCACATTTATTTATTGTCTGTTTTGGTATGTTAATTGGTACAATATTCTCACTGTTTATTGGCTATCATCTCAATACAACCTTTATCAATATATTTTTGCTGATGGCTTTACCTATCGCCCTGACATACTGGTTGCGAAAAGTGTATATCCATACACTGATTCATTATCAAGAATAATTTTTCAAATGAAACGAAGACTGACGTTACGTAGTATCACTTTACCTTAACTTCAGCAATTTATAATATAAATCTTTATTCGCTAATTGATAGATAAACAATGACAGAATGGATCATTTCCATATTGGAACAATTGGGCTACTTTGGCATTGCTCTATTAATGTTTCTAGATAATGTATTTCCGCCTATTCCTTCAGAAGTCATTATGCCTTCTGCAGGATTGGCTGCATCTCAAGGGCAGCTTATTTTAACAGGTGTGATTATTGCAGGAAGTACAGGCTCAATTTTAGCAGCGGCATTACTCTATTGGATCGGTCGAAAAATACCACAACAGACTTTACTTCACTGGGTTGAACAATATGGAAAATATCTTTTTATTCAAGTAAAAGATGTCAAAAAATCATTAAACTGGTTTGAAAAATATGGGCATCGGATTGTATTTTTCGGTCGTATGATTCCTGCTGTACGTTCTTTAATTAGTATTCCTGCGGGTATGAGTGGCATGCCTTTTTGGAAATTTATCCTATATAGCAGCTTAGGTACAATGATTTGGACGACTTTTTTAGCGTGTATTGGTTTTTATTTTGGTGAAAATCAGGCTTTAATGCAGCAAATTTTTAGTCGTGTAAGTTATATTATTATCGCGATTGTTATTATTCTGCTGATTTATTTTTTATATCGAAGAAAAAACAAAAAAAATCATCAATAATAAAATTATTTTATTAAAAAAAGCACCTAAAAAGGTGCTTTCTTCCGAAGTTTAAACTTATTGATCTGAATGGAACATCAAATAAATTTCATTTAAATTATCAGGAATTTCTTCTGCAATTTCATCCATCAACTGACCATTACGGCGGAAAGATTCCATTTGCGGATCTTCATCATCGACACCGCTAAAGACCATCATTGGTAAAGTTAAGTCAACGACTTGCTCTTCATACTCTGGGCTAAACCAAGCTTCCTCATTCAGGAACATTGCATCAACAAAGCCCACAGACCAATCGCCTAGACTAGACTCAACATCCGCCTCTTCAATTTCAAAAGGAAATTCCACACCTTCTTCATTGGCTAACTTTTGACGAATATCACCTAACCATAATTTAATTTGCGCAATGATTTCTTTCGGTGCTTTAGCTTGATTTCCTTCAAAAAGCTCGTCTAACCAACGATCAAATTGAGGACCAACAGCAATGGCACATAAAAAACCATGAGTCGCTGCGAAATCTAGACCATACTCGTTTTGGTCGCCATCTAGATAGTCACTTAACAGGTCTAAATCTAAAGCACTCATCTTGTTTCCAATTAATTTTAATTACGGTAAAAGCATAGCATTTTAGATGACTATGCCCAAGCTGTTTTTATGCTTCATCATCTTCAAAATCGTCATCATCATCGAAATCATAATCAAAATCTTTTAATTCGCGATCTAAACGACGTTGAGCAAGTAAGTCATCGATTAAACGACGTTTTTCTAATGATTCTTTGGCGCTAATTTTGTTTGATGACTCATCAAAACTAACATCATCATCACCGTAGTTATCATCTAGTTCAAAATCTGTCGAAGACACTAAAACTACCTCATAATGAAAAAATGTGAATGGGTCTAGCCGCTATTTATCGCTCTTCTTTAACCTTGTCAAGTTTTATTTGTTTATTTTTAATTTTAATTTGAATTTGGGGGCTTTTTTTGTACCAAATTTTGTGGCATGGTATAATCCACCCTACGTCCTTCTATTTAACATTCAAATTTAAATAGAAATGTACGAAGGGTTGAGCTTGAAAACAACAAATTCATCCCCATTTAATTATTTCACCAAAATCCGATTTTTAAGATTTTATCAGCGCAATTTTTTCTGATGAAATACACACGCTATGCACAGATAAAGCGCATAGTGATGTGATGATGCACGGTTTTTGACTGCCACAGATTCAACGAGAAGAGAGTAAAGATGAGCGATATGCATTCCCCTACTTCGCAAGTAGCGGCTCTGATTAGCCGAGGCAAAGAACAAGGTTACTTAACCTATGCTGAGGTTAACGATCATCTCCCAGAATCAATCACCGAAAGCGAACAGATTGAAGACATTATTCAAATGCTTCAAGACGTGGGTATTCCTGTACATGAGCGTGCACCAGAAACTGATGACACCATGTTTGAGGGGAATAGTGAAGCTGCTGATGAAGTTGCAGAAGAAGAAGCTGCTGCGGTACTTGCCTCTGTAGAAAATGAACCTGGTCGTACCACAGACCCTGTCCGTATGTATATGCGTGAAATGGGAACTGTTGAACTTTTGACACGTGAAGGCGAAATTAGTATTGCTAAACGTATCGAAGAAGGGATTCGTGACGTTTTACATTCAATTGCTTACTGGCCAAATGCGGTAGAAGTTGTTTTACAAGAATATAAAGATTATGAAAATGGCGAACGCCGTCTTGCTGACATCTTATCAGGCTATCTTGACCCTGAAACTGATGAAGAAATTCCTGAAGTTTTAGAAGATGAAGCCGATTTAGATGAAGAAGAAGAAGAGTCATCAAGTAAACCAACAAAAGATGTAAAGTTGGATGATGATGATGAAGAGGAAGAAGCTGAAGGCGAAGATGACTCTGAAGGCGAATCTGGTCCTGACCCTGAAATTGCTAAAATTCGTTTTACAGAGCTTGAAAATGCGTGGAATGAAGCAAAAGCAACACTAGCAAAATCAGGTCGTAACAGTGCTGACAGTAAAGCTGCGATGGAAGCGCTTGCTACTGTATTCATGATGTTTAAATTTACACCACGTTTATTTGACATTATTTCAGAAATGATTCGTGGCACACATGAACAAATCCGTACCTCTGAACGTGAAGTCATGCGTTATGCTGTACGCCGTGGTCGTATGGATCGCACACAATTCCGTACTTCTTTCCCAGGACAAGAATCAAACCCTGCTTGGTTAGATGAACAAATTGCAAAAGCATCTCCAGACCAAAAAGTTTATCTTGAAAAAGTTCGCCCAGATGTATTGGCATTCCAACAAAAGATTGCTGATATTGAAAAAGAATTAGATTTAGATGTAAAAGGCATCAAAGATATTTCTAAACGTATGGCAATTGGCGAAGCCAAAGCACGCCGTGCTAAAAAAGAAATGGTTGAAGCAAACTTACGTCTTGTAATTTCAATTGCGAAAAAATACACCAACCGTGGCTTACAGTTCCTTGATTTAATTCAGGAAGGTAACATCGGCTTGATGAAAGCTGTAGATAAATTTGAATATCGTCGTGGTTATAAGTTCTCAACTTATGCAACTTGGTGGATTCGTCAGGCGATTACACGTTCGATTGCTGACCAAGCACGTACTATTCGTATTCCTGTTCATATGATTGAAACGATTAACAAGATCAATCGTGTATCTCGTCAATTGTTACAAGAAATGGGACGTGAACCAACACCTGAGGAATTAGGTGAGCGTCTAGAAATGGACGAAGTTAAAGTTCGTAAAGTGCTCAAAATTGCTAAAGAACCGATTTCAATGGAAACACCGATTGGTGATGATGAAGATTCGCATTTAGGTGACTTCATTGAAGATGGCAATATCACCTCTCCTGTTGATGCTGCAACTTCAGAAGGCTTAAAAGAAGCAACGCGTGAAGTACTTGAAAACTTGACTGAACGTGAAGCTAAAGTATTGAAAATGCGCTTTGGTATTGATATGCCAACCGACCATACTTTAGAAGAAGTTGGTAAACAATTTGATGTAACACGTGAACGTATTCGTCAGATTGAAGCAAAAGCATTACGTAAATTACGTCATCCTTCTCGTTCAGAACACTTGCGTTCATTCTTAGAAAATGACTAAGTTTTTTGTTGCTTCGATGGAGACTTGAAAATTTATCGTTCATCTCCATTAAGTAACTAAGAGCAACACAACGCCTGCACTTTTGCAGGCGTTGTTGATAAATTAGAGGTGAAACATGTTAGACCGCACACCATCTCGTGAATTACGCGAAGATCTTTGGGTATTTCCGATGGATTATCCAATTAAACTGATTGGTAATGCTGGAGAAGAATTACGTGGTGCTGTAGTCGAAATTTTGGTAAAACATTTTCCAGAGTTTGATGAAGCAACACTAAAAGTTCAACCTTCTCGTACTGGCAAATACCACTCTATTACTGCGCAGTTACGTTTTAATGAGCTTGAGCAAGTGCATGCTTTATATGCAGATCTTGCCGCTTGTGAACATATTCGTACCGCACTTTAATTAAAAAAACACGTCTCTTGGCGTGTTTTTTTATAGATCAAATTTTATTTTTCAATATCACAAAATCAAAATCATTTTTACGCTCATTAATATTTCATCAGAACATTTCTATCTAACAAAATCACGTTATACTCTTGTCATAGCCAACTAAAAAGGACATGTCTACCGTGACTGATGTTGCTTCAAAACCACAACTCATCATCCGCCAGTACACTGATTTAACGCCCTATTCAGATCGTTTTCAGGAAATGAAAACATATACAGAACAACGTGATGAAAACTCTCTTGATCAATTGTGGATACTGCAACATCCTGATGTACTCACTCAAGGACAAGCTGGAAAGCCTGAACATATTTTGATTCCAAGCCATATACCTGTAGTACAATCAGATCGTGGTGGGCAAGTCACTTGGCATGGACCTGGACAAATGGTGATTTATTTTATGTTTGACTTAAATCGCTTAAAGTGGAATGTACGCACCTTAGTCAGCTACGCAGAAAACCTGATGATTGATCTACTCAAAAAATATGGTGTACAGGCTTATGCAAAACCCGATGCACCAGGTGTCTATGTCGATGAACGTAAAATTGGCTCTTTAGGTTTCAAAATCCGTAAAGGACGTAGCTATCACGGTTTGGCGCTTAATATTGACTGTAACCTTGATGGTTTTCATACCATTAACCCGTGTGGCTATGCAGGCTTAGAGATGGTTCGCATTTGTGATCTTGTTGAAAATTATCCAAATTTCAATCAACTAGCACAAGATGTTACACTTTACCTCAGGGAAAGTGGCTTTTTTAATGACGTTAAAGTCATTTCGCACTAAAGGGGCTTTCTTTTTCAATAAAAACAAATTAGAGTAATTACTCTAAATTATAAATATGAACTCAATGAAGGAATAAGCGAGTGATTTCTAGTAAATCTGTAAAACCCGCTTTAGAACAAGCTTATGTCAAACTCATGATGGATGTGATTGGCAGAGGCTTGGTCATGGCGAGCCAAGTTGATGATGAAATTAAACATGAGGTTTCTGCACTTCCTGTTGGTTTCACTTTATCAATGAAAGTATTTCCAAATGGCGCTTCATTTATTGCTAAAGTCAATGAACAGCATCAACTCGAGTTACTCAAATCTCTAGATCATAAACCTGATCTTGCGATTATTTTTAAGCATCAATATCATGCCTTTTTGGTGTTTTCTTTCCAAGAAAGTACAGCACAAGCTTTTGCCAATGACCGTATGATTGCAGATGGTGATGTTTCTTATGCTATTCGCTTAGTACGTTGCTTAAATAAAATGGAAGCATTGATTTTACCAAAATTGGTTGCTGAATTGGCAGTCAAACAATATCCAACCGAATTAAGCTTAAAAGAAAAATTAACAGGCGCAGCAAATATTTACCTTAAAGTTGCCCAATCATATTTAAAAGGGAGTGCATAACACATGGCTAAAGCATATTACGAATTTTTCTGTCCTGTAAAAGTGATCGCTGGTCATGCTGCACTGGAACATATTCCTTTTGAACTCATATCATTAGGTGCTAAACGCCCAATGATCATCACCGATAAAGGCGTGCGTGCCAACAATCTACTGGCACCGATTGAAGCTGCTTTTGAGTCAACTGAGATTGAAATCGGATTAATTTTTGATGATGTACCACCAGATTCAAGTCTGGAAACTGTACGTGCTGTTGCACAGGCTTATCGTGCAAATCACTGCGATGCGATCATTGCCGTTGGTGGTGGCTCAGTTATTGACACAGCTAAAGCATCTAATATTTTGGTGACTGAAGGTGGTGATGATCTCACGCAATATTCAGGTGCACATAATTTACCGCGTCCACTTAAACCATTTTTCGTGATTCCAACAACATCAGGTACAGGTTCTGAAGTGACTTTGGCTGCGGTGATTTCAGACACGCAAAAAAATGTAAAACTTGCTTTCGCCTCAAATTATTTGATGCCAAATGCGGCTATTCTTGACCCACGTATGACATTGACTTTGCCACCGCATTTAACCGCGATGACCGCCATGGATGCAATGACCCATGCGATTGAAGCTTATACCTGTATTGCAGCAAATCCTATTTCCGATGCTTATGCTACCGCAGCGATTAAAAAAATCAGCACAAACTTATTCCAAGTTTTAGATGATCCAAATAATGCTGATGCTCGTTTAGAACTTGCACAAGCTTCAACCATGGCAGGAATTGCATTTTCCAACTCGATGGTGGGTATAGTTCATTCACTTGGGCATGCTTTAGGTGCTGTAGCGCATCTGCCACATGGTTTATGCATGAACTTATTCTTACCATACGTTCTAAATTACAACAAAGATGTCAATGGCGATAAAATCGCGGACTTATTATTGCCACTTGCAGGTGCAGACATTTATGCACAGACGCCTGCAAATCAACGCGCTGAAAAAGCAATTGCTTTCCTCAATACCATGCGTGATCGTATTTATAGCTTGACTAAATTACCACGCACCTTGAGTGAAACAGGTAAAGTTACTCAAGCACAGTTTGATGAGATTGCAGACAAAGCACTCAATGATGGTTCTATCATTTTTAACCCAAAAGAAGCCACTTTCAAAGACTTAAAATCCATCTTAGAAAAAGCTTGGTAATTGTTTAAAAATAAGCCAATATGGTTTCATGAATAGCCTGATACTTTTTGCAAGTGTCGGGCTTTTATCATGCATAAATCCAAGTCACTTATTTTTTGATCAAGATGGCTTATTTTTTGCTAAAAAAACTAACAAAGTTACTGACAAGTGCTGCTGATATAGAGTAGATTGGCGCACTTTTGTTTTATTCGTAGGGGGGATCGTTCGTCTCAAACGATCCTTAGATAGATGACTGATCCTTGATCAAAGATTAAGAGGATAACGCCGTTGACAAATATCTCTGGGACTCAACCGGCAGCTAAACTGCAAAAAAACCTTGTGCTTTGGCACATTATCATTATTGGTTTGGCCTACATTCAACCTATGACTGTATTTGATACTTTTGGTCTGGTATCTCAAGATAGTCAAGGTCACGTTCCGACCTCCTATATATTTGCGTTAATTGCGATCTTATTTACGTCTGTAAGTTATGGTCATATGATTAAACGCTATCCTTCCGCAGGATCTGCATATACCTATGCACAAAAATCCATTCATCCCAATGTCGGCTTTATGGTCGGTTGGTCGTCATGGTTAGACTATATATTATCGCCTTTGGTCAATATTATTCTTGCTGATATTTACCTCAGAGCGCTGTTCCCAGAAGTCAACAACTGGATCTGGATTGTCGGTTTGACCATTCTGATGACGGTGGTCAACTTATTTGGCGCACGTTTTGTTGCACGACTGAACAGTACTATTGTGTTTATTCAGGTTGGTGTGATCTTATTCTTTACCTATAAAGTCTATGTATTATTGACTCAAGGTATGAACGCCGATGGCAGTCTGGATGGTGCAAAATATCAATTATGGAGCATGGCCCCGTTCTGGAATGAAATGACGTCTGTTGGTGCGCTGATCACAGGTGCAACGATTTTATGTTTCTCGTTCACAGGCTTTGATGCTTTATCATCACTTGCTGAAGAAACCAAAGATACTGAAAAAACCTTGCCTAAAGCGATTTTCTTAACCGCTTTAATCGCAGGTGTCATTTTCATTATCAGCACCTATTTCATGCAGATTTACTTCCCGAGTGATCCGGCTCAATATTTCAAAAAGATTGATGAAACTCAACCTGAAATATTATTGGCAATCGGGGGAATTACCTTCCAGACCGTGATCTTGTATTTTGCAATCGTGACTGTTATGGCTTCTGGTATTTCTGCACATGCAGGTGTCTCACGCTTGATGTATGTGATGGGTCGTGATGGCGTGATCAACAAGAAAATCTTTGGTCATATCAGTCCAAAACTGTTTACCCCGACTTACAATATTTTAATTGTAGGTGTGGTTGCCTTGACTGCCGGTTTCCTTGATTTTGAACACATTGCTAACTTAATCAGTTTCGGTGCTTTGACTGCATTCAGTTTTGTGAACTTCTCTGTGATTTCACGTTATGCATTGCGTGATGGTCGTACCAAAAATATCAAAGATATTTTAAGTTATATCGTGATTCCACTGCTCGGTTTTGCCAGTGTGTTTATGATGTGGCTTGAGATTGATCAAACTGCACTTAAAATTGGTCTGATTTGGGCTGCGATTGGTGTCGGTTATCTGGCGTATAAAACACGTGGTTTCCGCTATCCTGCACCACAACATAATGAACATGAATAATTTACATTGATTGTTCATTCATGACAAAAGGCGCTTTATGCGCCTTTTGTTTTATCTGTTGATCAGCTGATTAAGCAACAAATTTATCGGTAATTTCCTGAACACGTTTGGCAAAACTTTTTGCTGTATCCAAATCACCCGATGGAATTTCATCGACACTTGCGTCCGCAGGCGACTGTACCAATAAACCTACAGAACCACCCAGATTGTTAATATCCTGACGAGTTGCTGCTTTGGTATTTGCAGGTGCCAGACCTAAGCTCACCCAGATTCCACCATGTTGAGATGCCAAAGTTTGTAAATAAATCAACGTCACTTGCTTATCACCATTAAAGCTTGCGCTGTTGGTAAACCCTGCAAATACTTTGTTTGTCCAGCCACGAGTAAACCAGATTTTCGATGTTGCATCTGCAAATTTTTTGAACTGCCAAGGCACACCGCCCATATAGGTTGGAGCACCAAAGACAATCGCATCAGCGGCATTTAAAGTATCCCAATCTTGCTCCTGAATATTACCTTCCTGATCAATTGCAACCAGTTGAGCATTAATTTCATTGGCAAAAGTTTCAGCAATCACTTTGGTATGACCATAGCCAGAATAATACACCACAGCAACTTTAGACATTTTTATTTCCATCATCATTGAACATACCTTGTATAATATATTTTTGATACTAGCTGTCAATTAGTTACCTAAAAGTAACTATTATGATATGCTGCAAAAAAGCATTTTGGTTACTAAATATGAACAATCGCCCTAACTTCAATATTTATCATCCTAACTGCCCTTCACGCTTATTTTTTGAAAATATGGCGGATAAATGGATCTTGTTTATTTTAGACACCCTGCATCATCAACCTGAACATTTCAATGGTTTAAAAAAGAAAATCTTAGGCATTTCCCCAAAAGTCTTATCACATAAATTAAAAATATTAGAACGTGATGGTTTTATTCTTCGTGAAATTTTGGACACTCGCCCTATTCGGGTTCAATATAGCTTGAGTGCATTGGGTTTTGAATTTTCCAAAACAGCGTTATCATTTAAACATTGGGCAGAAGCCAATATGCAGCATGTCCTTTCAGCCCAACAGCATTTTGATCAACAACAATTGATGGAAAATACTCAAGAGCAATTGATGGCTGACTAAACAATCTTGCCAGCAACCGAATTATCACAACCCAAATAAAAAAACCCATCTTGAGGATGGGTTTAAATCTAAAAACTGAAGACTTTTTAGACTATTTCAATTCCTGAAAACCTTGCTGACGCCAAGCTTCGTACAAAATCACCGCCGTGGCATTGGATAAGTTCAAACTACGCGAATTTGGCGCCATTGGTAAACGGATCCAATGCTGTTCAGGAAACATCAAACGGACATGTTCAGGTAAACCACGGGTTTCAGGACCCATCAACAACGCCACAGGACGGTTTAAATCTGAGGTATGCGGTGTTTCAAAACCTTTGGTGGTTAATGGATAAATCGCATCACGTTCAATGCCTTGCTCAGCCAGATGTGCCAGACATTGTTCAAAATTTTCCCAGACTTTCATGTGTGCCCATTCGTGATAATCCAATCCCGCACGGCGTAATTTTTTATCATCCAGCTCAAAACCCAAAGGTTTGACCAAATGTAATTGCGCGCCTGTATTAGCACATAAACGAATGATATTTCCTGTATTTGCAGGAATTTCGGGCTCAAATAAAACAACATGTATCACAAATTTTCTCAACTTCTCATAATCCCTCCTGACCTCCCTTTGTCAAAGGAAGGAACTCCCCTCTTTTTAAAGAGGGGTTGGGGGAGATTCTATTGCCATTTTAACTGTTCACGTAAACTCACCACTTCACCAATAATGGTTAAAGTCGGTGCTTGAATCTGATGTTCTTCCACTTTAGAAGCAATATCAGCCAAAGTCCCGATCACGACTTTTTGCTCAGGGGTAGTCCCTTTGGAAATTAAAGCCACAGGCATGTCAGGACGCTGACCATGCATGATTAATTTTTCACAAATTTGCTCCAAGCCCACCAAACCCATATACAAAACTAAGGTTTGATGCTCATAAACCAACTCACTCCAAGGCAACTCAGGTGAGCCTTCTTTCAGATGTCCTGTCAGAAAACGTACACTTTGGGCATAATCACGATGGGTGAGTGGAATGCCTGCATAAGCCGAACAGCCTGATGCTGCGGTGATTCCCGGCACAACCTGAAAGGTAATGCCCGCTTCGAACAATTCCTGAATTTCTTCACCACCACGCCCAAAGATGAAAGGATCACCACCCTTTAAACGACAAACACGTTTGCCTTCGGCTGCATACTTCACCAATAAAGCATTAATCCCATCTTGAGGAACGGAATGATTTGAACGTGCTTTACCCACATAGATTTTTTCTGCATCACGGCGACACAGTTCCATAATGGCAGGTGAAACCAAGCGATCATAAATCACTACATCCGCTTGTTGCATTAAACGCAGTGCTTTTAAAGTCAGTAATTCAGGATCACCCGGTCCTGCCCCTACTAAATAAACTTCACCTTTTGGCTTTTGCCATTCGTTTAATGCTTGCTCAATTAAGCGATCCGCCTCATTCAGATTGTCATTGAATACTTGTTCTTTCAGAGGACTTGCGTATAAATCTTCCCAAAAAATACGGCGCTCATCAGGATTACTGATTTTTTCCTTTACAATCTTGCGCCATTTTCCTGAAAAATCAGCGAGTTTTCCCATGCCATGTGGAATGGATGCTTCCAATTGTGTACGAATCTGACGAGATAATACAGGTGAAGCGCCATTGGTCGCAATCGACACCACCAAGGGTGAACGATCAATCATCGCAGGCACCATAAAACGGCAATGCGGTGGATCATCCACACTATTCACCAATACATTTAACACTTCACACGCTTCAAACACGGCTTGATTGACTGCTTTGTCATTGGTTGCTGCAATCACCAACCTAAAATTGCTTAGGCTAATTTGTGCATTAAACTTTTCAGCATGATATTGCCCCTGAGTTGAATGCACGATTTGCAATAAATCCTGCTCAATTTCAGGTGCAAGCACATGAATGATTGC
The DNA here is from genome assembly GCF_030325485.1 of Acinetobacter sp. R933-2. Taxonomy (NCBI): domain Bacteria; kingdom Pseudomonadati; phylum Pseudomonadota; class Gammaproteobacteria; order Moraxellales; family Moraxellaceae; genus Acinetobacter; species Acinetobacter sp. R933-2. Next base: position 256,190 of record NZ_JACAIJ010000003.1, read on the forward strand.
CCCAGATTTTGCCAAAAGCACTGCTTTTCGATAGGCAATATGACCACCACCCACCAACAAACAGGGCTGTTGCTGTAATTTTAATGAAATTGGGAAAATATCCACACTACGCACCTTTACAATTCGGTTTCAATTTTAGCACCATCTTTACGACCAATAACATCAAAAAAAGCCAATGTACGATTTCGATTAAACTGATTGATCTGTTTTAATCTATCTTGCCAATGCTGATTATTTGCCAGTTCAGGCACTTCAGGTTCATCCATATAAAAATCAACCCGTTGCACATTCATACTTTGATAAATCGGCTGCCATTCCCCATTGACTTTGATGACCAATTCGGGATTCAGCAAATATTGCCCATGCCCTGTTCGTATAAATAAGTGCTTGTTATATTTGTCACTGCCTGTTGTTTCGTTTTTAGACAAAAGTGAACTGATATAACTTCGCTTTAATTTCTTTTTAGCAAATAACGTACCAGATATTTTTTCCAGCATTTCCAGCAATAAAGCACTGTCAAAACCCTTTTCATAACGCGCATAGCGCTGATAACCCTGAATCATACTCATCACGTACATAAACTGAAAAATCATATATTCAGCATGATGTGCTTCCAGTTTAAATAAGCGTTGGCTGATTTGTAAAACAATGCTGTCTTGCGGTAAATGTGCTGCAATGTCAGTCAAGTTGGCTGCATACTTAGGCTGTGTGGTGACACGTTGCAGTGCAATTTGTAAAACATTTAAACCTTGCCCATCAAGCAAATCTACATCTGCACCATCCTGTATAAGTTGCTGATAAAATGCGGTATTTCCCACCCAAACGGCTGCCATTAATGGTGTTTGGTTAAACTCATTGCGATGATTAATCCCAAATTTTTCAATCTTTTTCAGCAATGCGGTCGGATGTTTCACCTGATAATTCATATAGTATTTAGACAAAATACCCTGCTCAGCTTTATGTGCTACCACTTCATGACGCATATTAAAAACACTGATTGCAGGCTTAAATCCGATTTTTGCCAATTGAATTAAATACGCCTGATGCTGATAAACCACGGCATATTCAAATAAAGCCAATTGAGATTTTTTATCTTTGTCTTGCAATGCCCGATGTTCTAAATGTCGCAGTTCACTGTCTTTTAATACCACCCAATTCGGTGATTCTTCTTTTAAAATCTCACGACGAATCCGCTCTGCCTGTTCTTTTTTACCTTGCAGTTCGAGCTTCTGCGCTTCTTTTTGCCACTCTTTTAAACTTGATTGTTGGTCTTGTAGGTCAAGCACTTCCGCAGCCTGATCCATACCCAGCAAATGAAAAATCTGATGCTGATCTTGCTGTTCCACCCAATAAATATTAGACATTGCCCGTGTTAATCCAACATATAGGGCATTGATATAAAATTTATAAATTTCAAGTGATTTATCCGCTTTGTCTTTATTACGTGCATAGACAAAATCACTTTGCAGATCCTGCAATGAAATCTCACTGCATATTTCAGTAAAATGTACTGCAGACTGACTGACAAAATTATATAAAATAATGTTTTGGTACTCTAAGCCTTTGGCTTCCTGAATTGCAAAGACCAATGGCGTTTTAAAAACACGCTGTGCGGTTTTCTTTTGTTCTTCATGCATCACGATGACCGCAAACTGTGTGGATACCGCAGTTTTTTGATCCAGCTCATGCAAAATGTCAGGTCGGTTTTTTAGAAAATAAACACCGCCCTGTATATCTGCATTACTTTGTACTAAATAATGACTTTCTTTATCAATCGAGCCAAATCGAGCATTTTTTAACAATAAAACCCGATTGGAAATTTCGGTAATTCGCTGCGCATTACGATAATTGTGTTGCAATATATGGGTAATTTCCATGCCATGATGCAGCTCTTCATGACGATGAAACAGACTTTTTACCTTTGCCCAAGAGAAAAAATTTGGATGCACAATTTGATTGGCATCTCCACACATTAAAAATAGCCCCTTATCACTTAGGCTATTTAAAATCAAATAGAGTTGAATTGCCGTAATATCCTGCACTTCATCAATCACCACATAATCATAAGCAGCTTTGACTTTTTGCAGATATTCGAAGCTTAAAATATTAATATCCGATAAATTATTTTTCTCAAGTTCAGTCAAATAATGCTGAAAAATTCGATAAACTTCAGTCCTCTCCTCAACACTGAATATCGATTGTTTAATCCCAAGATTTAAATAATCCTGTTCAGACAAATAAGCCTGATCTGTCATTGCACCCGTCAATACACCTTTAAATTCTTCATAAATACTGTGTGCATTGAAGCTATTTTTATAATGTGCCTTATACCATGTTCTAAAAAATTCAATATCTGCAAAAGCATGTTCAGGAATTGCAATACTTTCAATAAAGTCCTGATAAGAATAAAAATCAACCAATTGTCGATCATTATAATATTGATCAGAATAATACAACTCACGTGAGTTTTTCACTAAAAATGAAGATAAAGTGACATATAAAATCTGCCCTTCCAATTGCTTCATTTTTTCCAATAAAATCGCAGTCTTACCGCTGCCTGCTGAACCAATAATCACCAAAGGCGGATATTGTTTATAAATATGCTGCTGCACATCATCAAATGAAATAAATTTATTTAAATAGACAAAATTGGGGTTATTGGCATTGATATACACCAATTGTTCCTGCGCTTCCATTTCATCGATAGACTCAACATCAGGAATTTCAGCTTCATTGATGTGGATGTCTTCATTTAAAAAACGCGAGCCTTGATAATCATGATTTTTTAAATATTCTAAGATTAAAATATAATTTTTTTGTTGATATTGATAAATTGAAAATAAAATACGATCACTGCGGTTCAGTTTGGCACGATATAAATTTGACTGAATTTTTTTGACTTCTGCGGATTTAAAATTATCCGCTTGCAGGTAGGCGATGAGCTTATCTAAACCCACAATTTTTTGATTTGCTAATTCATTATAAATTAAGACATCCATCTCAAATCCAAACTCAACTGATTACACGATTTATGTTAAGGATAAAAAATAAGCCAAATATCAAATTTGGCTTATTCTATTTTAAATCTAAATGCTGAACTGATGATTAATCAATAAAGCTGACTCCGCCCATATATGGACGTAAAACTTCAGGAATTTCAATTGAACCATCTGCACGTTGATAATTTTCCATCACTGCAAGTAAAGTACGCCCTACAGCCAAGCCAGAGCCATTTAAAGTATGCACAAATTCAGTTTTCTTTTGGTCTGCACGGTAACGGGCTTTCATACGACGTGCTTGGAAATCCCACATATTTGAACATGAAGAAATTTCACGATAGGTATTTTGACTTGGAACCCAAACTTCCAAGTCATAGGTTTTACATGCACCAAAGCCCATGTCACCGCCACACAATACGATTTTACGATACGGTAAACCTAAAGCTTGCAAAATGCCTTCTGCATGCCCTGTCAAATCTTCCAAAGCTTGCATAGAATCTTCAGGTTTAACGATCTGAACCATTTCAACTTTGTCGAATTGGTGCTGACGAATCAAACCACGGGTATCACGACCATAAGAGCCTGCTTCACTGCGGAAACATGGCGTATGTGCTGAATATTTTAAAGGTAAACGTTCAGGATCAATGATTTCGTCACGCACGAAGTTGGTCACAGGCACTTCTGCTGTCGGAATCAGGTAATATTCCTTTTCACCTTGTAATTTGAATAAATCTTCTTCAAATTTAGGCAATTGACCTGTACCACGTAAAGAATCAGCATTCACCAAATAAGGCACATAAGCTTCGGTATAACCATTTTTCAGCGTATGAGTATCGAGCATAAATTGCGTCAATGCACGTTGTAAACGCGCTAAAGGACCTTTTAATACGCTAAAACGTGTACCTGTAAGTTTGGTTGCAGTTTCAAATTCCAAACCACCCATCATTTCGCCTAGGTCGGTATGGTCTTTCACTTCGAAATCAAACTGACGTGGTGTGCCCCATTTTAAAATTTCCACATTGTCACTTTCATCTTTACCTTCAGGCACAGATTCATGTGGCATATTTGGAATAGACATGAGTTTTGCATCAAGTTCAGCTTGAAGCTCATTCAACTCAACTTCCGCAGCTTTGATTTCATCACCAATTGCAGACATACGTGCCATAATTTCAGAAGCATCGCCGCCCGCTTTTTTGATTTGACCAACTTGTTTTGCACCCGAATTACGCTCAGCTTGCAGATTTTCAGTTTTGGACTGAATTTCTTTACGGCGAGTTTCAAGTGATGCCCACTCCTCTACATTGAGTTGCACACCACGTTTTGCCAAGGCTAAATTTACAGCCTCAATATTATTTCTGATTAATTTCGGGTCGATCATAGTCAATCTAAATAAGAGAAAAAAACTGATTATAGTGTAAGCTCTTCACCATAAAAAATACAGTGACAGAGCAAATTCACAGGAGAGATTTTAAATATTGTGTTGAAAAATGAGCTTATTCTGCTTCAACAGGCTTTTCAGCGACAGCTTCAATCACAGGTAAACTTGGTAAATACTCAGCTTTGACCAAATCTCTTGCACTTAAATAAGGTAAAGTAAGCTCTGTCATCCCTTCTGCATAAGATGCTAATTCATATAAAGGATAAACAAAAACAATCCCTTTGGGTCCGTAATAATAGTTATCACTGAGCTGTAATTTTTCACGAGTAATGTCGTGTTGCGTCAACCAATTGGCATTGGCATCATACAATTGTTCAGCCACCTTAGCCTCAACATTCGGTTTTAAAATATCTGTTAATGCCAAACGTTTTTGGTTAGATAAATCAAAAGTGACATATTCATTATGATACATGCCATGCGCTGCACCTGCTGCGTAGGTATAAGACTGGATCATAAAAGTCGCTAAATTATATTGCTGAGAAATAAAACGAACATAAATTGAACTTTGGCTTAGTCCTTTTTTGTTTGCTGCCTCATTACTTGTTGCTGTTGCCTCTTTCTGAGTTTTTTCAAAAGCACTTGGGACATCTTTTTTGATACGATTTAAAAAATAATCATCAATCCAAGCAACTTGCGTTTTAACCGTTTGAAAATCATATTGAGTACAACCATCTTCATCGCAAAATTGTTTTTCAGGCAGTGCTACACGCTCCATTTTTGCTTGAATCAAAGGAATTTCAATTTTTTTTGCTTGATCTGTAGATGCTGCTTCTACCTGTGAAGCAGGTTTTTCTTGACAGCCTGAAACCACCAATAAAATGGACAGAAGTGCAGAAGCGACCAAAGTTTTCTTTAAATGTACTTGCATGATACGGTCTTTCAAACATGTATTGCGATACAAGTATCATAAAACCACAACATCCAAATTGAAATTGATTATTGTAATTATTGCCTACTTTGCTTTCTTAATTTCTTGTTTAAGCGTTTATTTTCACGTTTTCGTGCGGCTGCTTCATCTTCATTTCGGGTTTTTAACACGCCCCAAATACGTACATTAGATTTAACAATCGTGTCTCGTTTTAAATCATAAATTACATTTCCTTCCAAACCACCTAAAGTACCATTCATCCAATGATCAGGATCACTTGCAGGATAAATTGCCACAGCCATTAAAGGCTCATTGCCTAAAAATGCCATACTATAACTATGCCAACGCAAAGGTAAACCTGTTTTATTTTGATGCAAAAATGTTTGATAGCTTAAATATAAATTTTTTAACATGCTTGCAGGGATGATTAAATCAGAAAAGTGATCCGTAAAACGATAAAAATGCAAAGGCTCAGGTAAGGCTTGAAAGGACGGTTGAAAATGATCAATCTGTTTTTGATGGACAATATCATAATCAAAACGATAGGATTCTAAATAAGCACTCAGATTGGATTTTGGGGTAAATAAAGCATTTAACACACGTTTATTTTCAGAAACTTGCAAATACAACTCATAGTAAGCCACTAACTCAAAACCTGCACATTTATTAGAAAAATCACGATAGAGCTGAAGCAAACAAAAAAATAGCTCTGCTGAAAGGTCATAAACCTCTGCCCCATCTTCACATCTAAAGGGATTATGCATATGTCTAGTCATGAGGGTTTTCCTATTTTTTATTTCCGCTGTTGACGTAGCTTTTCATTTTGTCTTTTTACGCGTCCTTTGGGTTGCAAACTTAAGCGTTGAATAATGTCTTCCGTTTTATTTTGAATAAAATGTTGAAAAATAAAGGGAGGCTGACTGATATCAAACATGACATACGCCTTTAAAGGGGGCTCTTCCTGATCTTGCTTAAAATGTGGTTCCAATAGCATTGGCTCAGGTTGCGTCAGTACTATCAACGTTGATGCATACTCAAAAGATGCTGGCTCAAACATCGTTAAACGGAATTGATTAAACTGTAATGGATAATAGGATTCATTCCATTGCACAAATAAATGCTTTGCCTGTGCGATATATTTAAATACTTTCGCTTCTACACTCAGTTGAAGTAAATCATCAACTTGCACAATATTTACTTGTATTTTTGGCTCATGCCGCAATGGTTCGAGCTGTTGTTCATGAACTATTTTTTGCTCGTTAATATCATAATGCAAATGGATCTCAGACTGCAAAATCCCCTCTCGCTGTGCCTGTACATGCAAAACAATGCTACATATTCTCTGATTTTGACTGATTTGAAACGAGGCATGGTAATAGCGTAAGACATCCCCAAAGGGATAATGCTTTCTCAAATCCTGAACAATACGTGCGAAACAAAAAAACAAATCTGCACTTAAATCAAAATGATGTGCTAACTTTTGTTCATGTAATTCATGTTTAAAATTTTTCATTATTTAATTTTTTTATCATAAAAGCGCTCTATCATAACCATAAAAAAGCAGCTCGAAAGCTGCTTTCTTGTTGCAAAGATTTATTCATCAGTTCTATTTTACTGGTCAATAATATCTGTACCTTTTGGTGGTGCAAAATTAAATGTAGATGCAGGTAATGATGGGTTGAGCTTCACATTATTAAATTTTACATAGGTTGTTTGACCTAAAGAATCCTGCAAAATCATCAGACTAGGGGCTTTATTTGCACCAAAGCTAATGGTTAAACTTTGGAATGCACCTTCTTTGTCTTTTGGATATAAAGTGTAATATGTTTTTGCTTGGTCAGGCTGCGTAATACGATATGCCTGCTGAATTTGCTGCGTATTACCAGACAATAATAATGCAGGCGTATTTGCAACTTGTTCATCTAAGCTTTGGCGTACAGCTTGCTGCAAATCTGGGTCATAGATCCAAACCATTTTCCCTGTGGTTGCAATCGTTTGTTTTGCTGGAGATGTCGTTTCCCAATAAAACTTACCTGGACGTGCAACTTTCATCACACCTTTAAAAGTTTGATTCATATGTTGCGCAGTCAAACCTTTTTGTTGAGCAACTTTACCATTACTTGTAACCTTAGTCGTTTGTTCAAAATTAGCAGATAAACTTTGAATACCACTGAGCTGTTTGACTAAATTACTCGTTGCTTGTTGCTCCGTTGCAGCAGTTGCAGCAAAAACTGTTGTGCTCATTGCAGGTGCAAACAGCGCCGCACTGATCGTTACTGCACCCATGGTTTTACGAAGCATATTCATATGTTCACCTTTTATATATTTGCTCAATCGCAATTTGTTAGATGATTTATCATAAACCAAATTTTAGTGCTAATATTAGAGAAAATAAGAAGTTTTGTATTGTTATTAATGCACTATGTAGAAATTTATTCATCATGATGGAGATAAGCAGCTTTTTAAATCACATTTTAATCATTGTTTATTTTCGTTTTAACATTGATAAATAAAACTCCAAATAGACGTTGAGTACTCTATTTAAAATACACACTAAATTAAAATATTCATTTCAAAATCTTCATTTAAGGCTGCCAACCAAATTTTTTTAGATCAACTTTAGCCTGAATCACTGCGACCCCTTCTGCTAAAAGCATTGCTTCTTGAATATTCATGCCATGTTCATCAAGTTTGTTTAGGCTCATTTTGCCTTGTGAATTAATAACACGATGCCATGGTACATCTTGATCTGTTTCTAGTTGTGCCAAGACTCGCCCCACTAAACGAGCATGTCGTGGTAAGCCTGCTAATTTTGCGACCTGACCATAGCTTGCCACTTGACCATAAGGAATCAAGACCACAACAGCAATTATCATTTGAGCTAATTCTTGAGCTGGATTGTGTAGATTTTTTGCATTCATTGACTGAAATACACTCTAATTGGATATTTAGGCAAATGTATTTTTATAAATACTGTTCTAATCTTAAATCACTTTTAACAACAAAAACATAGAGCACTACAAATGAAAGGAATCTTAAGTAAACTCATGCTTTCTACAGCATTAAGTATGGGTATTGCTGCAACAGTCAGTATCCCTACCCAAACATTTGCTGCAATTGATATCCAAAGTGTATTACAACAAGAACGTGCTTGGGCAGGTTTACAATCTAAACGACTGAAAGTCGCTGATATTGACTGGGCTTATAGTGAAGGTGGTCAAGTTGGAAAACCGACTTTACTTTTAGTACATAGTCTTGCAGGTAGCCGAGATAACTGGAATCGTTTAGCACGTTATTTAACGCCTTATTATCATGTGATTATTCCTGATTTACCTGGTCAAGGTGATAGCAAAGTACCTGCTGACTTTGACTACACCATTCCAAACATGACTGAAAAACTACGTCGTTTTGCTGAAGCAGCAAAAATTGAACAAGGTTTACATGTTGCTGGTCATAGTATGGGTGGCTCAATCGCACTACTTTATGCAGCACAATATCCTGTAGATACTAAATCACTCTTTTTAGTTGATAGTGCTGGGGTCTTTAAATCCGCAAATACGCCTTATCTCAAAGATCCGACGACATTACGCAGCATGATTGTCGCGAAAAAAGGAGATTTGGATAAAGTTCTCGGTATTGCAACAACACTCCCACCTTTTATTCCAAATGAACTCAAAGAAGCTCAAGAAAAGCTGATGATTTCACAAGCTGCCAACAACGCAAAATTAGTAGAACAATTAATTTTAATGTCAAAAGTTTATACTCCTGAAACTTTTGCACTCGCTGCTCGCTCAATAGATCAACCTGTACTTATTGCATGGGGTGATCAAGATAAAGTAATTAATGTTGAGGCGGCGGCTGAACTGAAATCTTTATTAAAAAATGCCAAAGAACCTCTCATTTTAAAAGGTGTAGGTCATATGCCGATCATGGAGCAAGAGCAATTATTGGTTCAGCCTTATCTTAATTTCTTGAATAGCGTAAAATAAAAAATATGCTTTAAAGCAGTAGAGATTTCTACTGCTTTATCTACAACTTCACGCCATGAAAACCTATTACTTTAAAAAAAAATAGTCATGATTTGAGAATAAATCAGAAAAATTAAATCTTTAATGTGTTGCTTATTCAAACAAAAATAATAATAACTGATCTGAAAATATTGTGAAAATTATCTAAATTTATTATTGTTGGAAGACTAAATAATTTAAAAAACGATAAAAATTTTTATTGGGGAATAATATGAATGATGTCACTTTAGATCATGAAGTTTTACAATGCTTTACTGAGCGTTTGTATCCTCTGGCTAAAAACTTAACTGAAATGTTAAATGAACATTTTAGCCATCAAACTGAACGTCGTGGTTGTGGTTATACACAAGCTACGCGTGTTGTTGCTGAGTTTATTAATGCTGAATTGGATGAAACTGACTTTAAAGATTTCAAAATTTTTGATCAATACGACACAAAAGGTTTAAAAACATTACTGGCTAATGCACTTGGATTTGGCTTAGAACTTAAAACTTGGCGTAATTTAGATATTAATCCTGATGTGCAACAGTTCTTAAAGCTCAAACAAGACAGTGACGATGCTTTTGTCAATACTTTACGCACAGAAGTCGAATTTCAATCTAAACTACGCAATATCCATGAGCATGTCGAAAAAGAAGAAAGTAAAGTTTTGTGCCAATTTTTAGAAGATATTATTTTAAGAAAAGACCCTGCAGAGCTTGCCTGTCTTGAATTAAAAAATCTGAATGAAAAGCCTAAAGTCGGTTCTTGCCCAATGGCAGAGAATTTTTTCTTAAAAATTGCGCATGGTCGTATGCTGCGTCAAGGCAATATTAATATCTTTGTCGACAAAAATGAGCGCCCTATTTTAATGGAAAAAATTAAAATGGGAGATGATCATTCTTGCATTAATCTTGTCCCATTGATTATTAATGGAATTCGTATTCCACTTGGGAGTTTATTTTCTGTATATTATGATGAAGAGAATATTGCCAAGCGTCCAAATAAAGTGTTCAAAGGTCATATTATTTCAATACATGATGTAATAGGTTTTTGGTTTTTACGCTTAACAACACTGGCGATTTCACCACAAAACAGAGCGAGAGCATTTAGCTCACATTTCAAACAACAAGTTGATAATGGACTATTTAGCCCAGAAACAACAGAATTGAAGCAATTAATTTCAGTTGCCCAAGATCAAATTTAATCGAGAGTTATCATGTTAAAAGCTTGCTACTCACCACAGTATTTTGCTAAAACGCATACGAATAGCATGGAAAAACTGACTGCGGTAGCACAAGAACTTGAGGTCTACGAACTTGCAGAACTCGTAGATCCAGAAAGTATTGATCCTAAAATTTTGTATGGCATTCATGACCCTGAATATGTACAAGCTTTTGTCAAAGGTAAAAAGCCTCTTGCTGTTATGCAAGGCTTTAAACAGTGGAGCTTACAATTTCGTGAGGCTATTTTTGCCATACAAGCAGGTCAGCTTTTAGCAACAGAAATTGCATTTAAAGAAGGAATTGCAGCCAATATTGCGCAAGGATTTCATCATGCAGTTTATGAACATGGTAATGCTTATTGTACATTTAATGGACTTGCCTTAATTGCACAACAATATCCGCATAAGAAAGTTTTTGTTTTAGATTGTGATCAACATGGTGGTAATGGAACAGCAGAATATACACGTAGATTTGAAAATTTATTCAATTTTAGTATTTATGCTTTAGCCTTTGGTTGTGCAACGTACGAACGTAGCATCACACGTCATATTCACAATAAAAAAGGTTCATTTGAACAATACGCCGCTGCTGTCATCGAAGGCTTTGAACATGCTTTAGATTGGCAAGCGGATCTGATCGTTTATCAAGCGGGAATGGACTGCCACCAAAATGATCGTTGTGGTTCTAAATGGTTTGATACAGAGATGTTATATCAACGTGATTTAATGGTTTTCAAACTTGCTAAAAAATACAACCTACCCATCATGTTCGTTTTAGCAGGTGGTTATCAAAAATTAGATGATTTAGTTCCTTTGCATATCAATACCTTTAAAGCAGCGAATCAAATCTATTTTCCAGAAATGGTTTAAGCAAACTGAGTAAATTAAACTGAAAAATCAAAAAACCGAATGACGATGCATTCGGTTTTTTATGAAGAATAAATAGTGCTAGAAGTTATTTGGATTTTCCAAACGTTTTACTTCTTGTGCTTTATCAGGATGATATACAGCAGTCACACCATCTTCACTTTGCTTATTGATAATTGCTTCAGGATTATAAATGGTAATGGTTTCATGCCCTTCTGCATCCTCACCAACAATATATTTCACCCCTTTACGATTCATTTTATGACACATACGTTGATACCAACCTTTAAAACCTGTCGTTTCTTCTAAAGGGTTGTAATAAAATGCATTCATAACAGCAGGCAGTCCTAAGCCACATACAATTCCTGAAAGTAATACACTGATAAAAGTATACCCAATCAAAATACTACTATAATCACGTAATTCAGGAATGTTAGCCACAGCCAAAATAAGTGCTAGGGAAATACCACCTCGTACCCCACCCCAAGATAAAATCGCTAAACTGCCGTTATAACTCTTATGTCGAAATGATGGGAAAAATGCGAATGCCAAATAGTTCGCTGCAAAGCGTGATAAATGCAAAGCAAAGAAAGCAAAAATACCGCCTAAAATCAAACTTGTACTTAAATCTAAAATAAAAATTTCTAGACCAATTAAAGTGAAAAGGAATGAATTAATAATCCCTTCTACTGTATGCCAAAAATGATTTACCTCACGAATTTCACGATCTTGTAAAATTTCTTTCCATTTATTGCCGACAATCAAACCGCCAATCACGCAGGCAATCGGTGCCGAGGCATGGGCAAATAAAGCAACCAGATAAGAACCACAAGCCAACAATGCTGTGGTTAAAATCAAAGATTCCATTTCATGTTTACCACGCAGTAAACGCAAAATAGCTAAACCAAATGCCCAACCAATAATCACAGCAACAACAATTTCATATAATAATGTTTGTAGTGTTGCAACTAAACTAAAATGCTCACCTTCTAACACATTGAGTAAAGTCATAAATACGGCAATACACATTGCATCATTAAATAAGGATTCACCTTCAAGTTTGACCATTAAATGATGAGGTGCGCGAACAGAGCTTAAAACGCCTTTAATACCAATAGGGTCTGTTGCACCTAATGCTGAACCAAGTAACAACAACACTAAAATCGGTACAGGATTACCAATTACATATTGGAATCCAAATACAAGACCTGCAAAAAATACTGCACATAACAATAAAGCAATCGTTGCAAGAATACTGATGGGTTTCCAATATACTTTTAAATCTGAGACTTTAAATTTAAGTGCAGAGGAAGTTAAAATAAAACAAATCACGCCATTGACTAAAAAGTCATAAAAATCAATATGTCTTACCGCTTCTTCAATATTATGAATATTAATGGAGATAAATTGATTACCATTTAGTAAACTTGCCCCCCATTGTAAAATAAAGACAAAAACGGCTGAAACTAAAGGCACTCCTATGGCTTGCGGAAAACCTAAAATACGCTTATTGAATATGGTTGTAGCAATGGATAAAGCAAAAACAACTGTAAAGACCTGTAGAAAAAAATAATTACCCATGCGTATCCTTTTTCAGTTTTTAATATCGGTGGACAACCATCACCCATCATTTTTTAAGTAAATTAAAAATGAAAGCTGATTTTTAAATTTATATAATCTTACAAAAAAATGATTAAAATCACCCGTAAAAATATAATTTCTTAACATAAAACTTCTTAAATGTGATTAAGAGCTGATTTAAGGATATAAAATTTAGCCATAAAAAGGTATGATTATTATTTAGTTTTTGCTTTTCTAGGTTATGCCTTTAAAAATTGTTTTTCGATATTTTTTTGCTTTTGTTATTTTCTTAGTCAGTCTGATTTTGATTTGGACAACTTCAGTTAAAACTGTTGAAGTTTTCAATGCGCCTCATGTTAAAGCAACATCTACGCAGCTTAGCAGTACATCTGCTCAAGAATTTCGCTTAATTGGCAACAACCAAAAACCTGATCAAAAATTATTTATTACCATTCCCAATCAAGGCTATGTCGCAACGATTTCATGTATTCACTATATGGATTCTTTATGTACTGACCAAGACAATCAGCATCAATTTAGAAAAATAAACTCTATAAAAATCATAAATTACAAATCAAATCAATATATTCAACATATTGATTTTACCAATACACAAACTTTGCAAAAAAAATCATTTGATTTTACTGAGCAACAAATTTCTGATTTTTATACAGCAGATACTGAAAAATTAAAATTTCAGCTGATTCCTTTATTCTTTTTCAGCCTCTTTGCAATTTATGTCAGTGTACGAATTTTGCGTAATTTTAAAACATTTTTAAATAAATAAAGGAGAGATATGTCTCTCCTTATGCTTCATGTGATGTCATCTAATGACTTTATTTAAACGTATCACACTGATTAATATCACCTGTTTTTAAACCTGTTTGAAACCATTGCATGCGCTGTTGACTTGTTCCATGTGTAAAACTGTCAGGCACTGCATAGCCTCTCGCTTTTTTCTGTAAATAGTCATCCCCAATTTTCTGAGCCGCATCCATAGCTTCTTCTACATCGCCTTGCTCAAGAAATTGGGTTTTTTGATGGGTCTTATTTGCCCAAACACCTGCCAAACAGTCTGCTTGTAATTCTAAACGAACAGAGAGTTGATTGCCTTGTGCTTCACTTGCGCGCTGACGTGCTCGTTGTACTTGCCCTGAGATCCCCAAAAGATTTTGTACATGATGACCAACTTCATGCGCAATCACATAAGCTTGTGCAAAATCCCCTGCCTCATCCTGAGCACTGAGCTCAGATTGATTTTGTTCACCTGAAATGTCCATTTGCTGACGCATGTCTTTAAAGAAAGAAGTATCGATATACACTTTTTGGTCAGCAGGACAATAAAATGGTCCCATAGCAGATTGTGCTGTACCACAAGCCGAATCTGTTCTTCCTGTAAATAACCTCAATTTAGGTGGTATATATTGAGCACCTTGTGCCTGAAAAATAGGGGTCCAAACATCTTCTGTATCTGCAAGAACAGTTCCTACAAAATCAGAAACTTCTTTCTGCTCAGGTGTTAAATTTTCAGGAGAAACTGCCTGAGTTTGTACGCCTGAAGTCACTTGTTTCGTGGTTTGATAAGCTTGTTGCGGATCTACGCCAAAAAACTTCCATGCAACAAAAGCAACTATTAGCCCGAGAATACTAATGCCACCTGCTTTTGCCCCGCCCCCACCTCGACGGTCTTCAACATTACTACTTACTCGGCGTCCTTTCCAACGCATAGCCTGATCCTTATTTTTTAATTCAGTGATGTTTAGTTTAATGATATTTTTACAATTGGGTAGAGCTTCAAGCACCTCGTATTTTTTGTACTGTTTTTACCAAAATAAGCACCAATAAACCCGCGACTATACCAATGACCAAATTAATCAAAGTCGGTGTAAGCGCACCAATAATTGCCCCTACAGTTGGAATATGTTCAACTTGGTCGACAGTTTGCTCTGTAAAATGATGTAATGATGAAATCCCATGTGAAATAATCCCTCCACCCACTAAAAACATCGCAATGGTGCCCACTATTGATAAAGTTTTCATCAGTAAAGGTGCAAATGCCAGTAAACCACGCCCTATTGTTTTCTTAAAATTAGATGCTTGTTGAGTTAAATATAATCCTAAATCATCAATTTTCACAATCATTGCAACAAATCCATAAACCCCGACCGTCATCACGATTGCAATAATCGAAAGTACCATGACCTTACTCATAAAAGGTGCAAGTGCAACAGTACCTAATGAAATCACAACAATTTCAGCAGATAAAATAAAGTCAGTGCGTATAGCACCTTTAATTTTATCTTTTTCAAATTTAACTAAATCTGTTTCTACAGCATTCAATTCTACTTCTGCTTCACTTTGAGTTTTTGCTTTGCGATGTAGAAGACTATGTAAAACCTTTTCAACCCCTTCAAAACACAGAAAAAGCCCACCAAGCATCAACAAAGGCGTAATTAACCATGGTGCAATGACACTAATCAGCAAAGCGAGTGGAACTAAAATAAGCTTATTAATAAATGACCCTTTTGCAACACTCCATACCACAGGAATTTCTCGTTCAGAACGAACACCTGCGACTTGTTGTGCATTTAAGGCTAAATCATCCCCCAAAACACCTGCTGTTTTTTTTGCTGCCATTTTACTCATTACAGCAACATCATCTAATACAGTGGCAATATCATCTAATAGTAATAACAAGCTACTTGCCATTTTTTTCTTATCCTAAGCTGTGTTGATTTAAATAGTTTAATTAAGTTTTTAAATGCTTTATAGATTGTCTTGTATTTTTATATATCATTTTTGAAATTTTGAATTTTTGCAATCAAGTACATTATTTCGCTGACATAAAAAAAAATTATGCCGTACAATGTGCAACATTCTTAGCAACAACAGATGTCGTCGCTTACGGCTGTGGAATAAATAATGAGTAATCAAGACAATCGCCCTGTCATCCTAACAGGCGACCGTCCAACGGGACAACTTCACTTAGGTCATTTTGTTGGTTCACTACGTTCACGTGTAGGTTTACAAGACTCACATCACCAACATTTACTTTTAGCAGATGCGCAAGCATTAACAGATAATGCCGACAATTTTGAAAAAGTTCGCCGTAATATTCTTGAAGTTGCAACAGATTATTTAGCCGTTGGTATTGATCCAAGTAAAACAACGATTTGTGTTCAATCATGTTTGCCTGCGCTCAATGAACTGACAATGTTATATCTTAATTTTGTTACAGTTTCTCGTTTAGAGCGTAATCCAACGATTAAAGCTGAAATTCAATTACGTGGCTTTGAGCGTGATATTCCCGCAGGTTTCTTATGCTATCCAGTAGCACAAGCTGCTGATATCACAGCATTTAAAGCAACAGTTGTACCTGTAGGTGAAGACCAAATTCCGATGATTGAACAAACCAATGAAATTGTTCGTCGTTTAAATCGTCAAATTGGTCAAGATATTTTACCTGAGTGTAAAGCACTTCTTTCGAACATGAGTCGTCTTCCTGGTTTTGATGGTAAGGCAAAAATGTCTAAATCTTTAGGCAATACAATCGTACTTGATGCTTCTGATAAAGATATCAAGAAAGCAGTAAATGCGATGTATACCGATCCAAACCATCTACGTATCGAAGATCCAGGTCAAGTCGAAGGAAATATCGTATTTACTTATTTAGATGCTTTTGATCCAAATAAAGAAGAAGTTGAAGAATTAAAAGCACATTATCGTCGTGGTGGTTTAGGTGACGGTACTGTGAAAAAACGTCTTGAAGGTGTACTCAAAGAATTGATCACGCCAATTCGTGAGCGTCGTATGGAACTTGCAAAAGACCCTGATTACATTATGGATATTTTGAAAACGGGTACGGATAAATGTCGTATTATCACTCAAAATACGCTTGATGAAATTAAAGATGGCTTAGGTGTTTTCCATTTTTAAGTTATAAATAAGTCATTCAATAAAAAAGCCTTTCATTTGAAAGGCTTTTTTATTCTGGAAAGAAAAGCAACATAAATCGTCTCTTATTAACGTAATTTAACATGAATTAACGTGAAAACTAATGACGTATTTATCAGGCAGTATTATAGTTATTTCACGTTATGAGCAATCCCCAAAGTTCATAACATTTCTCCTTAACCGAATTTGTGTATGCAGATTCGTTGTTATACGCAGTGATCACCCCAATCATTGCGTATTTTTTTGAGCTTAAAATAATCAATAAAACCCTTTTACTTCATTTCCAATAGGCTGATTGTTTAGAAAACATTGATTTTGAAGTTTAATCCCTTTTTTCCTAAAATCCCTTTTCTCCTTATCATTCGTTTTATTGCTTGTTTTAGATATGTCTAATTTATAATCTACTTTATCATTTATTACAACTGTCTTGCTTTAAATTTATTGTTTTACTAAAAATCAATAACTTATTGATTTACAATTACTAATATTAAAAAAATCTTGTCAATATTGAAATAACCATATAAACTGAGATTCTTAATAGAATTAACTCATAATCAGTACTTTACTGGTTATAAAAAACATATCAAAACAAATAAACCGTGAACTCAACAAGAGTAAACATTATGTGGGAATTATTTACACATGCTTCAAATTTATTTTTTAGCGTCAGCTTATGCTTGATGTTGCTTTTAGGTATTTTTGAATGCTTATTACTCATTTTAGGCTCATCTACTCAGGGTTTTTTAGACCAGTTTATTCCTGAACAAGTTGGAGGTAGCCATAGTCTTGATTTTGATACAGATCAAAGCTTATTTGTACAATTTTTAGACTGGCTTTACTTAGGTCGTGTGCCTGTTCTGGTTTGGCTCATTATTTTTTTAACCGTTTATAGCTTGTTTGGTTTTACAATGCAGGCTGTATTCTTTAAGTTCACTCACAGTTATTTAGCAATTTGGATTGCAGCGCCTGTCAGTTTATTTTTATGTATGCCCTTTGTACGCCTTTGTACCGCAATCATTGCAAAAATTTTACCTCAAGATGAAACCACTGCAATACATAGTGAAGAATTGATTGGTCGAACAGCCCTGATTATTTTAGGACAAGCAAAACAGAATTATCCCGCTCAAGCCAAAGTGCTCGATCAATTTGGTCAAACGCATTATATATTGGTCGAACCTGAACTTGACATTACTTTTTCACAAGGACAAGAGGTCATATTAACGCACAAAACAGTGAATGGTTTTCAAGCGATTCAACTTTAAATTTTTATAACAAATGACGAGAAAATTATATGATGAGTTCATCTTTATACCAAATTTTAATTCTTGCAGGCATTATTTTAGCCGCACTGATTGTAATAGGCGTTGTAATTGCCCGCCTTTATAAACGTTCAAGTAAAGAAGTTTCTTTTGTACGAACAGGTTTTGGTGGTGAAAAAGTCATCTTAAATGGTGGCGCAATTGTTCTTCCTGTTTTACATGAAGTTATTCCTGTGAATATGAATACTTTACGTTTAGAGGTAAAACGTGCAGCAGATCAAGCACTGATTACACGTGATCGCATGCGTGTTGATGTCATGGCTGAATTTTATGTACGTGTAAAACCAACAGCGGAGTCCATTGCAACAGCAGCACAGACACTGGGTAAAAAAACCATGTCACCGCCAGAATTAAAAGATTTGGTTGAAGGTAAATTCGTTGACTCTTTACGTGCTGTTGCCGCAGAAATGGCAATGGAAGAATTACATGAAAAGCGTGTCGATTTTGTTCAAAAAGTTCAACAAGTTGTTTCTGAAGATTTATTTAAAAATGGTCTAGAACTTGAAACAGTATCTTTAACTGGCTTAGACCAAACAAGCTTTAAATTTTTTAATCCTCAAAATGCTTTTGATGCAGAAGGCTTAACTAAACTCACTGAAACGATTGAAGATCGTCGTAAAAAACGTAATGACATTGAACAAGATGCTGACCTTGCAATTAAAGCTAAAAATTTAGAAACCCAACAAGCACAATTGCAAATTTTACGTGAAGAAGAATATGCAAAAATGCAACAAGAACGTGAAATTTCAATTCGTAAAGCTGAACAATTGGCTGAAATAGCCTCTCAAGAAGCATCAAAAAAACGTGAAGCGGAAGAAGCTCGTATTGCAGCAGATCGTGAGGTTGAATTAAAACGTATTGCATCTGCTCGCGATGTTGAAAATGAAAATATTGTCAAAGCGCAATTGATTCAAAAAGCACAAGTTGAACAAAAGAAAACCATTGAATTAGCAGAACAAGACCGTGCAATTGCGATTGCTGAAAAATCTCGTGCTGAATCTGAAGCAAAAGCACTCGCTGACCAAGCACGTGCTCAAGCAGTAAAAGCGGAAGAAGAAGTTTTAACTGTACGTGAGACGCAACGTGCTGAACGTGTTAAGGCTGTTGAACTTGTTGCTGCAAAACAAATTGCTGAAACAGATGCAATTGCCATTACAGTTGCAGCAGAAGCTGCAAAAAAAGCGGCAGCAGATGATGCTGAAGCAGTACGTATAGCCGCACAAGCTGAGGCTGAAAAAATTCGCCTCAAAGCAAAAGGTGAAGCTGATGCAAAAGTTCTTTTGGCTCAAGCACAAGAGAAACAGTATCAAGTTGATGCTGAAGGTACGCGCGCAGTAAACGAAGCCAATAATATTTTATCGACTGAACAAGTTGAAATGCAAATTCGCTTAGCTTTACTTAAGTATTTGCCTGAAATTATTCGTGAAAGTGTTAAACCAATGGAAAATATTGATGATATTAAAATATTACAAGTCAATGGCTTAGGTGGAATTGGTTCATCATCTAACACGACTGAAGGTGGCACTGAACAAGGACAAGTTGCTTTGTCAGATCAAGTCGTAAATAGTGCTTTACGTTATCGTACTCAAGCACCTTTGATTGATAGCTTAATGAACGAATTAGGCATACAAGGTGGTGACATCAATGGTTTAACTCAAAGTTTAAAAGCAAAAACTGAGTAATCCAATAATTTAGAGTTAAAATGATCAGGTTGCTTTCAACGTAATTAAATATCACCAAGATGTTTAACGTGATTTGCAACCTGTTCTATAAAAGTTACTTACATTTTCCTATCGTTTGCCCTTCCACACTACTCATATTAGATTTTAGTTTGACCACAGATGAGCAATATAGTTTTCCTGAAATCATAGATTTATCAAGACTTAAAGCAGTAGAAACTTGGGCAGCATTTAAATCACCCTCAATGCTTGAGTTTATCAATTGAACTGCTTTAGCACTACTTGCCTGAACATTTCCACTGACTGAGGCATTATTTAAAATTAAACTCGCTCCTTTTTGTACATGAATATTCCCTTCAACAGCCGTGGCATTTAACTTACAAACTGCGCCAACAGGTACATTCAAATCATTGACGGCTGTATTGTTGAGTGTTTTTGTACACTCCGCAGCAAAACCAGTATTTGAAAATATCCATAAAGTGGTCACTGATAATAGTGTCACGATTTTATTCATATTTCACTCCATGATTCACACTTCTTAATTTGTCTATTTATTATTCAATTTTTTCTTTTGATCAATATGACAAAATCTTAATCTTGTTGTTATTTATTGTGAAAGTAATATTCACATAAATCTTCTTCTTATAAATAAGTGATTTCCTAGATTGATTAAAATGATGTAAACAATTTTTAATCTAGACTTCAGCAAAGTTTAATAAAAGCTCTTTAGGCTATTTAGCACAAAGCTAAAACATAGGTCTACTCATGGTTGCATCTTCTCTTCATCAATCTGTATTAGTGATTCATGATGATCGAAAAGGTCATCTTAATCCGTCGTTAGCTGTGGCTGAAATTATTCAAGAAAAATATTCCTGTCAGTTTCAAAAATATTTATTCTCGCAGCATTTAAATAAAAAATTAATTAGCTTATTTAAAAAAGTTTCTCATTTTCCTTATTTATTCAAATTGTTAGGAAAACTTATTTTTAAAGTTGAACCGCAAAATATAAAAGATATTGAAGTCATCATTTGTTCTGGAATGCCTAATTTAATTTATGCAGCTTATTTAGCACATCGATATAATATTTTACTTTTATACGTTGGAAACTTAAGAGGTTTTAATGATCAATTGATTGATTTTAGTATTACTGCACTTCCACAAAATGTGAATTGTAAACAAATTATTTTAAATACTCCTCCTGTTTCAGCAAAATTTAGTTCAGCAACCATACAACCAAACCATCAGGCAGTCTTACTCTTAGGTGGAAGTACTAAAGAATATCCATTCTCAAAACAACAATTCACAGAAATAATCACACATTTTGTTCATTTTACTCAAACAAAACAGCTTGAAGGCACGATTATTTGTTCACGACGAACACCTGAGTTGAGTGAAAAAGTACGATCTCTAGTTTTGGCTCAAAACATCAAAATTATTGATGCTCAGCAAAATATCGAAATTTATGAACAAATGATACAGAGTAAATTTATTTTCGTGACAGAAGATAGTATTACCATGTTATCGGAAGCAATCCATACAGGTGCGATTGTCACATCTATTTACTTAAATGAATTAGAAACAACTGATTTAATTGAAAAATATTTGGATAAAAAATATATTCAGCGAAAATCTATTCAACATTTAGGACAAATTTCTGAACATTACAGTTCATTTAACAGAACAGAACTAACTCAAACATTGATTCAACAACTGGCTCCATTTTATCATCATGGGCATTTTAAAAAGAATGAACTCGAAGCGAAAAAGCACAAAGTTTATGCATAAAAAAGCACTCCGAAAAGTGCTTAATTTCAATCATTTAGATTAAGATTTTAACCATTTTTCGGCTTTACTTTGATCTGCAACCACCAATTCAACAGTGCTGAGATAAACTTCACCGCCTTGCAACTCAAATTGTAGTAATTCGTCACGACGGAAAGCATAAACAGTAAATGTACCTTGCTGTTTTGCATATTTATTTAACAGTTTTTCTGATGCCTTCAGCCCATCAATGGCAATAATGACATCATTGGCTGATAGACCTGCATTTGCACCAGTACCATCACGACGTACCTGCTGAATCAATACACCTTCAGGTTTTTCAGCGACTTTCAAACCAAAAGCCAAAGTCTTTTCATTTTTCAGTTCAAACTGAATGCCAAACTCTGGGAATAGCTGATCTAATGGCAATTCTTCAGTTGTATTAATCAAATGGTTAATCTGCTCGCCCCAATGATCTCCTGTTAATTCCTGACAAATGTCAAAAATTGTACGCTCATTCACCTGAATGCCTTTTTGTGTATTTTCATACAATTTACGCATGACTAAATCTAGACTTGAACCTTTGATTCTTAAACCTAAATCTAGGCATAATGCCACCAAACATCCTTTATTATAGTAGCTTGTGCCTGCATTATTTGAGTTTTCATCTTGACGATAGAATTTAATCCACGCATCAAAACTTGACTCAGAAACAGTCTGAATAAAACGTCCTGGATTTTGCAAATAACGATCAATCTGTGTTTTCAGCAATTTTAAATAAGATGCTTGAGAAATCACACCACTACGATACAAAATTAAGTCATCATAATAAGATGTAAATCCTTCAAAAATCCATAATAAAGATGTTAAACTTTCTTTATTTAAATCATAAGTCGCTAAATTTTCAGGGCGAATAAATTTAACCAACCATGAATGAAAATATTCATGACTACATAAACCTAAAAAGCGTTGATAATCTGCTGAAGGTTCAACAGGTTCATCAGCTTTGGGTAAATCATCACGTGGTGTGATTAAACTTGTACTATTTGGATGCTCTAGTCCACCATAACTATTGCCTGTTGCCATTGTCATAAATGTGTAGTTTTCAAATGGTGCTGAACCAAACATTGCGATTTCAGTACTACAAATTTTTTCAATGTCTTGTTTCATACGTTCAGCATTCATTGCATGCTGACCAGAAACCACAAATTCATGAGCAATCCCATGCGCCTCAAAGCTAAAACGTGTTTGATCAGCCAACTCAAACGGTGCATCAATCAATTGAGCATAATTGTCTGCTTTGAGCGTATAACGCCCTTTGACCAAACTTTTTGCAGACAAACCTGTCGCGATTTGGAAATGTTTTAATTCTTCAGGTAAAAATATTTCCAGTTCGATAGGTGAATGCTCTTGATCTTGCAACCCTAAGCAGACACAAGCAGGATTTACATAGAGTCGAGTTTGGTCAACATAGGCACCTCGTACAGACAAATCATAAGCATAGACGTCATATTCAACGGTAATAAGCTCATAATCAGTGTTATATAAACGCCACTGATTTTTTTCAAATTTGGTAATTTTAAGCTGGCGACCTGCTTCATCGTAGGCTTTTACAGATTCGATATGCTTCGCAAATTCACGGATTAGGTAACTACCAGGAATCCACGTAGGTAAAGACAAAATTTGCGTTGGCTGAGCAAGAAAGCGCAAAGTAACATGAATAAGATGCTGACGATATTCGTCAAATTCAATTTGATAATGCAACATAAGCCGTATTCAAAAAAAATATTAAGGTAATTACTTCCAAGATTAACATTTTTTACAAAGTCGTGCTTTATTCGCGCGATTTCTTGATCATATTCACTAGCCAGCACAGAAAAAAAGGCATAGCATGCTGCTCTGCTTTCTCATGTATTCATCGGCTTTAAAGGTAACCCCGTTGAGAATTTTCACTTTCTTCATTGCGTTAATGAGTCTCGTTTGCTCCACGCTAGTGAATGCTGCTTTACTAAATATTAATCCCCTTTCTGTTGAAGCTGAAGCTTGGACAATCTTAGACACACAAACAGGTCAAACGATTGCTGAGCATAATAGTCATCTACAACGTGCCCCAGCCTCAATGACAAAAATGATGGTGGCTTATATTGCTTTAAAAGAAATAAAAGCAGGTCATTTAAAGAAAAATGAAATTCTTACTGCAACACCAGTCGTTAAAATGGTGCAATGGGATGAGTCCCAAATGTACCTTAAAGAAGGTGAACAGATTACGGTTGATCAATTGATCGCAGGTTTGATCGTCATGTCTGCAAATGATGCGGCTGTGACTTTAGCTGAACGTATTTCAGGTGATGTGCCAACTTTTGTCGCACGAATGAATCAGGAAGCTCAGGCTTTGGGCATGAAAAATACTCATTTTTCAAATGCGCCTGGTGTGACAATGCCTGACCATTTATCAACTGCACATGATATGGCTTTGCTTGGTGAAGCTGTCGCAGTGCAAACTCCAGACTACTTGCATTACTCAGTGCTGCCAAGTTTTAGTTATAATCAGCGTTTTCACCATGCAACAAATTTGATTTTAAAAACAGATCCAAGTGTTGATGGCTTAAAAACAGGCTTTACTAAAGCAGCAGGTTATAATTTAGCTTTAAGCGCACACCGTCCTTCAGGACTCAGTATTGCACCAGAGCGACGCCTAATTGTTGTGGTTATGGGAACAAAAAATGCCGCAAAACGTGCAGAAGTTGCCCATAAATTACTCAACCTTGCTTATGCTTATACGCGTGATGAAGTCGTCATTGAAGATAAACAACTGATTGCGGAACTTCCAGTGGTCAAATCAACCTTAAAAATTTTTAAAGTTGAAGCCAAAAAACCGCAAATCGTGACCACAAGTTTATATAACAATCCGCAACCTATTGATTTAATGCTTTTTGATAATCTCAACTCTAAGATCATGCAAAATGATGCAACAGGTTTGTTAACAGCCATTGAACCGCTACAACATACAGAAACGCATTTAAATGTAGAACTCAATGAAGCGTCACTAACCGCACCATTAGCAAAAATGATGCACTTAGCGAAAGTCAATGTTTACCAAAATGATGCTTTATTACAATCTTTTGATATAGAAGATGACGTATACATTGAACAAGCATCTTGGTTTGAACGCCTTCTTGATTGGCTAAAAAACCTGTTTGGATTTTAAACAAGAAAAAAATCCAACGCTTTTACTTTGTTTTATTGTAAATATGTAAATTGTAAAACAAAAAAGCCGAATAATTGTGTATCTGGTGGCATATTAATGTCATCTTTTATAACAACTATTAGGTAAATTATGTCTAAACTTCATCATATTGTGATCGTTGGCGGCGGTGCTGGCGGTCTTGAGTTGGTTACACAACTTGGTGATACACTTGGTAAAGCAAATAAAGCCAAAATTACACTTGTAGACCAGAAACTCACTCATATCTGGAAACCTTTATTGCATGAAATTGCAGCAGGTACCATGAACCCAAATGATGAAGGCACCAATTATTATGCACATGCAGCAAAGCATCATTATGAGTTTGTACAAGGACGTTTTGAAAGTTTAGACCGTGAAAAACAGGAAATTACCCTCAGTAAACCTCAAACCACAAAATACGAAGCAGCCAGTGAAAAACAAACGCTTGCTTATGACACTTTAGTACTCGCGGTTGGTTCTGTTTCAAATGACTTTAATACCCCAGGTGTAAAGGAATATTGTCATTATCTTGATAGCTTACAACAGGCTGAAATTTTCCAGCAAGATCTTCTGCATTTATATCTCGATGCACAAAATAAAAATACTGAACGTCATCTAAATATCGCTGTGATTGGTGCAGGTGCAACGGGTGTTGAACTATCAGCAGAGCTTGTTGAAGCAAAACAAAATTTTTATAAATATGGCTTAAACAAAATTAATCCAAATCAAGTTAAAATTTCGCTGATTGAAGGAGCAGATCGTATTTTACCTGCCCTTTCAGAAAAAATTGCAGAGCATGCTGACAAACAACTGCAACGAATGAAAATTGATGTATTAACCGCAAAACGTGTAGAAAAAGTTGATGCTGAACGTGTTTATTTTAACGACGGTAGCAGTATTCAAGCTGAGCTTAAAGTATGGGCTGCGGGCATTAAAACACCAAAAGTGATTGCAGAATTACCAGACTTTAAAAAAGATCGTATGGGTCGTTTAGAAGTCTACGCAACATTACAAACCAAAACCGATCCAAATATTTTTGCAATTGGTGATTGTGCCAACTGTATTTTAGATGCACGTGAAGGCGCTTTAGGACCTCGCGCACAAGTTGCAAGTCAACAAGCAAGTTTTATGCTTGATGCACTCAAAGCAAGAATTCATGGCAGCCAACAGCCAATGTTCCAATTTTCAGATAAAGGCTCTTTAGTTTCGCTGAGTAAAAACAAAGCTGTAGGTGAATTATTGGGTCAAGTCAATGTACAAGGCTTTGTTGCGAAATCTATGTATGTTTCTCTATATCGAATGCATCAAGCCACAATTTATGGTTATACACATGCAGGCTTACTCACAGCAAAAGATTTTGTTACACGGAAAATTACGCCAAGAATAAAATTGCATTGAAATTTAAAAATTCGCCCATATTAATGAAAAAACCATCAAAAAAGTGGTAAAAATGCTTTTTTTTCGTAAATTTAGTCTACAAAAATTGCATTTCACTTTATGATGTACACTTAAAACTATCGTTATCGAATGGATCAATAACATGACTGCTATTGCAAATAACCAAGTGGTTTCTTTCCACTATACGTTGACTAACGCTGAGGGTGAAACTCTCGATAAATCACAAGGTGAGCCACTAGCATATTTGCATGGCGCAGGTAACATCATTCCTGGTTTAGAAAAAGCTTTAGAAGGTAAAACTGTAGGTGAAAAATTTACAGTAAACGTTCCTGCTGCTGAAGGTTATGGCGAATATAATCCTGATCTAGTTCAAGAAGTTCCTGCTCAAATGTTCCAAGGTGTTGAGAACATCGAAGCTGGTATGCAGTTCCAAGCTCAAACTGATGATGGCGTTCAAATCGTTACTGTTAAAGCGGTTGAAGGTGACAATGTTGTCGTTGATGCTAACTTCCCATTAGCAGGTCAAGATCTTACTTTTGAAGTAGAAATCGTTGAAATTCGTGAAGCTTCAGCTGAAGAATTAGAACATGGTCATGTTCATGGTGTAGGTGGTCATCACCACTAAGGTCTATTGAGATCTAAAAAGGCAAAGTTTTACTTTGCCTTTTTTTATATCAAAAATTCTTATCTCTTTGTGATATAACATCATCCAAATCAGAAATATACTTTTTAAAAGCTTAAAGACTGATATAAATGATTGCTCATTTTACAATGAAATAGCATTTAACCTTAACGCATAACCCTATGCTGTTTTATTTTGAACTAAAAAATTAAAATGTGGTCGATTTAAAGCCCAACATTCAGCATAAAATTTAACAACACGATCTAAAAAAACGTCTGAGCCTTGCTGTTTTTTTAATGACCAAGCTTTAGATTGATTAGATCCAGTCAAAAGATTACCTGTAATTTGATAAACATAGACATCCTGAGACAAAACTGAAATACGTTTTTTGCTCTGTACATCAAATAAATTTTGAATGGAATCATTCAACAACCACTTTTCACTGAACCATAATTGCAATAAATCTCCTAAAACTAGACTTTTTTTTGCAGCAGGCCAAGCCTCGATATAGGCATCCTCAACAGGTGTAAAATAATGGGTTGGATCATGAATCAATGAAAGATAATTTTCCTTATAAAAAGAAAAATTTGAAAATATATTTGAGATAGTGAGCGTATTCATTCGCTTTCTCCTGTTTAGCCATTTTTGTGCTGGCAAGTGAGTTAAATCCACACTGTTTAAATTTTCATTTAAACGATCTATGCAATTAAACTAACAAGCTCCGCCTAGACATGCAAGTTTTTTTCTTAGAATTGTCTTTTTTGTTCAAATATAGAACATACAAGATAAAAATGAAGAAAACATGACATTTAAAGCTTGACCCTGTGGGAAATGTCCTTATAATCGCATGCAGATTCTCCAATAGCTCAGTCGGTAGAGCGACGGACTGTTAATCCGCAGGTCCCTGGTTCGAGCCCAGGTTGGAGAGCCAAATTCTAAAAGCCCACTCATTACGAAGTGGGCTTTTTTTATATAAAATAAATTTACTTTTTCTCAAAATCTAAACCTGTCATATAAATAAAATACTCAAGCAAAGACTTTGATCATTTAATAATTTGATAGATAAAATATGTTCTAGGCGAAATAAAAAAGAAGCGAACTTATCGCTTCTTTTTCTTAATGACTTATGCAGCAACCTTAACGGGTACACCACTATGAAAACGGAAGCTCTCATCGGGGCTTAAAATTAAGTTTTTTTCAACTTCTCGAATAAACTCAATTCGTTGCTGAATCGTTTCTTCTGGATCTTTCAGCTTTGACGTCTTTGCAACATCTAAAGCTAAAGCCAAATAGTCTTCATAATGGCGTGATTCAGACTTTAACAGATAGCGATAATAGCGCCCTAATTCATCATCTACAATTGGTGCAAGTGCATGAAATCGCTCGCAAGAGCGTGCTTCAACAAATGCGCCTATGACTAAAACATCAATCAAAGCTTCAGGCTCATAGGTACGGATTTCTTTGCGTAACCCCCCCGCATAACGTCCTGCACTTAAACCTTTCCACTCATAACCTCGTTTGGTCATAAACTCAAGCACTTGCTCATAATGCAACATTTCTTCACGTACAAGCTGTGCTAATTTCACTTGTAAATCGGTAAAAAAGCTATAACGGAACATCAAATTCATGGCTGTTCCTGCTGCTTTTTTTTCACAATTGGCATGATCTTGCATCAGCAAGGGTAAATTATTTAATGCCTCATCTAACCATGCTTTAGGCGTTTCGCAACCTAAAAAAGCAATGACAGGTTGCATGAGTTCATCATAATTAATATTAGACATGAAATATTCAACAACAATTAAGAGAGTAAAAGAAAATTAGCCTGCGGCTTGAATCGCTGCTTTCATATCCTTCACAGCTTGCGTTAAACCGACAAATACGCTTTCTGCAATAATTGAATGTCCAATATTCAATTCATGAATTTGAGGAATTGCTGCTATTGGAGCAACATTTTCAAGGTTCAAACCATGTCCAGCATTAACAACCAAACCTTTAGATGCGGCATACTCCGCACCTTTGATAATACGTTGTAATTCTACCTGTTGAGCTTCTGCTGTTTCTGCATCTGCATACGCTCCTGTATGAAGCTCAATCGTTGGGGCACCACAAGCGATTGCTGCATCAATCTGAGCAAAATCAGGATCAATAAACAAGGAAACATCACAACCAATGGCAGTGAGCGCCTGAGTAGCAGCCTTAACATCTTCAAAATGTCCAACGACATCTAAACCACCTTCTGTCGTGATTTCTTGACGCTTTTCAGGTACAAAACATACATGATGTGGCTGAATTTCTTTGGCAAATGCCACCATTTCATCTGTAACTGCGATTTCTAAGTTCATTCTTGTTTTTAAAACAGGACGCATACGACGTACATCATCGTCTTGAATATGACGACGATCTTCACGTAAATGTAGAGTAATCCCTTCTGCCCCTGCTTGTTCACAAATTAATGCTGCTTTTACAGGATCAGGATAAATCGTTCCACGTGCTTGTCTTAAAGTCGCAACATGATCAATGTTTACACCAAGCAATGCAGCCATACCATTTTCCTAATAAGAATAAATTTTAAAAATTAATGTTTCGCCATTTTCGATTGAGAATTTTGAATCCAAAGCTGACGACTTTTCAAAGGTCGATCACCGAGTAATGAGCTAATCATTTGCCGATAAAGCTTCGCTAATAATTGTAACTGTTCTGAACTAAAATCCATACCCTTTTCATAATGAGCCATACTCAAAATTTGCTTTCCCAACAAAGTTGCAGGCGAGTAATGTGCCACAGGAATAAAACCATCTGATAACTGAAACTGATAACTTTGATTTGCACTAATTTCATGCTGATGAGCATCATGCTGATAATCTAAAGGATAACCAAGCTCTTCTAATAATGCGTGTTCAAACTGACGTAAAATTTGTCTTAAAAATAAATCTGCTTGTGAATGCTCAGCCAAATTTTGTAGATGCTGCAATGTAATATGATATTGTGCAAAAGTTTCAGGCATTGCTTCTTCAAGTGGGCATAAACGAAGAATAACTTCATTGAGATAAAAGCCTGAGAAAAAAGCATCACCATAAAAAAAAATGGGTTGGTTCAAAATTTCTAATTTGGAAAAGTTTTTTAACTCCGACTTACCCGAAGCTTGTAATATAATCGGTTGATATTGTGGTGGAGGCGTCTGTCTTAAAATACCATCGACACGCCCATGCTCTTGCGTAAACAAATGCACAATATGACTTCGCTCACGATATTTACGATGATGAATTAAATATCCATGTAAAACTTCATTACGCATTATTCAGTATTTCACTCACACTGAGGAAGTTCCTAAGCATGATCAATCTTTTTTCTTATCTTCATCATCCCCATCGGGAATGACTGCACCAACAACAGCCGCAGTGCCTTTAACAACACCTTTGGTTACGCCATAAGCAGCTTTAACAGGAACTGTGACAATTTTGGTAATACACCCCTGCAACATGAAAATACATGTCAATATAGTGAAAACTCGAATCATGACAGTTCCTTATTTAACAATTAAAACGCTTTAATAACAATTAAATATCGCTATAGCCTAAACTCTTCAATGCACGTTCATCATCAGACCAGCCACCTTTGACTTTCACCCAAAGTGTCAGCATGATTTTTTGTTCGAACATTTTTTCCATATCAACACGTGCGTCCATCCCGATTTTTTTCAGTTTGGCACCTTTTTCACCAATCACAATGGCTTTTTGACCAGGGCGATCCACAAAAATCGTTGCATCAATATAAGTACACGCTGCTTTAGGACGACCTGTTTTTTCATTAATGGTCGCTTCCTCAGTTTTAAATGATTCAATTTGAACCGTTAAATCATAAGGAAGTTCCTCACCCAACTGACGCATGATTTTCTCACGAATAATTTCACTCGCAAGGAAACGTTCAGAACGATCTGTCACTTGTTCTAATGAATATAGCGGCGGTTGGAATGGCAAATATTTTTCAATCGCATCACGCAAATGATCTAAGTTTGCACCACGCAATGCCGATACAGGGACAATTTCAGCAAAATTCATAAGCTTAGCGCGTTCTTGAATCAAGGGTAAAACCATACGCTTATTTTCTAAGGTATCAATTTTATTGATGATCAAGATCACAGGCATCTCTGCATTTTGCAGTTTTTCCAAGACTAAATCGTCATTTTGTGTCCACTTTTGTGCATCCAAAACAAACAATACAAGATTGACATCACGTAAGGCTGAATTTGCAGCTTTATTCATCATTTTATTGATGGCACGTACTTCTTTCTTGTGCATCCCTGGTGTATCAACAAATACTGCCTGAGATTTTTCACGACTATCAATCCCAACAATTTTATGTCGAGTTGTTTGTGGCTTACGTGAAGTAATTGAAAGTTTTTGACCCAATAAATGGTTCATCAATGTTGATTTACCTACATTTGGGCGACCAACAATTGCAACAAAGCCACTACGATAATCCGAAGGAATTTCTGTCCCTTGCGAACTAAAAAATTGATTAATTAAATCATTGCCGTTTTCAGTTGGCTCGTGATCAGCATCAT
The DNA here is from genome assembly GCF_030325485.1 of Acinetobacter sp. R933-2. Taxonomy (NCBI): domain Bacteria; kingdom Pseudomonadati; phylum Pseudomonadota; class Gammaproteobacteria; order Moraxellales; family Moraxellaceae; genus Acinetobacter; species Acinetobacter sp. R933-2. Next base: position 287,698 of record NZ_JACAIJ010000003.1, read on the forward strand.
TGTGATCGGAATGTGTACTCATGCAGTTTACTGCTCCAATAACTTTAAAAATTCCGCCGCAACTGCCTGTTCTGCAAAGCGGCGACTTGATCCCTCACCCATCATTTTAGGCAAGCCATCTACAGTACATTCTACTTTAAAATGTTGATTCGGTGCATCACCCTGAATATCTACAACCTCATAAACAGGTAAATGCTTTTTACGAGCTTGTAGATATTCTTGTAAACGCGATTTTGGATCTTTTAGCTGATCCGTTGGTTCAATATTTTCCAGATAAGGTTCATACCATTTTAAAACAATCGAACGTAATAAAGGTAAATCCTGACTCTCTGTATAAATTGCACCAATAAGCGCTTCGACTGTATCTGCTAATATAGACTCACGATGATGACCACCAGATTTCAATTCACCTGTACTTAAAATTAAACTGGTGCTTAATTTTAAATCATTGGCAATTTTACCTAATGCTTCCTGACGCACTAATGTTGCACGCATACGTGTTAAACGCCCTTCATTCTCTGTAGGATAAGCGTGGTACAAATAGTTTGCGATAATCATACCTAACAGTGAATCGCCTAGAAATTCTAGGCGCTCATAGTTATATTTATGACTTACCGAACGATGTGTCAGTGCAAGTTGTAATAACTCTGGTTGTTTAAACACATAACCGATACGACTCTGTAAGCGTGGATCACTTACTTTGAACTGACCTTTGATCAAAACTCTTCTCGAATGTTTGGACTAAGTCAATATTCATAAAAAACGGTGTTCTTACTTCATATTTCTTAGTCACTGTTAAACCGTTTTCTGTAGATACGGTTGCAATATCCTTAAATTTCAAATCACGGATATTGTTCATATCTAAGCGTTGGCTCATTTGACTTTCAAATTTAGATGGTGTGATTTCAGAAGAGCTCTCTTGCATCAATTGCTCTATCTGATTATTAATCACACGATCGTCCCAGTATGATGGCCAGATTGCCACTGCTGCTTTTGCAACAAAAGCAAAGACCATGATTACCAATAAAATCGTAATATACGACGCACCTTGTTGAGATTTACGCATTGTTATTATCCACTAGGCGAAATAATTATACCATTTTGGCACTATGAACATAAGTGTAGATAATAAAATCCCACTGAGTTTACAGCACCAAATTCCCCAAATTAAAAAACTAAATATCGACAGTACAGATCTATTCTTGTTAATTGAGACCACGCACACATATTTAATCATTCTATTATCTTGCAAAGCCTATAGACTTGCTAGATTAAAGCGTACATTTTTACCTACTTTATTTCATCTGAGTAAACTAAATATACTTTTTTAAGTCATAAAAAAAGACCAATCAACTTGGTCTTTTCATTACACTCTATCTTTTAACTAGTTAATTTTTCCATTACGGCTAAATGATGGAAAATTCAAACCAGGCTCTTTATGCATCCACACATAAATCGCATGACCTGTTAAGTTCTCTTCAGGCACAAAACCCCAAAAACGACTATCAGCACTTTGATCACGATTATCACCCATTGCAAAGTACTTTCCTTTTGGTACAGTCACTTCCCAACTCTGACCATTGCTTTTTATAAAACGATCATTATCACGTGCAACAAAAGGTAGATCTTCTTTTTTCTGAGCATAGTTAAATGCACCAACTAACGTATTTTGACCTTCAAGAATACGGACTAAATGCTGATGCTCACCCATAGTTTCAGTATAATAGATTGATTTTGGTGTATCCAAAATGTCTTTTTCACGACTGAACTCAGTTGTAACTTGGGAAATTTTTTGACCATTAATGATCAACTGCCCATTATCAAATTCAATATGATCACCTGGTAAACCAATAATACGTTTGATATAACTAATTTTTGGATTTTCAGGATAACGAAACACAGCAACATCACCACGTTGCGGTTCGCCAATATCTAAAACTTTAGTGTTGGTAATCGGCAAACGTACACCATATTGGTATTTATTCACCAAAATATAATCACCTGTTTCTAAAGTTGGCACCATAGAATCTGAAGGAATATTAAAAGGTTCAAAGAAGAAAGAGCGTAAAACTAAAACTACAGCTAATACGGGCCAGAAGTCGTATGCCCATGTAATGATGAAATTTTCATTTCCCTTTCCTTTGGTCGCACGCTGTTTAAGCACAAACTTGTCGAGCAACCATAAGCCAAAAAATATCAGCGTTGCAGGTACGAGAATTAAATTAAAATCAAAATCCATGAGCAATCAGACCTCTAGTTTTTATCTATCGACTTTTAATACAGCAAGGAACGCTTCTTGTGGGATTTCAACGCTACCCACTTGCTTCATACGTTTCTTACCTTCTTTTTGTTTCGAAAGTAATTTCTTCTTACGTGAAACGTCACCACCGTAACATTTCGCTAATACGTTTTTACGCATCGCTTTTACAGTTGAACGTGCAATGATTTGTGCACCAATAGCCGCCTGAATCGCAACATCAAACATTTGACGTGGAATCAAGTCTTTCATTTTTTCAACGAGTGCAATACCACGATGACGCGCATCTTGACGGTGACAAATCATGGCTAAGGCATCTACCTTATCACCATTAATTAGCACATCAACCTTAACCAAAGATGAACTTTCAAAACGCACAAAAGTATAGTCTAATGACGCAAAACCACGAGAACATGATTTTAACTTATCAAAGAAGTCCATCACGACTTCAGCCATTGGGATTTCAAATGTGATAGACACTTGATTTGCCATAAATTTCATGTCCTTTTGCACACCACGGCGCTCAACACATAAAGTCATGACATTACCCAAATAGTCTTGTGGAACAAGAATATGACATTCTGCAATCGGTTCACGTAAATCTTCTACAGTTGAACCATCTGGCATTTTAGAAGGGCTATCAATATAGATTGTTTGACCATTTTTCATCACCGCTTCATAAATTACAGTCGGTGCTGAAGAAATCAAATCTAAATCGTATTCACGTTCTAAACGTTCTTGTACGATTTCCATATGTAACATACCAAGGAAACCACAACGGAAACCAAAGCCTAATGCATCTGAGCTTTCAGGTTCAAAGAATAATGCAGAGTCATTGATTTGTAGTTTCTGCAAAGCATCACGGAAAGGTTCAAAATCGCTGGCATCAATTGGGAATAAACCTGCATAAACCTGCGGTTTAACCTTTTTAAACCCTGGTAATGTTTCAACGTCTGGTGTCGTTGATAATGTGATGGTATCACCTACAGGCGCACCAAAAATATCTTTGATTCCCGCAATGACGAAACCAACTTCACCTGCTTCCAAAATACCTGTTTCAGTATGCTTTGGATTAAAAATACCCACTGAAGTGATGATGTGCGTTTGACCTGTTGATTTCATCAACATTTTGTCGCCTTTACGCACACGACCTTGTTTCACACGGACTAAAGAAACAACGCCTAAATAGTTGTCAAACCATGAGTCTACAATCAAAGCTTGTAAAGGCGCATCACGATCACCTTCAGGTGCAGGGATCACATTGACCAATGTTTCAAGCACACCTTCAATGCCTAAACCTGTTTTTGCCGAACACGTTGGAGCTTCAGTGGCTTCAATCCCGATAATATCTTCAATTTCTTGAATGACACGTTCAGGTTCAGCCTGCGGCAAATCAATTTTATTCAGAACAGGAAGTACTTCTAAGCCCTGTTCAATTGCTGTATAGCAGTTTGCAACCGATTGAGCTTCCACACCTTGAGCTGCATCAACAACCAAAAGTGCACCTTCACATGCCGCCAAAGAACGTGATACTTCATAAGAGAAGTCTACGTGTCCTGGGGTGTCAATGAAGTTTAATTGATATTCTTGACCATTCGGATGCGTATAATACAAGGTGACCGAAGTCGCTTTAATCGTAATACCACGCTCACGCTCTAACTCCATAGAGTCGAGGACTTGAGCCTGCATTTCACGATCTTGTAAACCACCGCAAGTTTGAATGAAACGATCCGCAAGTGTCGACTTTCCGTGGTCGATATGCGCAATAATTGAAAAATTGCGTATGTTATTGATATTAACTGATTTTTTAGCTACTGCCATAAACTACTCTAAAAATATGTACACAATCATGTACTTAATATCGAAAGTACTCATGACGTGAAAAAATTAAATTTCCTAATTGGCGCACAGTATAAGCAGAACATGATTAAAAATATAGTAAACAACATAAATTTAGTACTAATGAGCTGTGTACTTAAAAATAAGTTGCACAGCCTTAACGTAAATAACAATCTAGACCACTAGACTGTCTTTTCAAACAACTTTCTTTCTACAGCTCGTCGATTCACTAAACCCTGCACTCGTTTACTACCTGCTTTCACCCAAACATCAAACTGAGCTGCTGCACCTTTATAGTCATCAGCATTTAATTTTTTAAGCAATGTAGAATCTGCAAAAGCACCTGTACCGATATTGTAAGCTAATGACACCAACGCATCGAACTGATTTTGATTCAAGGCAACAGTGACTTTATTTACAGCAGCTTCGAATTTTTTAAGATCAGATGCTATATAGGATTTGGCTTGTTCAACTGTACAAGTGTCGCCTTTTTTGACTTTTACGCCATTGATAACAGTTGTACCATAACCAATTGTCCAAACGCCCACGCCATCATCGTAGGCATTTAGGCGTAGACCTTCAAAGCTACAAATTAGGTCGATGCCTGAAGCACTGGTTGTTTGTGTTGTTTTTGGTGCTAATTCATCAACTACAACATTGAGCTTATCAACTTGCGACTGAGTGAGTTTGCCACCTGCAATTTTTCGTGCTTCGTCAAAGAATGGTTTATTCATTAGCTTTGCCCTCCTTTGCCATTTCCGATAATTGAAATAAATGCAGCTTTAATTTCGGAAATAACTTCAGATAAGGGCTTGCCTTTTAAGAGTGCAATTGACTGATACACGATGCCAATTGCAAGCAAACCAAAAACAGCAAAGATAAACATGATAAAACCTTGGTACAT